>JADFMD010000048.1 GCA_022564055.1 Gemmatimonadota bacterium
ATGCCGACCAGCGCGGCCGCGGAGCCCCGGACGATGTTGCCGGGAGCTTTTCGTTCCCAGGTCAACACGGCAACGAGCGCCATCAGCGCCAGGGCCCCGGCAACCAACGCATACGCGACAATGCGAAAACCCGGCTCGAACAGAAACGGGCGGTCGTCGGTTGCAGGCCGACCGTCGAGGCCGGTCTGGTCTAGAACGAGCTCCGCACCCAATTGGGTAGCAAGAAGACGTATCTCGCGGAGCTCAGCTTCATCAAACGCTTCGTTGCGGGCCAGCAACAGGTGGTTGAACGGATTGTCCGCATGCTCAGAAATCGGCAGTCGAATTTCAACGATACGATCGGAGTGTCCGCCGTTGGCCGTAAGCACCGAAAGACGGGTCCGCTCCGCAAGTAATGGTGAGTTCTGAATGACTGCGAGTATCCCAAGGGGTCGCAGGTGGTCCAGGTACGTCTGCACGGCCTCGACGGTCAGCACTCGACCGTCGACATGGCTGCGCCCTCGCCCGGTGGCTGGCGAGGTCTGCAACAGGGTGAGGTTGATGTGGTCCCAACGCTCACTCGAATTGGCCATGAAGCGCCTGGCCTCGGCCAAGTGAATGCGCACCTTGGGGTTGCTGAGTACGCCCCCCGCCCACGCGTCCAGTTCGCGGCCGAACTCGATCGTTTGAGGATTGACTTCGACCGCGTCGACGCGCTCGGCGCCCGACTGTAGAGCCAGCGCCATGTCGAATCCGGCACCCGCCCCCAACAGCAGGACTCGGTCGCCCTCGCCGCCGCCCGTACCGCTGAGCAACGCCAGTCGCTTGAGGCGGGCCAGATCCTCTACGTGGGGATCGTCGAAAACCGTGGACTGCCCATCCCACTGCACGGAACGTGTGACGAACATGGCGTCGGTGAACACGTAGGCCACCGACTCCCGGTTCGTATGCACCAGATCCGTCCGGGCGTAGGCGCTTGCCTCATAACGATGCTCGCGTAATCCCTCTCGGTCGACGACGTCGCGCAGGTGAGTCTCTATGCCGATCTCCCCCAGGACATCCATCGGCAGCCAGGGCACCACCATCGGACCGACCAGCACCAGGCCGAGCGCTGCGCCGACGACCTCGGCGGCGTAGAGGTGGACACGCGCTCCGGGGTTGGTCATGCGATGGAATGCGAGGGTTGAAGCGGCGCCGAACAGGACGAACGGCAAGGCGAAGAGGCCACCGATCCAGGCGGCGTCGTACCTCGAGATCAACCACCAGGTGATCGGCATCAAGGCGGGCAGCAACACCAACAGGGCCGTCAGGCGTAATCGAGCGCCGTATCGCCGGGTCCAGAGTGCCCCTGCGCCCAACCCGAACAGACACACAGAAAGGGCCAGGTAGGTCAGGTCGAAGAAATAGACGACGGAAGCGAGACGCGTGACGGCGAGCTCCCACGCCCCGAGTAGGATGGCGGCAGCCGCGAGAGCCAGCACGGTGACGAGGTGACGCGGTTTACTGAGGGGAAACAGGGACACACACCTTCCTGGCCATACGCCGTGTAAGCTCCAAACTACAGCGCTACCGAGCTGCGCCACGTCCCGTGCGGGTGGGAATATAGACGGAGGCTGGGGGGCACTCAACGGGCGGGGAGTGGATGGCGGGTGCCGCCGGATGGAATACGACGAAGGCCGTTTGCTGATGGCATGTCCGCCCGATAGAATCGACTTCGCCTGAAACTCGACGATGAGGCCCATGTTGAAGAAGATCGAAGCCGTCCTCGCCCGACCCGCCCATGGGGTAAAAAACGCGCTGGAGCCGGCGCGTAAGCGTATACGCTGGGTGACCTGGACGTTCGTAGTCATCGTGGTGATCCTCATCGTGTGGGACATCATTCTCCAGAGATGGGATCCCACTCGCCCTAACACGTGGAGTGAGGTGGCGCGTGAGGCGAGTTACGCTCTTCCCATCCTGCCCTGGTTCTTGGGCGCGATGGTTGGACATCTCTTCCACGGTGGTCGCGTTCCGAAGATCGATCGTGATGCGGGCGCGACGCTGATGGGATTCTTCACGCTCTTGGTGATCGTCTGGAGTGTTTTCTTGTATTTCACCGACGGGGTAGTCCCGACGCTGGTGGTGGCCGGCATGGCCCTCGCGGGGGTGGTGGTGGCCTATGTGATTTGGCCGCTGGATCGGCTGGGGGACTGGAAGTGGTGAGTGGCGCCCCCGATTGGGTCCCGGAGTGGCTCCTGCTCACGCCGGAGGCAGCGGCTGGGATCGCCGCGCTCTTTCTCGTCCTCATTATCATCCTCGACGTGTACGCTTCGGGAGACGCGATCCCCAACAACACACCTCGCGAGTTGCTCCTCAAGCTGGCGAAGTGGAAGAGTTCCCGCCGCTACTTACCCATTACGGGCGCGTTCACCCCGTTCGTGATCGGTGCCGTGGTCGGGCATTTCTTCCATCCGTGGGACGCCGTAGGTCCTTTGGGGGTCGACTTCCCGGGTCTCGGGGCTGTGCTGGGCATCGCTTTGGTGCTCGCGATCATGACCTGGATCCTCGATCCCCGAATCGACGGCAGGAAGTGGGTCGTGCCCCTCGCGGTACTCGGACTGGTCGCGGGAGTCGTACTCTGGCCGGTAGGCGCGTAGGCTCGAACCGGCGACCCGCTGAACCCCGTTCAGATGCGCTACCGAGCTGGGATGCACTACAGTGTCCGCCAGGACCTGGCGGGGACGCCACGGTGCTCGAAGTCCTCGTCACCACCGTACAGGAGTAGCGCCGGGGCCTCGGGGTCGTCCGTGAGCCGCCGCCACCACGCGAGCCCGTCGAAGAAGCTCGACGGCGCTGTCTCCCCGGACTTCGCTTCGATTGCCAACAGGCGGGAGCCCTGCTCGATCAGGAAATCGATCTCGTGACCGGCCGAGTCTCGCCAGAAGTACACGGGCGGACGTCGGCCTCGATGCGCGTATGCCTTGATCAGCTCGGCCAGAACGAACGACTCGAAGACGGCGCCACGTGAAGCGTGAACTCGCAGTTCATCCGCATTACGGATCCCGAGGAGAGAACAGAGCAGGCCGGAATCGAGGAAATAGATCTTTGGGCTCTTGATCAGCCGCTTTCCGAAGTTTCGATGATACGGTCGGAGAAGCGCAATGAGGAAGCTGGCTTCGAGAATCGACAGCCATCGGCGAGCGGTGGTGTGGTCGACGCCTGCATCGTTGCCGAGTGAGGACACGTTGAGAATCTGACCATTCCGGCCGGCACACAGGCCGAGAAAGCGTGCGAAGACCTCCAGGTCATGCACGTTGAGGATTTGCCGGACGTCGCGCTCCACGTACGTGGCCCGGTAATCGGCGAGCCACGGGACGGGGTCCAATTCGCGATCGTGAATCCGCGGATAGAAGCCCGTGTGCAACGTGGTGTGCAACGAACGCTCGACTGCAGTGGCGCCCGAAGGGGTGGGGGCGGACTCGGCCTCCGGGTCCCACGGTTCGCGCCGGTCGAGCTCGGCCAGGGAGAAAGGGTGGAGGTTGAGGATGCGGGTGCGCCCTGCGAGTGTCTGCGAGACCCGGTCGAGCAGCAGCAGGTTCTGAGATCCGGTGAGGATGAATCGCCCGGGACGCGGGTCCTGGTCCACGATTCCCTGGATGTAGGAAGGGAGATCCGGGGCGCGCTGTACTTCGTCCAACACCGCCCCGTCCGGAAGCGCGTTCAGAAAGCCTCGCGGATCGAGCAGCGCACGCTCTCTGGTGTCGGGCGCCTCCAACGAGACATACGGGAGGTGCGGAAACGCTGCTCGCACCAGCGTGGTCTTTCCGGACTGCCGCGGACCCGTCAGGGTCACGACCGGAAGGGTTTCAGCGGCCTCGATCAGGCATCGGTGCAGTGTGCGAGGGAGCATTCGTGCAATATGGGTATTTAATCCTCAAATTGCAAAGATCGATGCGTCTCCATCCAGTCACGGGAGAGGCGTTCGGCCTCGGCGATTTGGTCACCCCTCATTCGCATCTCGATTATGTCTTCGCTCTCCTGCGCCGAAACGTGTCCTTGGGCTCCGGACAGATTGAACCACATGTAGGCGAGAACGTCGTCTTCCGGCACCCCATCACCTTTGTCATACATGATTCCAAGGAGCCACTGACTTTCCGCATGTCCTTGCTCGGCGGCTAGCCGATACCACCGTACCGCTTCGGTATCGTCCTCCGGGACGCCTAGACCCCTGGCGTACTTCAACCCGAGCAAAGACTGCGCCCCGGCATGCCCCTGCTCGGCGCAACGAGTCAGGAACGGTGACCGGGAATAGAGATCGGCACACGAAACCGCGGGAGAATCCTGGGCTGAAGCTTGGGCTGAGCCGGGGGCTGGAACGAGGAAGCACGCTCCAAATGTTGCGCCTATCAATATGCCAAACGCGCCGTGGCCGCTCACCATCATTCCTCCTGGTGGAAGGAGTCCTTACGCCATGGCTCGTACATATCCTAAGTGGGGCTCTGTCCGCTTGCGAGCCGATGTCGGTCTGCCCCTGGCCGTGGGGTGATGGGCGTGGCTAGGATGGGGTGGTCCAAGTGGTCTTGAGGTTCGTCTTCGGATCCGCCGGAGGGATGGGTATGAGCGCGAGTAAGAACACGAGTAAGAAAACGATGGATGTCGGTGAACCCACGCTGAAGCGGAGGGAGTTCCTGTCGGTGGGAGGCGCGACGATCGCGGGGGCGGCGATTGGGGGAGGGGCGCTTGAGGGCGCGGAGAGCGTCGGTCTCCTGGATCGGACGTTGCCGGATGAGGAGCTTCAGGAAACCCTCGCGGACGTGGAGGCGATGACGTTCGATGTGTTTGGGACGGTGGTCGACTGGCGGACGTCGATCATTCGGGAGGGGCAGATGCTGGGGGCGGAGAAGGGGTTCGAGCTGGACTGGCCGGCCTTCGCGGACGCTTGGCGGCGCGGGTACGGGCCGGCGATGAATCGGGTTCGGACGGGGGAGCTGCCCTGGTTGAAGATCGATGACCTTCATCGGCTGATCCTCGATGACCTTCTGGTGGAATTCGAGTTTCCTGCGATGACCGAAGCGGAGATCGACGATCTGAATCGGGTGTGGCATCGGCTGATCCCGTGGCCTGATACGGTGCGGGGGCTCTGGCAGCTCAAGGCGAACTTCACCTTGGCCACGCTCTCGAACGGCAACGTCGCGCTCCTGACGAACATGGCCAAGAACGCGGGACTGCCGTGGGATGTGGTGCTGTCGGCGGAGCTGTCGGGGCATTACAAGCCGGATCCCGAGGTCTACATCAAGGCTGCGGATCTCTTGGGCCTTCCTCACGAGAAGGTCATGATGGTGGCTGCCCACAAGGGCGACTTGCGGGCGGCGGGGGCGTTGGGCTTCAAGACGGCTTATGTGCCGCGGCCGCTCGAGTACGGGCCTGGGCGTACCATCGATACGACGCCGGATCCGGCGTTCGACGTCAATGCGACGGACTTCATGGATCTGGCTGCGCAGATGTAGAGACGCGAGGAGCTTTTCTACTACAGGCGGGCGGGCGCGGTCAATGAGTGGGTATGGGAGAGCGTCGAGCTGCTCGTCCTGCCGGCCCTGACAACGCCCGGTGCGCTGGAATGGTGGGCGAAGCGCCAGAGTTGGTTCACCTCCGTGTTTCAGGCCCACGTCGCCGAAGCCTTGCCCAAAGAGGCGCTCGAGACGCTGAAGGGCTTTGAGCACGCTCTAGAAGGCAAGGTCTTCATGGGCGGAGTGCTCCTCGAGACGGAGAGCACGGGGCCGGCGAGCACGGGAACGGAGGACACGGCGACGGCGAGCACGCCGCTGGCCAAGGAGGCCGGGCAATGATGTCGGAATCCTCCAGCCCTTGAATTCTGGGTCTTCAGCTCCTCTACTGCTTCTGTCGATTCACTCGCTGGTGCACTCTTTTAGTGCCCGCACGATCCACGAGTTGAGGCTTACCCCCTCGGTGGAAGCGGCCGCAGCTACTTGCTGATGAAGGGTGGGGCCCAACCGAACGTTCAGCTTGCCCGAGAACGGTTTGCGCGGCTCCACCCCATCCTCCTCACAAGACAGTAGGTACTCGTCCACCGAGAGTTCGAACTCTTTACGTAGCCCCGCGACATTCTCGGCCTCAAAGGTGGCGATCGGGTATGGACCGCTATTGACCACTCGGCCATGTAGAAGCCCCACCGACTCATCGACCTCAACCTCAGCTAGGTAGTTCTTGTATTTCATCATTTTGGCCTCACTCCGATCGCTTCCAGGAATGCCGCGATATCACGTACCGTTGCCCTACCAGTTTCGGGGTCGGGATGAGGGCGGTGCACCACGATGCGTTCCGCGCCCTTCTTCAACAACACGCGTGACCCCGACCGCTCGGTAACTTCCACACCAACCGCACCGAGCAGCGAAGTGACGTCCGCCCACCGAAGTCCCGGTGGCGTCGGCCGGCTAAACATCCGCTCCAACGTACGGCGCTGCTTGTTATTCATGGTACTATAATAGTACTGGTTTGGTACCAACAAAAGTACCACGGTCGGACCCTCTGATCAGCGTTGATCCGGGTTCATGCTTGCCGAGTCTTCAGTTCGTCGGGAACTCCAACAGCAGTTGACGGAAGACGGTTACCATCGACGCTTGATCACCGGTCATAGCCGCGCTCGCAGCATTAGCATAGGCGTCTCCGGCGGGGCGCGGTCTAAGGCGCACGAACGGAGGCAGTCCATAGCGCATGGCCACCCAATTCGCCCAGATACGGGCGATGCGCCCATTACCGTTCGCAAAAGGGTGGATTCGCACCCATTCGTTATGGGTCCACCCCATGAGCTGCAACACCATCTCGACGGTGGCCGAGTCCAACGCCTTGCCTGACGGAAGCTGCTCGTCGAGAAAGGTCACCAGTTCGCTCAGGCGAACCTCAAACTGCTCGAGATCGCGGGAGACGAGTGCGGGATGCGTGCCCTCGTGCGCGCCAACCCGAATCCCGATGTTCTCCTGGCCCTCTTCACCACGGAAGCATCCGGACCACGAGGGCTCTGCCGGAGGCCGGGGCGTGAGGCCATGCATCATGGCTCCATGCCAGTTCCGTGCGAGTTCGAGTGATGGCGGACGGCGAGCAAGCGCATGCTGACGTGTGGTCTCCATGACTGGCCCGAGGTTGTTTCGGAGACGCTCGCCGTCGGCGTCCCAGTCAGGCACTAGAGAGCATCTCGAGAGAGCATCTCGCGGAACTTCGCTTGGGGCTCGCTCAAAGGCTCGGCCTGAAAGACCTCACCTTCGAGGGGGTCCGGGATGTCCGCCTCGGCCTCTACAAGCTGCCGGATCGCCTCGACAAAGTTCTCGTCGGCAGCAACGTAGTCCCGAAGTTGGCGTAGCTTGTCCTCGAGGTCGCGTTCGAGATCCGGCGTCACATTGCCTAGGAACTCCTCAACCGCGTGGTTGATCAGCTGGTTCATGCTGACCTCGGTCAGATTGCTCACGACCTCTAGGCGATCCCGAAGAGGGCCTTCAAGCCGCAGCGTCAGGGGTACTCTTGTCATGATCCAGCTCCCGATTCGATGGTTGCCTGTATTACGATACGGGATCGGGATAGTGGTGTCAATACAGAGTTATGACACCACTATTGCGACGTGACACTGACCGGTTCAGGCGACTGCTAGGCGCGGTGCGCGATGACGTTGTGGTGCTGAGGAAGGTGGTCCTCGCGCCCACTCGCGACGTGGAGCAGTGAGCGACACCCCTCCCGGTTCGAGCTCGTTGACTACTAGAAGACGGGCCGAGGCTGGGCGTACGTGACGATGATCTCGAGTCCACGCCCTTCCACCACGCTGACCTCCAAGTACGCTTGGTCCGCGGTGCGGAAGATCATGCCGTCCATGGAGAAGGCACCGTTCCTCAGGACCTCGCTTCCGATACGTTGAAGCAGAGCAGCGATCTCCTCCATGGGGACGTCTCTCGACTCCTGGGCGTATGAGCGGGGAGGGGCCTGCGCTTCCCGCGCACCTGGCGCGGCATCCGGGGCGGAGGGGCCGAAGAAGAATGCGAACTGCAGGCGGTGCGACTGACGGTCCAGCGAGCTGGTCTGCTTGAACCGAAAATCCAGCCGATCCACGGGGAACTCCTGGCCGGCCATCTGGATACGCCCGGCGGCCAAGTCGCTGCTCAACGAGCCCAACAGCCTGGCTACCTCCTCGTGGTCCACGGCGGCCGCCTCGTCCTTGGCGAGGACATTGATCGGCCCGATGTCCTCCGCGTATTCCGAGAGCGGCCGCGGGAGACTCCGAGGTCCGATGCTGATGTCGATCTGTAAAGCGTGCTGCCGTTCGCCCGGATCGAATCGCTCGATCAACCTCTGCTCCACGGAAGCGGTTCCCCCGAATTCCACGACGGCGTCTTCGAGCTCGAAACGACCGGTGGACGCCAGCGTCTCGGCGATCCCGGCCAACGATCGAGCGACGTCCGCCGCGGCCCAGTCCTGACTCCGTCTCTCGTATGGGACGAAGAACTCCTTCTCCTGGAGGGGGCCCGCGCGGCCGGTGACGAACTCGATCTGGAAGAAGCTTCGACCCGAGGGGTCCTGGCGCGCGGATATCTCGAACAGTCCTCCGCCAGCTACGTCGAGCTGCGCCCCACCCAGCGAAAGGCTGGCGTTCTGCTGCATATCCCGTCCGATCTGCTCCAGTACCGCTCCCACCTGGGCGGCGGACATGAACTCGGATTCTCGTCGATAGGACTCGGCCCACGCTTGGCGCGGCCGCCCGTCGCGCGGGAGGGTCTCTCCGAACGACACCCGGATCTGGATGCCTTGCACGTCATGGCTTCCGGAAACGGTATGGAAGATGTTCAGATCGACGGCGCTTCCCATCTCCAGCCGATGTCCCTCGAACTCGAGAATCCCGTCCGCGAGGTCCGCGGCCACGGCGTCGAGATAGTCGGCCACCTGCGCGGCGCTGATTCCCGTGATCTCGTCGTCCGCGATCACCTCGTGGCTCCAGAGGCGCGCGCCGTGCTCCTCCAGAGGTCTGAGCAGTCTTCCTCCGCCGATCTTCAAGTCGATCGCGAAGCTGTATCGAGGATACCCGGGCCGCGCCCACTCCAGATAACTCTGTTTGAGCTCGAGCTCACCAGCCAGCTCCACCTCGTGTCCCTCGAAGACGAGGCGCCCGCCGACCCGCGCCTCCTCGGCCAGGCGGCGCAACATCCCCGCGAGCTCCGTGATCGCCACGTTCTCGGCAACCCGCTCGTAGTGAACCGCCAACACGGGTGGAGGCGCGTCCTCCGCCTGAGGCAGGTGGAGGGTGCGGTCGGGACGTTGGAGCGGGCCGGCTCCGAGCGCAGCGCTGATCAGGCCGAGGGCGAGGATCGGATGCATCGTGAGCTCCAGGCGGTTTCGAGGACCAGGCGGTTTCGAGGACCAGGCGGTTCGAGGGCTCAGCGCGTTTGAAACTGGGGTGAGCCGAGGGCCGCCGCGACGCGAATGACGAGGTCGCGATCGATCGGAGTCGTCTCCCATCTTCTCGCGGCTGCATCGAGGATGAGTTGGTCGACCAGGGTCGCCAGCTCGGTGTTGACCTCCTCGGTCGGTTCCGCGAAGCCCATTCGGGTGAGCAGCGAAATCGCCGATGGAAGGTCGGGGGTCACGGCTGGAATCTGGCTGGCGGCGAGATCCACCGCGAATCGGATCCTGTTGGAGAGGGCACTCGTAGCAATCCACGCGGACCCCACATCAGGAAATCCGTCGGGCGCTTCGTGCCGGTAGAGATCTTCGCCCATGCGCGCCATGGCGCTCTGGACGTAGCTGTATGTCGCTTCGCTCATGACGTCGAGCTCGGCTCCGGTCGCCCGGATCCCGCTGGCCACCACTTCGATGGGCTTCTTGATCTTGACCTGGTAGTGCTCGGGCGCGAAGAACTCGGGCGAAGTGAAGATGGTCCTCAGGACGGCGGTGATGTCACCGTCGGTCTCGAGAAAGGTGCGGGCGGCGGCGGCCACGATTTCCGGCGGTGGATCATCAGCCACGAATCGACGGACCAACTTGGTGGAAATGAAGGAGGCCGTGGACGGGTGATGGGCGAGCATCGTCAGGATCTCCATGCCCTCGTCCATGCCTCCGGACTCGATCGTCCTTCCCAGCACCAGCTTGTCACCTTCTACGTGGAGGAGCGGATCGAAGGTGAAGTAGCCCCTCTGTCGCCGAGCTGTGACCGTCCAGCCGGTGAATGCTCTGGCCACCTCCATCACGTCCTGCTGGGTGTAGCCGCCGTCCACACCCAGGGTGTGCAGCTCCATCAGCTCGCGCCCATAGTTCTCGTTCAGCCCGCTGGCCTCTTGGAAGTACTCCGCTCGCTCACGAATCGCGAGGGATCGCCGTAGGTCCCTGTCCGGATAGACCGCGTGACCCGCCTCCAAGCGGGCTTGCACCACCACCTCCGGCGCGGTGCTGATCCAGTTGTCGAGGTACATCAACATGGCGGGGTGCTGGGCGGTGGCGATCAGCAGATCTTCGAAATTGCCCATCACATGCGGGCGAATCGCTCGCTCTTCATAGTCGACCGTCAGGTACTCGTCCGTGTCGAAGAAGACGCTGAAGTGATTCATCCAGAAATCGACCATCATCTCATAGAGCTGGCGATCACTGTGTACAGCCCTGATCATGCGCGCCTGGAGGATCTCCACCTCTCCCAGCCTCTCGGTGGGAACGACCTTCCCCGAAACGCGGGAATTCAGCATGGACCGACGCAGGCGGGCCGCCATCAGTGAATCGGTGGAGGGTGAGCCCGAAGGTGGCTGCAATCCTTCCACCCGAGCCATCATCGCTTTCTGATCGGCGAGTGCTTGTCTGCGGACCGACTGCGCATCCACGAGTCGATAGACCCGGTCGCCGTCGAGCAGGTTCAGATTCAGCGTCGTGAAGGGGGCCAGTTTCTCACGCACCAGGTCGTCGGCGATCTCTGCCGGTCGAAGCTGCTCCTCGATGTACGCCTCCACTCCCATCGCTTCGACGCGTTCGATGTCTCCGGGGCGGGGTCCATAAGAGAGCCGGCTGAGCACATGGATGATCCGCTGATCTGGAGTCAGGGGTGCATTGCCCGAAGCCGCATCAGCCGAAGCCACATTCGACGAAGCCGCATTGGCGGTCTGCGCCGCGAGGCGTGGGGCTGGGAAGCCACCCGCGAATAACAGCGGGACCAGCCAGGCCAACAGGGATACGGACGGAAGCGCGTGCCCGGTGCGTTTGCTCATGACGGCCCTCCCGTGAACGGCTGAGGTATGGGCTCAAATTGCGGGTAGGTTCAGGGGTGTCAAGTCGTCGGGTCCGGGGGGCAGCATGGTCACCCATTTTGAAGTTCCAGGATACGCCGGTGGCGATCCGCTCTTGGAGCGCCCATCTTGGCTGGGTCGCCCCTCCCATGGGGTGCCGAGGAAGGCTTCCCGATGGAGGAAGTGAGCATGGGAATGAGACGCTCGCGGTCCGTAGTCGCTCTGGTCATTTTCGGAGCTCCGCTGTTCCTCACCGGGGTTTCCACGTCCACTTCGTCGCCGACTGCACCTGCGACCTCCCCAGCCACCGCACCCGCGACTGCATCCGCCACTTACGCCACCGTGACTTCACCCGCGGCGGCCTCCGCGACCCAGGCCCCGGCGGAACCCATGACGTTCGACACTCTTCGCGGCGGTCCGGGAGACGACGAGCTGCGGGGGGGCCCTGGGAGCGATCTCATCGACGGGCTAGGCGGCGACGACCGGCTGTTCGGTGAAGACGGAGACGACCTGCTCCTGGGCCAGGACGGAGCAGACTTCCTCGACGGCGGCGCCGGTGATGACGACTTGTCCGGTGGGGCCGGTAACGACGTCCTGCAGGGCGGGGACGGCGCAGACGTTCTGGAGGGGAGCGACGGGGACGATCAGTTGAGTGGCGGGCCCGGTGATGACTGGCTCTTCGGGGAGGCGGGAGACGACGTTCTTCGCGGCGGTGCGGGGGACGACGTGTTGGAGGGTGGAGAGGGAAGAGATCGCATGGAGGGGGGATCGGGAAACGACATCATGGAGGGTGGTGAGGACGACGACGTGATGAGGGGAGGATCCAACGACGACACGATGGATGGCGGGGATGGCGACAACATCCTCTACGGCGGCAGTGGCAACGACTACCTGACCGGCCGGGACGACGGAAACCACATCCTGTTCGGTGGGAGCGGGGACGACACGCTGATCGGTGCCGAGGGAGTGGACCATTTGGACGGGGGGGCGGGAAACGACCTGCTCTTCGGGGGAGATCAAGCAGATTTCCTGCAAGGAGGGCCCGGAGACGACGTTATCGGGGGCGGAGACGGCCCCGATGTCCTCATCGGCGGCCCGGGCAACGACCTGCTCAGTGGCGGCCAGGGAGACGACGTCCTCAGAGGCGGTCCCGGGGCCGACACCTTGCTCGGTTCCGGAGGGAACGACCAACTCCTTGGGGGGCCTGGTCCGGACCTGCTCGTAGGAGGGAGAGGGGAGGACGTGCTCGAGGGTGGCGCAGAGGCCGACCGTCTGATCGGGGGGCTGGGCGCGGACGTCGTCAGGGGAGGGCCCGGAAGCGACGTCGCGCTCGTGCGGCGCGGAGACGTCCCGGCAGGAGAGTTCGAGCTCGTAGATGGTGGCTCGGACGGCGAAATGTCCGAAGAGGAAATGTCCGCAACCGTCGACACGCTTCTCTTGAACGGCTTTTCGCCACCTGATTTTGCGGAGTGGCCGATCCCCGCGCAGTGGGTAGACTCTCTTCCGGCCGAGAATCCCGGGATGGCTGTGGTCGACCCGCTGACCGGTGGGAGGTATCAGTTCGTCCGCTTCGAGCGAGTGGTCTTCTCGCATTTCTTCCCCCGAGTCTCTTCGGACAATGGCCCCCCGCTCTTGAGGCTCGTCAATCCCTCGGCCTCCGAGCCGAGCCGGGGGGTCGTCTCGCTCTACGCGGAGTCGGGGGCTCTGTTGGTGCCCGCGACCGGGGGGGACTCGACCTCGAGCGGGATCCCGTTCGAGGTCCCGCCCCTCGGACTGATCGAGCTGACGCCCGAGGCCTCCGAGGCGACCCTCCGATCAGTACGTGTGATGGCCGACCGTCCCCTCGCCGGGGTGGTCGAGACCGGTTTCGGGGCGCTCCCTCGCCGGGGACTCGCGGAGAGCCCTCTGGTGAACGCCTTCCTCGTTCCCGTTGAAATCGATCGATCCGTCGGGACGACGGCCGGCTTCGTGGTGAGCAACTTTGAAGTCGAGAGCGCGTTGCAGGTGACGCTCCGCGACCTGGCCGGAAATGAGGTCGAGGCGACGGAGCTCGACCTTCCCGTCAACGGCCACCTCGTCTTGATGGCCGACGAGCTCTTCCCCCGGATCGACCGCTTCCGAGGGATACTCGTGGTGGAAGGGGGAGGGCCGCTCGCGGCGGTCGGGCTCCGGGCCTCCCGCAATGCGGGCACCTTCGTCACCGTGCCCATCGTGCCGCTTCAGAACTCGCAAGGCCAGCTCTTGAGGGTTGCCCCAGGGGCTGCACCGGCCGAGCCGCTTCACTTCCCCCACATCGTCGCTGGGGAGCTCGGAACCTCGTCGATCATCCTGATCAACACATCTACGGATAGCGCTAGCGCCACCCTACGATTCTTCGACGACGACGGCGCCGAGTTGTCGATCAACCTGATCGGGCTGGGACCGACCAGCGAGCTCGAGCTCAATCTCGCGGGGGGGGCGACCACGACGATTTTGAGGACCGGTGGTGACGTCGGCCCCATCATCGGAGCTGCCCGCATTGACGTTGACCATGGCATCGTCGCACGGCTCGAGATGACCCGTCCTGAGATTGGTGCTCTGATCTTGGCGCCGAGTCCGCTCATGGAAGCCTTCATCGCTCCGGTGGCGCGCGACGTGGCGCGGGGCATCACGACCGAGGTCTCTGTGCACAATCCCGGGCCCGCCACAGAGATCTTATGGGTGCTCCGAGAGGCCAACGGCGTCCCGACCCCAGGTGGGAGCGCCGTCTCGAACATTCCGGAGAACGGTCGGATGGGTGCTTCGATCGAGGAGCTGTTTCCGGACGCAGACACGGACGACTTCCGTGGTACGCTTACCGCTGAGGTGAGCGAAGGCGCCGTCGCTGCTGTGGTGCTTCAACGGAGTGACGATCCGGCGGCGACACTGGTCCTTCCGGTTACGCCGATCTACTGAGTACCCTTCAAGCAGGCTCGTAGCGCTCGACGTTGATTTGATCGGCATGCTGACGGGCCTGGGCGAGCTCGTAGTTCGCTTGCAGCCGGGTCCAAGTCTCCGCGTTGGACCATCCAGCCATTTCAAGCCTTATCGCCATTTCAGGCGAAACGCGCGCCTGTCCGTTGAGCACCCGCGAGAGCGTGTGGCGGGCAACACCCAGATGCGCGGCCGTGGCCGTCACGCTCGACTCGAGTGGCTCAAGACATGTGTTCTCTATGGTGCGCCCGTTCCGGAGCCCTGAGGGCTCCAGGAGGTCACACGTATAATCGCGGGGCTAGAACTTCAGCGAGAACGTAAGCTCCGTCACTCGCTGGTGTCGGAAACCAACACTCGGACTCTCGCCGTTGGTGTATTTGAGAGACAGGCCGGCCAACGTCCCGGAATCCGTTCGGATGAACCACACGTTCACGTCCGCCCTCACCATCTGGTGGCCACGGTCTAGCAATTCCGGATTGGAGGCGTCCCGCAAGTCGTAGACGTAGTTGTACTCGAGGGTCAGCTCGAGCCGTCGTGCGAAACGTGCAGGCAGCGGCACCATCTCCGCCCGCACTCCAGTGACGAACCGGACAACGGCACCTTCGAGGGATTCGTCCTCCGCGCGCACCACACCTTCGTGCTCGAGACCTATGGACGGGCTGTAGCTCCACTCCACCGCCGAGCCAAATTGTGTCGTAACATTCGGGAGAAAGAAATTCGACAAGGCTCCGCCGCCCCGGTCGCTCGCCACCGGCGTGAAGTTCACGTTCGTCTGCACCGACTTGGTGACGCGCTCGAAATCGTTCTTGTAGTTGACGCGCGCAACCAGGAAAGCGCTCCACCGTTGCCGTTCCGCCTCCGCGTCCCGAGTCTCCCAGTCCATCGACAGCCCGACCATAAAGACGTTCTGTGGCCTCCTGATGTTCGTCAGCAGTCGGTATTCGACGTAGGGGCCGATATCGACCTTCTGGCCCAAGCCCCCGAAGCCGAGCTCGAACCTCAGACCTGTCCGGATGCTGTAGGAAGGGGTGGTATCACCGGGCAGGAGGACACTGAACGACGCCGGCCGACTTCGTCCCCGCGACGCCGAGAACGATTCCCGGAGGCTTAAACGCTCCCAGAACTGGCCCGCAGCTTCCGTGCTGGAGCACAGCAACAGGGCCAGGACGATGAGTAGCGTCGGTCTCGTCACGGATCGAATCCCCTACCGGATCCAGGGCGGGACAATCTGTAGGGCTCTGGGAATGCTTGACGTCCAATGTCTCGGCATCATCATTCTCTCCTGCGGAGGAGGGTAAGAATGACAGGGCCAATCTAGTACTAAATCATGACCAACGCGGGTCCCTCGAGGGCATGACCGTCAGGGTTGAACCTTTGTCTCCTCTCGAATACCTTTACGGTCTTCACTGCGGGGTGGAGCAGTCTGGTAGCTCGTCGGGCTCATAACCCGAAGGTCGCAGGTTCAAATCCTGCCCCCGCTACTTTGAGGACGCCGCCTTCGAGCGGCGTTTGTATCTTCGTTCATTTGCGGATTCGGGAGTTATTGATGTTCAGGACCGATGCGCAGCAGGCCCGAGGATTTACGATGGCGGATACGTGGTCTAGCCCGAGAGGGTGGGCCGTCGAGGGGCGCCTCTAGAAAGTCCGGAGCGCTGCACCCCTCGCCGAGCCGCCCGCCGCCGAAAGGCCGGGCGGATTTTTTTTCGGCGGGCGGCAGTACTCTTGTTCGGGCCAGGTAGCGGGCCAGGTAGCTCAGTTGGTAGAGCACGCGACTGAAAATCGTGGTGTCGGTGGTTCGATTCCGCCCCTGGCCACTGTAATGGGAGTAGGAAGGGCATAGGATAGACCGATGGATGTCAGAGGTCCGTAGCTCAACCGGTAGAGCACCGGTCTCCAAAACCGGGGGTTGGGGGTTCGAGTCCCTCCGGGCCTGTTTGAGAAGAGTTGTTTGAAGCGCTTGTGTGAAGCGTTTCTGTGAAGTGCTGGTAGGGGAGTCGCCCTCATCGTCTAACGGCTAGGACGCCAGGTTTTCAACCTGGTAACCGGGGTTCGATTCCCCGTGAGGGCATATGTGAGGGTACTGAAGGACCCGGTGTGTGTTCCGGGATGTGGTGACGTAGGATGGGGGCTGTAGCTCAGCTTGGTTAGAGTGCCGGTCTGTCACACCGGAGGTCGCGGGTTCGAGTCCCGTCAGCCCCGCTCGAGTGTTAGCGGTCGTACGTTGTTTGACAGATTACAGGTGATGGTGCTGGGGCCGTAGCTCAGTCGGGAGAGCGCTTGAATGGCATTCAAGAGGTCAGGGGTTCGATTCCCCTCGGCTCCACTGGTGCACCCGAAAAGGGTGTTCTGGGCACGAACTCGCTCGGGTGGCGGAATTGGTAGACGCGCAGGGTTCAGGACCCTGTGGGGGTTAACCTCGTGAGGGTTCGAGTCCCTCCCCGAGCATCGGTTCGTGCGTCGGATTTGTGAAACGATAGGACGTATAGCCCACGTGCTGGAATTGGTAGACAGGCTGGTTTGAGGGACCAGTGTCGGAAACGGCGTACAGGTTCGAGTCCTGTCGTGGGCACTTTTCGCGGGCGCTTTTGGCGCAGGGCGTTGTCGGGCGGCGGACTCCCCTCCCTGCGGCGTACGAGTGTACGCCTCAGTCGGGTCGCCTTGCCCTCCTAGCCCTGCACCAAAATCGCCTCGCGAAAAGGAGTGATCTTGCGAGAGCGGTTTGGGGGCGCTTTTTGCGGCATCGCCTCGCGAAGAAAGTGATATGAGGGGCGGTCGTGACCGTCTATTGTTGAGGATCGGCACAGTTTTTTGCGCCCGTAGCTCAGCTGGATAGAGTGCCTGGCTACGGACCAGGAGGTCGGGGGTTCGAATCCCTCCGGGCGCGCTTTTGGGTGGTGAGAGGATGGGGCGCGTAGCTCAGTTGGTTAGAGCGCTACGTTGACATCGTAGAGGTCAGAGGTTCGAGTCCTCTCGCGCCCATTTACGGGGGCCGTAGCTCAGTTGGGAGAGCGCAGCGTTCGCAATGCTGAGGTCAGGGGTTCGATTCCCCTCGGCTCCACTGTACGCAGGCTGTAGCCTTCTGCCACCTTAGCTCAGTTGGTAGAGCACGTCACTCGTAATGACGGGGTCGTCGGTTCAAATCCGACAGGTGGCTCTGATGCCCCTTGGTGTAACTGGCAACACGCCGGATTCTGGTTCCGGAGAGTCTAGGTTCGAGCCCTAGAGGGGCAACTGTTGGTTCATGGGAGGGATGGCCGAGTGGCTTAAGGCGACGCCCTGCTAAGGCGTTGGACGCAAGTCCGCGTGGGTTCGAATCCCACTCCCTCCGCTAAGAGGGCAACCCGGTTTAAGTGGGTTCGAACCCACGCGGAGGTAGCGTGGGTTTGAGCCGAGCGCCCGAGATGATTGGGCGCGAAGCGCTCTGGAGGGTGGTGCGCGAGACGATCGAGCGCAGCGAGATCAATCCCACTCCCTCCGTTTTCGAATCTGAAATTTGGACGGGTGGCCGAGCGGCTTAAGGCGCACGATTGGAAATCGTGTGGGTTAATACCCGCGTGGGTTCGAATCCCACCCCGTCCGTTAAAAGAGGTGGGTTCGAGCCGAGGCGGAAAAATGTAATCCGCTTTTGCGGTCCAGGAGGTGACCGCCGAGACGACCGAGGATTGCCGAAGGCAACCGCAGGTCAATCCCACCCCGTCCGTTGGAAGAGGTGGGTTCGAGCCGTTGGAAGCGCGACCTTTTCACACATGATCGCGCCCACGCGTTCCCGCGGGAACGTCTTTTTGGGCGGTGATATCGCAATTCGGGGCGTGGCTCAGTTCGGTAGAGCGCTGCGTTCGGGACGCAGAGGTCCCCGGTTCAAATCCGGGCGCCCCGACTAGAAAGAAGTAACAAACGTGCTGGCGCCCGGATTTGCGGGCTCGCGACAGCGAGCACGCGGCGGCCGCCGAAGGCGGACGCCAGAACCGTAGGTTCAGCCGAGGCCCATACATGTGATCCGCGATTGCGGTCTAGCAGCTGACGCCGAGACGAGCGAGGATTGCCGAAGGCAACCGCAGCTCAAATCCGGGCGCGATCGGAATTACCAGCCGCGCCCCACTATGTTTAAGACACGAGTGCGGCGTCCTTTGGAGCCGTCGCATAATTGGTATTGCACCGGTCTCGAAAACCGGCGCCCGTGAGGGTGTGTGGGTTCGAATCCCACCGGCTCCGCTTGTTGCCCTCCAGGTTCAAAGACCTGGGGGGTTTTTCGTACTCAGAGGGGGCGTCATGATAGGCGGTTCACTGCTTGTGACAGCGAATGGCCCGACAGGTCGAAGGTGTGGGTTCGAGCCGAGCGCCCTGAGCTAATTCCCGCGGTAGCGGGCTGTCCGGTTTCCGCGAGACGACCGAGGATCGCCGAAGGCGACCGGAGGTCAATCCCACCGGCTCCGTTTTGTTGTGGTACAACGAGTTACACGATTAGGCCCGTCCTCCAAGGCTTCCCATCGTTCGGAGGTGGCCGTCTTCTCGTTCAACCCACTACGTACTCTGCACTCCTCTGCTACGTCATTTGACGTATTAAACCGGAGGTTGACTGAGCGCATTCTTCCCTGTCGACACTCACACCGTCACGGAAGGAGATCAAACATGTTTGGAGGCATGACAATGCGACCATGGACGGGCGGCATGGTGTTGATTTTCACGTGCGGCGTCCTGCCCGTACCGATCCGTGCCCAAGCCGAGGGTGATGGGGAAGGGCGCCAACAAGTCGGCTGCTTCCGGGGCCGCCCTCTTCCTGCGTGTAAGAGCTTTTGGATCTTCGAGATGCAGGGGAACGCACCCCTGGTGCAGACGGAGGGAGCGGGGGGAAAAGCCTTCGACAACGAGCTGGAGTGGAACCTGGGCCACATGGTCAACGTGGATTCAACGTACGCGATCGGCGGCGTGGTCACGGTCGGTACGGGCAACGACAACGCTCTTACGGGGCTGAAGCTGCGCGGTCGACGGTGGCTCCGCTCCGATTTGAGCCTCGAAGCTGAGGGGGGACTAGTGTGGAACGACGCCACCGTAGGAGGGACTGCCGCGCTGCGACTCAACATCCGTGACCAAGGCTCGTTCTACCTTCGGTGGGACATGCTGCCGAATCTCGCCCGCGGGACGCAACACGCGTTATCCTTTGGTGTCGGGACAGGGAGTGTGCCTGCGCTCATCACCTCGGGCGCGGCCGGTCTTGCGGTTCTGATCATCTTTACCGCCTACGTTATCGGTATCGATTCTGACGGTGATTTTGATCTTCGGGCCATCCAATCTCCCTTCCCTTGAGCTTGCCCGCGCCCCCACCCCTTGCCCCAGCACACGTTTCCGCACGGCTCTGTTCGGCAACGTTTTGGCAACGGGCACCGTAGAAACACGCAAAACAGCGCAACTGAATTTTCGCGGCGCCGCGAAAAAACCCGCGCCCCGCAACGATGATATAGAGCCAGACGCAAACACACGCAAAAAGTCGCGTAGAACTTGAAAACTGGCGTCCGAAAGGACTCGTGGGTTCGAGCCGAGCGGTCAAAGTGGTTGTCCGCGTAAGCGGACCAGACGATCTCCCGCGAGACGAGCGAGGATCGGCGCGAAGCGCCGACCGGAGCTCAATCCCACCCCCTCCGCTTCATACAGGACAACGACTTACACGATTAGGCCCGCTCCCAGAAACAGGGGGGCGCGCCTTTTGGCAATGGGGGTGATGGTGGAGTAGACTCCTCCTACGTAATCTGCGCTCTCCTACTACGTAATTCGACGTATCATATCCGAACCCGATTGAGCGCATCTTCCCCGTGCACTGAGCCTTAACAGGGAGAATGACATGACTCAACGGCCATTACTACTCGCACTGATATTCCTAGGCGGTTCCATCGCCTACGCGCCACCTGCCCTGGCACAGCGAAGCGGTTTCATCATCGGCTTCGGCCTCGGCCCCGGCCTGGTTTTGTATTCTTCGGTCCCAGACCGCGAGTCCAAGATCGGTATGGCGGTGGATTTCCATATCGGGGGGGTCATCGGGGATTCGTTTGAACTCTACTATGTGCATAAGGGAACGCTCTTTAGAACCGACGAAGTAGGCGTCGACTTCATTGGGTTGGGTATGAATGGCCTCGGGTTCGCCTATCCGTTGAACCCTGAATTCACCATCAATGGCGGCATCGGTATGGGCCGGCGGGATCGACTGAGGGGGGGCAATGTCGATTCCGACGAGTCGGGAGGACTGGGATTGGTGGGCGGCGTCCGTTACAAGTTGAGTGAAAGCGGACGGTGGGGGCTTGGTTTCGACATCACGTATGGGCGGCCGTCTCCCGGGTTCAACACACTGGGTGCACAGTTCACGATCAGCGTACTGAGCCACTAGTGCCGGTAGGCCGCGCTCACGAGAGAAGACAAACGCCCACCCCCATCGTT
>JADFMD010000049.1 GCA_022564055.1 Gemmatimonadota bacterium
GGCAGCCCGATCCGGAGCCCGACCCCGACCCCCGCCTCCCAGTCGGAGTCCGCACCGTACGGCACGTTGCCCGCCCACATCTTGCCCACGTCGACGAAACCGGCCAGACCCAGATCCGCAAACGAGGTGCTCAGGCCCGGAAACGGAATTCGCTGCTCCAGCGTCGCCAAGAAGCGCCGAGCGGCCGGGTACGCGTCGTCGTTGTAACTGCGGACGGCCTCCCGGCCCCCCAGCGTGAGCTGGAAGGGACGATCCATCTTGGATCCCGACGTGTACTGGATGCGGCTGAGGAGCGTCGAGGTCTCCGAAAAACTCCAATATCCGATACCGGTGAGCTCCCATAGGACGTCTCGCCAATCCAAGGGGCCCCCGTCCTCGTCGGAGAACACGTGCCGCGCCTGGAAGTCACCATCCACGACCAGGTAGAGGTCCCCCGCTGCGAGCCCAGTGCGGCCCTTGCATCTCGTCAAGACGTCGGAGACGTTGTCGTCTCCAAAGGGAAATCCGGGAGCGACCGTAAGGGTAAAGTCGGTGCCCAATTGGATGTCCTGGACAGCGGCGAGCGCATCGAGTCCGAGTCTCGTGCCGAAGCGAAGGTCCCGCACACCGATCGTGAAGTTCACACGGTTCGTCGCGTGATCACGTATCTGAGGTGAAAGCTCCGTCGCAACCTCGCTCGGGGCCGGTAGGGGTTGGCCAAAATCGTTGTCTTGGACGATTTGTACGCCTGCTGCCCCGAACGGAAATCGCACGACCTCACGGGAAACGCCGAGGCCCGCCAAGAACCGGAGCCCCGCCTGGTCCCCAAAACGACGCTCGAACGTTCCCTCGTACTCCTCCGCCTCGTAACGGACAAGCGCCTGGGTGAAGCCGAGCGAAGGCTCGACGGAGTAAGCAAAATAGTCGTCCCGTCCATGGGCGACCTGACGGAAGGCATTCGCGCCGACCTCACCCGTGAACGGAAGGAACAGCGACTCGGAGTAATAATTCTCGGTGCGAGTACTCCCACCGTGGAACGTCCCGTCGATACGAGTTCCAAAGAGGTTCGGTTGCCGAACCAAGCCACCGATCCGCTGCCGCTCGCGGAACGTACTGCGGAAGTATCCGACGGCGGTTCCGGTTCCCAAGAGATTCTTCGCGGTCGCGCTGAAGCCCGTGACCTGGAAGTCCCCCGCTTGGACTTCGAGGACAAGAGCCAACGTGAGCGCCCATCCGTCCAGCGTCGTGACGCCGACGCGGTGCGACCCGTCTGCGAGTTGATCACTCCGGACCTGCGCCTCGGCAATGTACGGAAGGGATCGGAGTTTCCTCTCGGACTCCTGGAGCAAGACGGGGTCGAAACAGTCCCCCTCCCTGAAGAGGAGTTCCCAGCGGATCGTTTGCTCTTTCGTAGGGACGTGTATCGAGTTCATGCCTCGAAATAGCCAACCGAGGGACGCTTCCTGGGACGTGGCCTCCGGTAGGAAAGGCTTCTGGCGATCGAAGGTGATCTCAGAGATCGCGCCCGCCGCACAGGCTTGCGCGGCCTGGGCGGCCGCAGCCGAGGGAGCGGTGGCGAGAAGGCCTATGAGCAGGACTAACCGTTGGAGCGTTCCCCGTCGGGGGTGGCTGGTTGCAAGTGCCTCCAGAATCTTCTCGTCGTTCACGGCGTCCTTCGAGATCGTTACGGGGACCGGACTCTCGTGTAGAATCCACGGAAAGATCCGGCTCGCGTCGGGCCGCCGCTATTGGACCTTAGTGCAATAGCTCTGCGGGGGTCGGTGCAGTCAGGCCAACTCCAGCCGGCGAATCGACCCGATCCTGTCGAAGCCCCGATCGAAGGTCGCGATCGACTCCACGCCGCGGTTCATCATGACCGCCGCGTGGACGGCGTCCCTCACCGAAATCCCCGCCGTTGAGACGAGGACGCCCTTGGCAAGATCCGTGTCGGCGAGCGTCACGTCGAAGATCTCGGGGATCAGCGCAACGAAAAAATCGTAGACCTGTTCGGCGAGATCGAGTCGTTCGAGCGAGGTATACCGATAGAGGATCTCCTGGAGCACCTCGGTGCTGGTGCAGAGCTCGAAATCCCCATCCACCGCCCCCTCCAGAAATCGTGATGCGGGAGCCCGGTTCGGGTGCTCCGATCCGGCGACGTACATCGGGATGTTCGAGTCGACGAAGACCTTCACGTCCCCTCACGCCCGATCACGTTCGCCCACGCTCGATCTCGGCCAGCATGTCGTCGATGTCAGCCGTGGGGGCACAGAGCCCTTGCAGTGCCGCGAGTGGATCGTCCGGGAGCGCGGCAGCGCGTTGTTCGAGGCGTTCTTCGATGGCGCGGCGGACCCACTCGCCCATCGAGACCTGCTCACGATCGGCGGCCTTCCTGAGGCGGCTGTCGAGTTTCTTGGAAACCAGGATCTGAAGTCTGTTACTCATATGTGTATATACACATATGAGTGGCTTTATGTCAACTTGCACCCCCGCGGGGGAGGGCCGAGCCCATCAGGCCCGTTCACCCATCCCAACGCCCTGCGCAGCTTCCCAACTTGCAGCTCACTCAAGTCGAACATGGGAGCCCCCCTGCCCACCTTCCTGCGGTATGGTCCATACCGAATGTTCACTTACTCATCCGACGGCGACGAACCGCCGCATGTCCACGTCGTCCGCGACGGATGGGAGGCGAAGTTCTGGATGGCACCGGTCCGACCCGCCTACAGCAAGGGGTTCGACGCACCGGAACTTCGTCGTATTCATCGGATTATCAGTGAACATCGTCGTCAACTGATGGATGCTTGGAATGAATGCTTCGGACCTTAACCCTCAACACAGAGTCAAAGACGTCCGAGTAACGGACGAGCGCCTCTTCGTAGACCTGGAGGATGGACGTACGATCAGCGTACCCCTCGAATGGTATCCACGTCTAGGGAAGGGCACTCCAGAGCAGCGCGCGAATTGGCAAGCCGTCGGCGCCGGGTGGGGTGTGCACTGGCCTGAACTCGATGAGGACATCAACGTCCCCGCCCTTCTTCAAGGGAAGCCTTCAACGGAGTTCGAGGCGGCCCAGATCCGCACCTGAGTGGCGCAGGCCTGCGCGCCCACCCTAGGGGGCGCGCCTCAACTCGTCAGGATCCCCCAGCGCAGCAGAGTGATCCACGTTCGGCTGCTCTGCCCCCCGCGCTCGAGGTCGGCCCACCCGCCGTGCAAGGTGACGAACGTGAACCGGCTGAGGTACCACTGCAGGTTGAGCGAGTACCTGTACGCAGCACAGGATCACGAGAGTAAGGCGGCGGTGTTTCATGCTAAAAAATCTCTTGCCTCTCCCCACTCGGCACCTAGGTCCAGCTCGGTCACCCAGCGCTCGACTTCCCGTTGATCGATCTGATCCGCGCTCAATTGCAGCATCATACCGATGTCACGCAGATGACGGTCCGATCTCGAGTCTCGATAGTACTCGAGCTTCCTGACGATTACGTACTCGGGCGGAGCGAGGGTTATGGAACCCTGATCGAGCTCGAGGCTCCGCCGGCGGTCGAGCGCCCAGGCGTGCAGCGTGTCGGACCCGCTGAGGTACACATCGGCCCTCAGCGCAGAGTCACGATGGATGATATTGAAGTGACCGTAACGACGACGACCGGCCTCCTCACGTAACGTGTCGAGCGGAGGTACGTAGAACGCCTCCGGATCGAAGGCCCCTGAGAATCGCTCCGCGTCTTCCGGAACCAGCCACAGCACGATGTCGATGTCACGGGTAAAACGCGGATCGCCGTAAATGACTGCAGCGACCCCACCGGTGACCATGTAAGGGATCCCGAGCGCTTCGAGGGGGCGGACGAAGACGCCGACTAGATCAGGTGCTGCCACCGGCCACCAGTTCCCTGGCCTTCGACCTGATCTCCGGCTCGTTGAGACTGGGCTCGGTGGTGCGAAGCCATGCCTCTTTCAACTCGACCGCCTGCCGTATCATGCCATTCATGACGTCCAGTTTCTGGTGCGGCGTCATCCGGCGGAGAATTTCCAGCTCTTGGCTATCCATGCCTGAATGTCATGGTATGACGCCAGGGCGGCAACGGTAGCGCTGGCGGCGAAAAGCGCCTGGCCAAGCCGTACGTGAGTTCCGGCGGTAGAATTCTGCCGTTCTCGCTGAGCCATTCTGGGTAGATCTGTCGCCTGCAGTCGGTCCCGATTCAGAGTTCCCGGGTCAGGTAGCTCAGGTCGTCGAGGTCCTTTGGACGTCCGGTGGCTCGCTTGTTCTTTGCGAGCGCCTCCAGCCCGATGAAGGACATCGGAACGTCGCCGTCGGTGGTCACGAGTATAGCCTCCACGCGTCCCGGCCAGGCTTCGGTAAACTCGACCCCATCGATCGAATTGATCAAGTCGATCCGATTCGGCGGCAGCCCGAACTGAATGATGGTCCCCTCGGGGGTCAGGTCTTGGGGCCCTTCGAGTCCGGGGACGTCGCCGTCCCAGAACTCATCGAGGGCGGCGAAAACCCGATCCGTGTTCCCTGAGTCGTTGGCGAAGAAGAAGTCGACATCGCCGGTCAGTCGCACGTGACCGTGGAAAATCACCGCCTCCCCACCGACGATGAGGTACTGGACCCGGTGGGTGTGGAGTAGCTCGATGAACGCACACGTGTCCGGCGAGAAGTGGCTCGCGTCTATCCGGACGGGTGGCACTCGCGCACGTCCTTACTGTCTCGGGGATAGGCTCGGTCCTTGAGGACCCGAGCGGCACGGAGGCGCTCCTCAGGCGTCATGCTGACATGTTGCTCGATGTCCCACGCGCGGGCCTCAGCGTGGTTCGAGGCTCTGTGGACCACTCGTTCCATCAACCCTCCCAGAATCATGAAATATAGCGAGATTCGGGCGAATAATGGCGTCCTATTCATGGATCGTAACCTCGTCCTCTGTCCCCTATTGGACTTAAGTCCAATTCCCACCTGGTGTCGGCGCCGATACGATTCGGCCATTATCCGGTCGCTGATTCAGCAATGTTTCCATTCTTTCGCGGAGTCCACCGCACGATGCGCAAAGCGCGCCGCCACAGACTTCGAACCGACTCTGCGCCGTTGTCTTTGGCGGTAGCGGTGGTGGCCGCCACGATCGCGGTCACGGCGCCCGGCATCTACGCTCAGAATCTCGACCGCGTGGTCCTCCGGAACGGCAATCCGGTGGTCGGAGAGATCCAGGAGTTGCGACGGGGCGACCTCAGCCTCGACACAGATGAGATGAGCGTTGTCGAGATCGACTGGAACGACATCGCCTTCGTGACGAGCGATCGGATCTTCGAGGTGACCGACGTCGACGGGTTGCAATACTTCGGGAGGTTGGGAGCGACGGACCAGCAAGGGACCCTTGTCGTGGTCCTCGGAGCCATCGCCGACACGTTGGCCTTTTCAGACGTCGTCGAGATGACCTATATCGGCCAGGGCTTCCTGACGAGAACGAAGGGCTTTGTGGACGTGGGGATCAACCTTACTCGGGCGAACAGTCTCGCTTCTCTACTTCTCAGGGGACGGTTCGCATACCGCGGCCAGCTCTGGGACCTCGATTGGAATGCCGAGACGTATTTTCAACGGCAGGAAACCACCACGGGTACCGGGGAGGTTTTTAAGGAGCAAACGAGCCGCAACTCGACGAGCGTCACCGTAAAACGGTTCTTCGGGGGCTCCTGGGCCGCAACGACCACTTCGGATGTCGAACAAAACGAGGAGTTGAGCCTCGACAGCCGGCTCCTCCTGATACTTCGGGGGGAGTACTTCCTCATCCGGAGCCAGAGCATGGAGTTCTCCGCCGGCCTCGGCGGTGCGTTGAACCTCGAGACGTTCACGGGCGAAGAGCGGACCTCGTCGGCAGAAATCACCGCCGTGACGACCTTCGACGCATTCGACATCGGGGACCTCGACGTCAGTACGACGGTCAGCACCTTCATCGCCCCCGCTGACGGAGGACGCTTCCGGCTGAACGTCGACGCGCGCCTCTCGTGGGAGATCTTCAACGACTTCGTGGTCGCCTTTACCGCAACCGAGCGCTACGACAGCGAGCCGCCCACCGTGGATGCGGGACGCGACTTTACTTACGGCCTGACGATCGGGTGGAGCTGGGACTGATCCTGGCTCGAGGTCTACACCTGCATGCGAATGAACCGGCTGATCCGGCGTGCAATACCATCGTAACCCGGGAAGAGCTCCTCCAGCTCCTCGACGCTGTCGATCCACTCGCACAGGCCGGCGATGGTGATGAAGTCCATCAGCCCAACGAGCGACTGCCAGCTCGCCGTCACGAAGGCGACCTCGCCGTCAAGAAGGAGACTCCGCGTGTTCTGGTTGTGGGAGCCGACCGCCAGGAACATCGCTAGGCGGTTCTGCTCCTGCGGCGACAGATCCGCCAGAATCTCGTCGATCATACCGACGGCGATCGGGCGGAGACGGTCAGAATACGTCCGGAAGGTGCGACCCTCCTCCCCTTGGCCCGAAAGGAACCTGTTCTGGGCCGCGATCTCTTCGAAGTGAGCCCGGAACACGTCCGCCATAGCGGGCTGAGAGAGGACGCCCTCCCACGCCTCGCGGGAAAAATACAGGTGAGCCTTCATGTGCAGCTTCGCCGTGACGACCTCCTGATCGACCGTATAGTTCCGAGCGAATCCGGCGTCGGTGAGCTCCTGGCGGACGCGAGCTAGATCCTGCGTAAGCGTGGGGTCGAAACCATATAACTCCGCAAGCCACGGAGTGTTTGACAAGGTGTAGAGGAGAGCGCCGATCTTGCCCGGAATGTCGCCCACGTCGAGTCCTGTACTGTAGAGCCCGACCTTCATGAGCCCGCCCTGCGCTTCGATCTCGTCTCCGAGTATCTGCTCGGCAACAACGAGGCGGGTCATCACCTCCTGAGCCCGCGACATCTGTGGAGACCCCGGACTCGGCGCGTTCGCGATCGCCGGCGCAATAACGAGGGAGCGCCCGCCACGGAGCGCGTGACCGAGCAGCATCGAACCCCACAAGTTCGATCCCCAGATCGAGTCGGGCGCCTTGATGACACCGCCGGGCGACATGAGCGTGTAGAGCGTCGCCTTCATGACCGACACCCTCTTCTCCCTGTACCCGATTTCGTTATGGACCTCCATGGTCCATCCATAGTCGCCATTCGTGTCCAGGTAATCCTGGATCTTCTGATCGTAGTCCTCAGCGTAGGGCTTGGGTTGGAGCTCCCAAGGAATCTCGTGCTCCCTGAATCCCTGATTCAGCAGGAGCTCGCGGACGGCGTCGCGAAGCTCCAGCAGGACCGGCCCCTCGGCCATGATGGCCCGGTCCTCCCAGCCAGCGCCGATGTAGTGCTCGCCGATACCCATTCCGGTGTAGATCGCCCGGCCCTTGTAGGGGTCCCGTTCCGATACGTCGTACAGCGCAATCTTGCGGTGGTCACGCATCGGTGTGTCGGGTAATCCCATGAAAAACGGGAACAGCTCAGCGCTCCAAAACGTCGGATCGGGCGGCTGGGTGATGTTCACGTGAACCTTGACCGTGTTCTCGATCCACCCGTCCTCGAACTGCGCGGCTTGGACCTGCAGCAGGAGCGAGTTTTCGACAGCCTCGCGGAGCTGATTCTGCAGGCTCGCGATCGAGTCCTCCCACATCTCGGACCCCGGCGGGAGGTCGATCTCGTGGTGCAGGGGATCTTGTAACAAGTTCGCCCAGAGTTCACCGCCATTCGCGTGGAAGTAGAACTGATCGAAGATCTGGATGTACTGCGGAATCTTCCCCGTATCGTCGTAGTTGTTTACGGCGTTGATGAGCGCCGGGAAATACGACTGAGTGACTTGCTTGAAAGCCATCTCGTCCGGGTCTCCGTTCGTGTCGTAGCCGCGGAAGTCGTGAACCCAGATGATGTGATAGTCCTCGGCCTCCAGGATCATCCGGCCCAGCTCGACCTGGAACTGCTCGTTCTCGACGTACCATACCGGGCTGCCCTTCACGAACTCGACCTCGGTCGCCCGCTCGACCAGGGCGTTCAACTCCGCTTGACCGTCGTACTGGTCCGCTCTCAGGGCGAGCTGATAAGGCAGCCACACGAAGCGCTCATCCAGCCACTGCTCTCGGTTGTAGCGGCGGGTCTCCTCGATGACGTCGAGGTATCGGGCAAAGGTCCACACCGTGCCGAGCAAGGTCTCCCCCTGCTCGACCGGCGTCTCGCTCGTGAGCCATTCGTAGAACGCAGCTGACGCCTCGGTCCCGAACCCACGCGTCGAATCATCGCGACGTTTCTGGCCCAGCAGCCTGTTGTATGGGAAGATGACATACTCGAGGACGAACTCTCGAGCTTTGTCAGCAACGAGCAGACCGAGCGCCGTCGATCCCCCAAGTGGGATATCCACCCCCGTGGCCGCGATGGAGAACGCTCGCTCCAGCTCGTCGTGGAAGGCGTCGACGTCGCGGATCGGCGTACGTCGACCGCTGTAGAACGGCCCACCGTCGCTGTTCAAATGCGCCTTGATGACATCCATCTCCTCGATGAAGAGGTCGAGCGACTTTTCCTTGTCTGAGTCCCACTGATCCGTGAACGGTACCGTGAGTCGGTTGATCCAGTGTGCGAGATCTTCGGTGTTTATGACCGCCTGGACCAACACGTCGGAGGGCTCGAACGGGATGACCGGCGGTTCCGGATCCGACAGCTGGACGTGATCGTTCCGCGGCCGCGAGACGCCGAGCCAGCGCTGCCCGATCGGAAGGTGGACCCCGAAGCTGGTGGAGTGGCTCCGGCCCGGGAGGTAGTCGATCCGGATGCTGCCGCCGTTCGTGAAGATTCCCCCACGCTGGAGCGGGTGAATCAGCGACAGAAAGAAGTCCGCTTCCGAGTCCTTGAAATTGTAGTCCCAGCCAAAGCCCAAGCGGGCAGTGGGCGAGAACAGCCCGGCCCGGAGTCCGCCATCGAAGCCGTCCCCAAAGTTCTCGAACGAGCCGCGGCGACCGACGTAGCCCTCACCGATGACCCCGAACGCTGCCATGACCGGGCTCATGATGTCCTTGTAGAAGCCGCCCGTGAAGTACATGGCGAGCTCGTTGCCGTCCCGCCGATGCGTACCCACCGACGCACCCATCGACCAGCGCCAGTTGGGAGGGAGGCCCATGGACGTCGTGAAGCCACCGCGGTTCGGTGGGGTTTGGGTAACCCGTGGTTGCTGTTGAGCGCTGGCGGTGTGCTCGTGGAGGCCGGCCGGGGCGAACGCGAAGAACGCGACCGTGAGGGCAGCGACACCGAAGAGCTTGTTCATGGGTTTACCTCCGGTCCGTCGTGAGATTTCCGCAAGAAAGATCCGTCCCGCACCGGGCAGCCGCTATTGGACCTTGGTCCAATAGCCAGGGTGCAGGAGCGAGGAGTGGGGGGAGGCGAGGAGTGCGGGAGCGAGAGGCCGATTCCAGACCTCCCGCTCCCACCGCGCCCCACGGACGGTCCACAGTCCGTGGCTGGGGGGGTCAACCATGAATCTCCGCACAAGTTCGGCCCGTCCGCGGTCTTCGGCTATAGGACTTTAGTCCCATAAGCCCGAAACGGACCAACTCGCGCGGAACATCGGCATATACGCCTTTAGGCCAATTACGCCCCCGATCTTTCTCCCCTACTTTGCTGAAACGTGAACTCCGTTTCGTCAAACCTGAACTCGCCCCTCAAGGAGATCCCTGGCATGAAGCTCTCTCACGCGGCACTTCTCACGGGACTGGCCACGACGCTCCTGTTCGGCGCCGCCTCAGACGTCAGCGCCCAACTCCAGCTTGGTGTGCAAGGTAGCCTCGTGGACGTGCGAGGCGTCGCGGCAGGCCTGGGAGGTCGGTTGGGCTACTTCCAACCACCCAGGGTGGGCGGTACGCAGATCGGTATCGAGGGGATGTACTCGATCTTCTTCCCAGACTGTATCGGACTCGAGTGTGACTCTTCCGGGGGGCACATCGCGCTCCTGGCAGGCCAAAGTGTCGGGTTCGGGGGTGGAGCGCAGACGTACGCCGGCCTTGGCGCCAGATACCAGAACGTGACGCTCGACAACGGCCTCGAGTCGGCCGATGGCGACTTTTGGGGCTTTATGATCCTCGTAGGCTCGCGGGTGAGCACGGACTCGCCAGTCTCTCCGTTTTTTGAGCTCGCGTGGTCGTTCATGAGCGGCATCCCTGACATCTGGGATTTCACGCTCGGTGCGCGCTTTGCACTAGGCCGGTAGACGCCTACGGGCAGACACTTACCCGGTAGGCACCGCCCTACTGCGCGGGGTCTGGGTCGATCTCTACCGTCCGGAGGTCGTCCAGGCGCTCGCTCAGGATTGTGGCCCAAGACTCGAAGAGTCTGCGCATATCGGCCCTCACGGCTTGAGGCGACACCTGCACCATTCCCCCGAAGCCGCCGCCCGGACTCCGCCGGTCAGCCGCCCGGGCTATGATCTCCCCGCTCTGCGAATCGCGAATCTCCATAACCAGGGTGACCGCGCCGGCGGATCGCCCGATCATGGTGCTATTGGCAGCGACCGCAGCGGTCGGTACAGCGATGATGAGATCTATGAGGTCGGCGGTAATGCGAAGCACGTCGGGACCTGGGGTGTCGACGATCCGATATCCGCCGTCCTCGCTCAAAGCGTCGACAACCGCCTCCTGGAATAGGCTCTTGAAGTTCTCCATCTGATTAGCACTCAGGGCGAAATTCCCTGATACGGTGCCCCCACCCGCGTCACGCTGGCGACCCCTCGGATCCGTCTTGTAAGCGACGGTCACGGGATCGATCAGCATCGCCGTGTAGCCGCGCAGATCCCAGCCGGGTTTCATGTAGGCCAGCTGCATAACGGAGTTGTCCACCCGGTAGAGTCCATCCACGGTGACTTCCGCGTCCGGGCCACTCTGAAGCGTCGGGGCCGATGACGCGCTGGCGCAACCGCCCAGGATGCCCGCCGCAGCGAGGGCCACGAGAGACTTTCGCATCTTCCTATCTCCTTTCAAGAAGCCCAGGGTCTAGTCAAGAAGCCCAAGGTCTAGAACTTTGGAAATTGCGCGCCGCGGGCGTCCGCCGATATTGGACTTTGGTCCCATGTAGAAAGAGGGGGAGTACCGGGGACGTCGGCACATACGCCTTTGGGCCAATTACGGGCCCGGCGTTCACCCTCTACTTTTCTCAGACGTCAATCGGCCCTCCAGGAGATGCCGGGCATGACTTCCGTAACATGAACGCACCGGGCACCCACCAACGTTGGACGCTGGCCTTATCGGCCACGTTTCTACTGGTGGGATGCGGCGAAGAAGCGACGACCGAGCAGGCGTCGTACGTCTACGTCGGCGGGGAAACCTGCGCCGCGTGTCACCAAGAAGAATCCACGGCGTGGACCGGGTCCCACCACGATCTGGCCATGCAAGTGGCCAATGCCGAGACGGTCCTCGGGGACTTCTCGGATGTCACTTTCGACTACTACGGTCGTCCGTCCACGTTCTTCACGAGAGACAACTCGTACTTCGTCCGAACGGAGGGCGAGGACGGAGAGCTGCATGACTATGCGATCGCCTACACGTTCGGCGTCTCCCCCCTCCAGCAGTACCTCATCGAGTTTCCCGACGGAAAGCTCCAGGCGCTCGGTGTGGCCTGGGATGCGCGGCCCGGCTCCGAGGGCGGGCAGCGCTGGTACCATCTCTATCCGGATGAGGACGTCACACCGGACCATCCCCTGCACTGGACCGGCCCCGAGCAGCGCTGGAACTATCAATGCGCCGAGTGCCATTCGACCAACCTGCAGAAGAACTACGACGTGGAGTCGGGCAGCTACAATACGACTTGGAGCGATCTGGACGTGTCCTGTGAGGCGTGCCACGGTCCCGCCTCGGCCCACGTCGATTGGGCGAATTCGAACGGGGGAGATGCCACCGGGTCGGCCGGCGGGCGGGCGGGCGGGCTGACCGGCGCGGCGGGGGGGCTGACGGGGGGGCCGATTGGTGGAGGAGCTGGCGGTCGGGCGGCCGAAATCGGCCTGGTGGTGGACCTGGCCGACCGTGACGACGGTGTGTGGGGCATCCGCTCCGGCGAGCAAATCGCCACACGTACACCGGCTCGCACGTCCCGGAACGAAATCTCAACCTGCGCCGCATGTCATTCTCGCCGACAGCTGATCGCCGAAGAAGACGCCGCGTGGGGCTCGGCGGGTGGCTCGGCGCTGAATACGCTCCGTCCCGCGTTGCTCGAAGAAGGCCTGTATCACAGTGACGGTCAGATACAGGACGAGGTTTACGTGTACGGGTCGTTCCTGCAGAGCGCCATGTATGCGGCGGGTGTCACTTGCAGTAACTGCCACGACCCGCACAGCGCTCGGCTCCGCGCCACCGGCAACGCACTTTGCAGCTCCTGCCACCTCGCCACCGCCTACGATTCACCCACGCACCACTTTCACGAGCTGGGCACGTCGGGGGCGGAGTGCGTGTCGTGTCACATGCCGACCCAGACCTACATGGGCGTGGACGCACGCCGGGACCACAGCATACGCGTGCCACGACCCGATCTGACCGTCACGCTCGGCAACCCCAACGCCTGCACGCAGTGCCACGAGGATCAATCCGCGACCTGGGCGGCCGACGCGGTGACAACCTGGTACGGCGCTGACCGGTCCCCACACTACGGGGAGGTGCTCGCTCGAGGTCGCTTGGGTGTTCCGACGGCGGGTCCGGAGCTGGCTGATTTGGCTTTGGACCCGAACCAGCCAGGGATCGCCCGGGCCACGGCCCTCGATCTGTTGCGGACGTATGGCGGCGGCGCCCGGGGGGTGGTGGAGCAGGCGTTGCTCGACCAGGACCCGCTCGTGCGCTTCGGAGCGGTGCGGGCGTCGGATGCCATCCCTCCGGAGCAGCGCTACCGCATCATCTACCGGATGCTAGAAGACTCGACGAAGCTCGTGCGCACCGAGGCGGCGCGGGCGCTGGCCTCCGTGCCCCGCGAGCTGATGCCCCAGTCGCCGCTTCTGGAGAACACGACGATCGAGTACATAAACTCCCAGCTCCTCAACGCCGATCGTCCGGAGGCCTATCTCAACTTGGGTGTCCTACACGTGGACCGGCGTGACCTTCCGGGGGCCGTGGCCGCCCTCGAGACCGCGTTGCACATCGATCCGGGTTTCGCCCCCGCTTATGTGAATCTGTCCGATCTCATGAGAGCGCAGGGACGTGAGATCGAGGCTGAGAACCTGCTGCGTGTGGGTATCGCCGTTAGCGACGACGACGGCGCCGTCCGGCACGCATTGGGGTTGTCGTTGGTGCGGCAACAGCGCTTGGACGAGGCGTTGGTGGAGCTTCGTAGGGCCACCGAGGTTGATCCGCTGAACGCCCGCTTCGCTTACGTATACGGTGTGGCGCTGCAGTCCACAGGCCAGATCGAACCCGCCATCGCCGTCCTGGAGCAGTCGCTCGCGGTACATCCGTACGATCTTGCGATTCTTACAGCGCTGGTGACTTTCAATCGGGACGCCGGTGACCTCGGCGAGGCCGTCCGGTATGCCGAGATGTGGGTCGCCATGGCTCCCGACGATACACGGGCCGCTCAGGAGTTGGCGGACCTCATGGGCCGGCTTGGACGCTAGCGAGAGAACAAGGGTCCCATTCGGCACGAACGTCAGCCGACACCGCATGTTCGCATCGATCTACAAGGCGACGCATGCGACCAAAGTCCAATAGTGCGCCCTATCGCCGGGCACTACCCTCAGTGAGAACGGCCGTTAACAGCGGCCCGATCCAACTCATACTTCGCAGCGGGGTGAGCCGATGAACGACTTCACGGATGCCACCAGTATCACGGATGCCGCCGGTAGGGGTGGCAAGCGCATGTCCAGGCTTGGGATCGTCACAATGCTCCTGGGCTTTCTGGTCATGCTGGCTCCGATCTTGGTCGGCTTCTCGCTTCTCTGGATCTTGGGCCTCCTAGTCGCAGGGGCCGGTCTCTGCCGGATGTTCTGGGCCTTCCAGACCGGGAGCCTGGGTAAGGGAGTGCTGGTGTTCGCCATCGGCGGACTGACGCTGCTCGCCGGTATCGCGCTCCTGGCCAACCCGATGCTCGCATCGGGGGCCCTGACCATCGTGCTGGCGATCTACTTCGTCGTCGACGGGGCCGCGGAGATCGGCACCGCGTTCGCGATACCGCGCGGGTCGCGGAGGCGATGGATGTTGTTCGGCGGAATCGTCTCGATCGTTCTGGGAGTCATGATCTGGCGCCAGTTTCCGCTTTCCGGCGTCTGGGCGATCGGTGTCCTGCTGGGCATCAAACTGTTGTTCGGCGGGATGATCATGGTGGCCACCGGCTCGACCGTGCGGGCAGTGGCCGGGGCCATGGACACGGCGGCGGCGGGGGCCGAGCACGCGGCCGCAGCGGGGGCCGAGGACGCAGCGGCGGACGAGGCCGGGGATTCGATGGAAGCCCAATGATGCCCTGGCACTCCAGGTTCATGGTTCTTGCCATGGCCCTTTCAGCCGTGTGCATATTACTCGTCCCCGTTGGGGTGAGGGGCCAGGACGCGAATTATTGGACGGACCAGTACGGTCCGCGCGCATCCCTCCTCGGTGGTGCGGTGATCGGCAGTATCAGCGACGTCAGCGGCACCTTCTACAACCCCGGATCACTCGCACTCGCCGAGAGCCTTCCGTTCGCTCTGAGTGCCAGCGTCTACGAGTACGAGAACATCCTTCTCGAGGACGGGGCGGGTACCGGTGTCGATCTGGGCACGACACGCACCGGGGTGCGGCCCTCCCTGATCGCGGGGACCATCACATCCGAGTTGCTCGGGAGCGACGTGTTGGCGTACTCGGTTCTCACACGCCAGCGGTCTACGTCCGAGGTGGGGGCGCATCTCATCGCTTCCGGCGCAGACTTGCCGAGCAACCTCAACCTGGAACACCTGGTCGGCGTCGCCCGCGTCGAGGGTACGTCCAGCGATCTGTGGGCCGGCCTCAGTTACTCACATGCTCAGCTCCAGCTTCGGGGCCGGACTCAGCTGGTACGGCGCCCAACGCTCCCAGCGCCGGCGGCGGGAGGGGATCGTGACGGCGATCGCTACGGATGGATCGCCTTCCGTGAGCATCGACATGCGCGGAGGCAGCTACTCGACCTTCCGCACCCTCGCGAAACTCGGCGGCTACTTCGTAAGCGGTTCGGTCAGTGCCGGCGTCACGGTTACGACGCCCAGCCTGCACATCGCCGGCTCTGGCGAGTTCGGGCTGAACGGCGCCATCGTCACCTCGGACACGACCGCCCTGGTCGCGACTGTCCAGACGGATTTGTCCGCCAAGTACAAGTCGCCCCTGTCGGTCGGTGTCGGCTTCGGTTGGCAGATCGGCAAGACTAGCATCAACGCCAGCGGTGAGTGGTTCGATGCGATCGATCCCTACGTGGTGATGCAGGGAGAAGAATTCACCAGCCAGGTGCCCGTGGAGGTCCGGAGTTTCGACGTGGTGCAGGCGTCGGACGACGTTTTCAACTGGGCGGTCGGAGTCGGGTACTCGCTCACCGAGTCGATCATCGGGTACGGTTCGTTCGCCACCGACTATGCGGCGGTCACCGATGACGTCGAGCGTGCGGATCTCTCGATCGCACCCGTTGATGTCTATTCCGTCTTCCTCGGAACCGAATTCGAGGCCTCACGCGCTCGAGTGACGCTCGGGGCGGGCTACGGGTGGGGGAGTCGGGCGGCGGACCGGATCACCGACCTGATCGGGGACGAGGAAATCGAGGCGCGATACGTTTTCAAGCGGTTCCGGCTTCTGTTCGGATTCGAGCTGATCACGAACTGATTCCGGGGGGCGGGCACGACGTTTGGTGTCAGACCCCGGTCCTTGTACGACCATGGTCCAATTGCGGATCGAGCGGCTTGGCAATTACCGTACTCGCCTGGTTGCATGACCCCTTGCTTGGGGCAACCCGACGACCATTGGAGACCCGGAATGAAATCACGGATTTTGGGCGCTGCGGCCCTGACCCTGGTCGTGTGTGCCTGCAGCGGCATACAGGTCAACTCCGACTACAACCCCGATATCGACTTCACGCTTTATCGCACCTTCGCGTGGGCGGAGGGTGCCGGTACCGGGGACGATCCCCGGGTGGATAACGACCTGGTGGATCAGCGCTTCCGTAGGGCCATCGAATCGGAACTGGTGTCGAGGGGCATGGAGAAAACGGCGTCCGGCCAACCCGACGTGTTCGTCGGCTACCAAATGGCCCTGGACGACCGAGTCAGCTACCAGACAGTAAACTCATACTACGGAACCGGATGGGGATACCGGGGCGTCTATGGCGGTGTGGGCACCTCCCGGACGACGTCCACCGAATACACGGTGGGCACGCTCGTCATCGACGTGTACGACGCCCGCCAGCGAGAACTGGCCTGGCGGGGATCGGGCGAGGGTAAAGTGGACCTGGCACGGAACCCGGAGGAAAGCCAGGAGAGGATCAACCAGGCCGTAACGCGGATCTTCAGGGACTTCCCGATAGAATGATGGCTCAAGCCCGCTTGGTACTCGGACTGGCGTTCGCGCTTTCGTCCCTCCCACTCGTCGCACCCCTCCAAGGGCAGTCCATACGCGAGGTGTTCGATCGGGTGAGCCACGCCGTTGTCACCGTCTATACATCGCAGACTCAGTACTCGCTTCGGGCCTCCGGGATCACGGCGGTGGACGTCGGAGGAATCGGGTCTGGAGTCTTGATCAGCCCTACACGGATCCTCACGGCCGCCCACGTCGTGCAGGCCGCGAACGAAGTGGTCGTAGAGTTCCCCAACGGAGAGATCATGCGGGCTTCGGTGTTGGCTTCACGGCAGACGCATGACGTGGCACTGCTCGAGTTGGAGGGTCCGGCTACGGTGGCCCCAGTCGAGGTCGGTGATTCCGATGCCGTGGCCGTCGGTGACCAGATCTTCGTGGTCGGGGCCCCGCTGGGTCAGACCTTTACGCTTACGGTCGGCTACGTGAGCGCTCGCCGGATCTCTCCCGGCATGCTTGGAAGCAGCTCTTCGCTCGAGTTGATACAGACCGACGCCGCGATCAACCAGGGCAACTCCGGCGGGCCCATGTTCAACCTCGACGGCGAGGTCGTGGGAATCGTGAGCCATATCCTGACCCTATCGGGCGGATCTCAGGGCCTCGGGTACGCGGTGTCTTCTAACGCAGCGCAGGAGGTTCTCCAGGAGGGGCGTTCGTTGTGGTCCGGCCTGGAGGGGAGAGAGGTCACGGGGGCACTCGCCGCGCTACTCAACGTGCCGCCTCCGGGGGGCGGTCTGCTGGTTCAGGGTATCGCGACCGGGTCTCTGGCTGAACGGCTGGGCCTGCGCCCGAGCGCCATTCCGACGACAATCGGCGAGCTCGAGATCCTTCTGGGCGGGGACATCATCATGATGGTACAAGGGATTGAGGTGGGTGGAGAGCTGGAAAATATCGAACTGATCATCCAAACCCTGGCTTCCCTCCCGGACGGCGATGAGATCTTCGTCACGGTGCTCAGGGATGGGGAACAGTTGGTGTTGTCGGCGCCGTCTGGCCGGTAGTTGGGCTAGCGCTGCAACACCGGTCTCACCCGCCTTGATCGTCCGGAGCACCTCGACCTGGTGGATCCACCCACGGCTACAGCTGGATGACGAGCGACAGCATGAGGAAGCTGTCCACTTTCTGACTGGGAACCAGGACTTGGCCCATCGGCACGTCGTTGACGTCGAGCAGGGGAACCGCCGCGAGCGGCGGATCGTTATTGAAGAGCATCTGGTAGGATGTCTTGAATGCGAGACCCTCCGTCAGAACCACCGCGATCGAGACGATCCAGTCCAATCTGAAGTTGGCGGTGTTGTTCAGATTCTCGTCGAGAACGAGAGTCGTCACCAGGTTCGTCGTTGAAGCCAAGGCGCGCGATCCCTCGATCGTCGCACGGAGACCGGCGAACCCGTCGCTTCTCGTCGGGTCAGGTTCCACATCCCTCTGGATGGTATAGGTCACACCTAAGTCTGTCTTGAAGAGCCCCGTGTCGCCCTCGACCCAGGCCTTACCCATCCCCGCCACGAACGAGAAGCGGTGGTTCACTCCGGAGAAGGTGTTTCGCTCCCATCCGCCGCCGCCGAAGGCGAACGTGGCGCCCAGCGTGCGGTCGTACCGGCTGCGGGCGAAGTAGTTCGCGGCCGACTGCTCCGTCCGCGTCTCTTCGTTGATCACGAAGTCGTCGGAAGTGCCCACCGCGCTTCGGGTCGTGAAGTTCGAGGAGGCCCGGATGCCCCCTACCTCCAGCTTGAAAGTGCCGCCGCTGCCCGAGCCCGTGAGGGTCGACTTGAGGCCGAGCGTATTGGACGATGCGTTGCCCGCCGTTGCGACATAGCTGAACTCGGTGGCGTTGTCCCACGAGAAGGCGGCGTCCTGAGCGGCAGCGGGGAGACCGATCACGAACAGGAAACAGAACGAGAGAGGGTGAAATCTCGGCATGGCCGTCCTTACCTTCTCAGCAACGCCTGGAAGCTAGGCTGGTCGCGGATGGGATCCCAGACCAGCCGATCCCTCAAGCTCGCCGTCGTCACTTCAGACGGTACCGAGAGAAGGTAGCGCAGCTCCTGGACAGCCGCCTCCGCATCTCCCAGGGCGGCGTAAGCGGCGGCTCGTTCATAGTGCGTTTCGTGTCGGTCGCCGAAGCCTGGGATCGGTTCCTCCTGGAGCAACGAGGCGGCGGCCTCGACGCGTCCCGCCCTCGCCAGGATGGTGGCTTCCTGGAGGCGATCTCGCTCCGCGTTCGGGACCACCCAGAGGCGTGTAGCACGCTGCGAGGACTCGGCGGAAAGCGAGTCCCAATAGGTCCGCGCAGCGTCGGAGCGACCCGCGATCTCGTGTCCCCACGCCTTGAGGCGATAGCAGGTGCATTCCAGATCAGGGTCGGTCGACGACGGTGACAGTGACAGCACCAGATCCTCGAACTCGCCACCTATCATCAGCTCGGGGAATTCGCCGAGAATCGCCAGCACGTCGGAGCGACTCAGCCCCGGCTCCTCCTCCCGGAATATTTCGCTCACCCGGGTCACTCCGCCTCCCCGAGCAAACTCCAGGGAGAGGCGCTCCCGCACGAGCACGGCGAGTGCCACGGGTGAGTCGGAGGACAAGGAGACCGCAAGCCGAACGTGCAACGCCGCCGCCTCGAACTCGCGAAGAAACCTCGAGTACGTCGATGCCCTCAGCTGAAACATTGCGGATCGGGGATCCAGTTCCACGGCTTCATCGGCGTAGCGAGCGGCCTCGTCTATCTCTCCGAGAAGCTCGTAGCGGAGAGCCAGCTCTCTGAGAATCTCGGGACCACTGGGCATGAGCGCCAAAGCCTGGCTGAGACGGCTGATATCCTCTTGGACACGAGGGCCCGCATCCGGGCCTCGGGAGCCCTGGAACGCCATGGCAAACAGCGCTTCGGGTGAGTTTGGATCCAGCCCCAAAGCCCGCTCCGCTGCCTCCGCCGCCCTCCTCTGCAGCTCTGCCTGTTGTATTCGGTCTGTCGACAAACGCTGGCTCCATTCCGACGCAACAGACAGATAGGCCCACGCGTTGCCGAACGCGGGATCCAGCCGGACCGCCTCCCCGAGGGCGTCGACCGTCTGTACCAAGAGCCGCGGATCCAACTCCCGCTCGGCGCGGGTCAAAATCTCGGTGCCCCGGAGATACTGCTCATAGGCCTCGAAATTCTCGGTCGGAGGAGGTGCGGAGAGAGAGTTTTCCTCCGAGGGGGAGAGAACCGCATCCAGGGATTCCGCAATGTGTCGCGCGATCTCTGACTGAATCGCGAACACGTCCTCCAACGTGCGATCGTACGAGTCGCCCCAAATTTGCTCATCTGTAGCCGCGTCGATGAGCTGTGCCGTGATACGAACACGATCTCGGTCCCGGCGGACGGATCCCTCCAACACGGAGGCCACACCAAGCTCAGCCGCGATCTCCGGAATGTTTCGCTCCTCGTCCCGATACTCCAGAACCGAGCCTCGAGAGATCACCTTGAAATCGCCGATCTTGGCCAGATGGGTGAGAATATCCTCGTGGATCCCGTCCGCGAAATACTGGTTGTCCGGGTCGGGACTGAGGTTCTGGAGGGGAAGAACCGCGATGGATCGCTCGTCCACTGCCTCCCCTCCCCCGATCAGCGGCCCCAGGATCGAGCCGGCCGCAACACCGAAGATGATCAGAGCGACTGCGGCGATCAGCGACGCCGGTGAGACCCACCGGGGGGAGGGTGGCGGTGAGACCCGCCCAGGCTCCGAGGAGATCTGCCCAGGTTCCGATGAGACGTGCCCGGGCCCCCCGGGCTCGGCTTTGGACAGCTCGACGCCCCCCGGGTCGACATCGATGTCGAACATCCAAGCCAGGACGAGGGCCACGGGGAGGCCCAACGCCACAAGAGCAAGCAGTGCCCGCAGCATCCAGTCGGGCTGGGAAAGAGCCGCGAGCACGATGTCGGCGGCCTCGATCACGGCGAAGGAGCTGGCCAGGTATAAGAGGAGCACGCGCCCTACCCGGCGGCGCTTGAGTTCGCCGAGAAACGTCAGTCGATTTCGTTTCGTTTGATCTTCCACGGTCACGTGCTCACCTACGCCTGCCGCCGCCTGCCCTAGCGCCACCA
>JADFMD010000161.1 GCA_022564055.1 Gemmatimonadota bacterium
GCGTGGAAGTGTGGAGGTCCGTGGTCGCCCCAGTACATATAGATGGCGATCCCGAAAAACATTCTGCTTCAGATCTAGCGCCACATTCTCCGACCGAAGCCCGCATGGTCACCGCGGCCGGTTGGGTCGAGGGGCGCCGTAGGCGACCCGAGCCGGAGGCCCAGTGTTAACCGATGTACGTGCGACCACAACCGGTGTCGATCGCACTACCAATACCAGGCAGCCTCCCGAGGATGCACGTACGGCCTTGGCTCACACTCCCTGCGCTTGATGGCGGCTCCCGATCGCCGGCGCTCTCTCCGGTTGTACAAGTTCCTGAACCAACGTGGTGGTACACCGCGAGCCACTGACATCCTCCCGCACTGGCCTTCCACCGCTTGATCCTCCCGCCGGGAAGGACCTTCCACCTTCTCTGGGCCATGTCGCCCTCCCTGTAGAGTTGCTACAGGTCGGGCGCTTTCTCCTGCAAAATCATTTCCACATCCCGTCTTTGATCTCTTGCCGGGGCCAAGGCCACCGCTAACATCAGGAACCTGGCGGACCCACAGCGGAGGAGCAATTGCCATCAATCCGGGGTATTCTCGGTCCGTATCGCTTCTTCTTCTACAGCTTCGATTGCGTGGAGCCGATGCATGTTCACGTGGAGCGTGATGAAGCCACATGTAAGTTCTGGCTGCAGCCCCTCTCCCTAGCTGCGAATACCGGGTTCCGGCCCAGGGAGCTCAATCGGATCCGCGGTCTCATTCAAGAGCATTTGGAGGTCATGACCCATGCCTGGAACCAACACTGCGGTTCAGCCTGAACCGCTGATAAATACAGTCCAGGTGACGGACGAAGAAGTCATCGCCTCGCTGAGTGATGGACGCACGATCAGCGTGCCCTTGGCGTGGTCTTGGCGCCTTGCCGAGGCTACAGTTGAGCAGCGCAATGAATTCCGGCTTGTTGCCCGAGGCCAGGGAGTTCATTGGCCGCTTCTGGACGAGGACATCAGCGTGTGGGGGATGTTACACGGTGTCCCCGCCCACCGTCCCGTATCCCCCTAGTCCTCTCCGTCGCACAAAGGCCCGGCGCCAACCTTCCCGAGCGTACTTCGGTTAACGTTCAGGGCCTCCGAACCGGCCCCGCAGCTTATTCAGTAACACCTGCCCCAATCTAGCGCCATAGGCGTTCAACGAAGTCGGGTCCGTTCTGGGCCGGTTGGGTCGAGGGGCGCACAGCGCTCCGAGCCGGAGGCCCAGTGTTAACTGCTGCTGAGGGCGGCTGTCCGGGCTTCCATACCTAACGGACATTGACCTCGTCAATTCTAGTCATTATGGTCTATTTGACCATAATGAGCGGAGGGTGCCCATGTCCAAGAACCGATCTGTCTCCGAGGTGAAGGCCAAGCTTAGCGAGTACATTCGTGAGGCCCAACGCGGTGATCCAGTGGTTATTACCCGCCACGGACACGCCATCGCGGCGCTCGTTGGCTCCGACGAGCTCGAGACCCTAGAGCGCCTCCGTTCGGCCGGTCCCGAAGGAGGACTCGCGAGTGTTGCGGGCGGTTGGGAACATTCCGACGACCTTGTGCGCATCCTGGAGACCTCTTCCCGCGTTGGGAGCCGGGACGGCCCGTCCCTCGATTGATCGTGGCGGCCTACCTCTTCGATACCGACGCGATCTCGGAACTCCTACGCCCTCGTCCACTTCGACTTTATCTCGATTGGATCAAGACGGTCCCGCGCGACTCCCAGTTCACGAGCGCTGTGACCGTCGGGGAACTCTTCAAGGGGGCCTACCGCTCGTCGGCTAAGGAGCGCCACTTGACCAATATCGAAGAACGCGTCCTTCCGGCCGTTACGATCCTCCCCTTTGACCTCTCCATTGCTCGGGTCTTCGGGAAGATCCGAGCCGAACTGGAGCGAACCCGGAATATCCTTCCAGACGCCGACCTGCAAATCGCGGCGACGGCCCTTTACCACGACCTCGAGCTGGTCACCGGCAACCTCCGCCATTCTCAACGCATCCCCGACCTACGGCTCAACCACATCCTCGCAGACTCCCGATCCGCGCCCTGATCACCTCCAACGGCACGTCCGTTTCTGCCCTCAGTTGCAGTTAACGTTCTAGGCCTCCGAACCGGCCCACTTCATCGCTTCTTACTTCTTCTTCCGATCTAGCACCTCATCCTCCGACCGAAGCCCGCCCGGTTGTGGCCGGTTGGGCCGAGGGGCGCAGTAGGCGCCCCGATCCGGAGACCCAGTGTTAACGGCCGTGCCGATCCGATTCGCTTTCACGCACCACTCCTCGAGCCTCATCCGACCTTGGAAGCAGCCCGTTTCCCCCGCCGTCGGGGCTGGACGCTCTCGAGCAGTACCTCGGGATGCTGCTCGGCCACTTCGAGGAGCCGGAGCGTGGGCCCGTCGGGTTCTCTCTTGCCCTGCTCCCAGGCTCGAACGGTCTCGGGGCTGACGTTCAGGGCTGCGGCGAAGACTGGCTGTGAGAGAGCCATGTCGTCCCGGATCTCCCGAATCCGCTCAGCGACATAATGGGGTGGGGCCTCGACCCTCGCCTCCGCTGCCGTGTACCGTGTCACCCGCACCGGCTCCTTCTGACCTCGCTCGATCTCCACAGCCTCTCTTACAGAGTCGATGAGCTTCTGGCCGAATACGCTCTTGTTCTGTTTCTGTGCCTTTGTCATGTCTCTTCCTTTAATGCCTTCGCCAGCTTCCGCAGCTCATTTTCCTCGGCCCGCGTGAGATTGTCCTTCACCCCTTTGGCGTACACGAGGAGCAGATAGATCCGGTCTCGTCGATCGAGGAAGTAATAGATGACCCGAGTCCCACCGCTTTTCCCCTCGCGGCGGCTAGGGCGGGCGAAGCGGACCTTCCGGAATCCTCCGGTCCGCTCAATCACCTGCCCCCGCTTCGGGTCCTCAACGAGCATCAGCTCGAGTTCCCGGCGATCATCTTCGGTCAGGAGCTTCTTTGCGCCGGCCTCAAAGCTGTGGGTTGAAACGACTTCGATTGGGACCTCCTTCCAGGTTCAGCTCTCGAAGTATGGTACCCAGTACTACCCACAGTCAACCGAGCCGATCCACTCTCCAGGCATGGCCGTTAACGTTCAGGGCCTCCGAACCGGCCCGCACCTTATTCTCTAACTCCTGTTCTGATCCCACGCCACACTCCTCGAGCGAAGCCCGCCCCGTTGGGCCGGTTGCGTCGAGGGCCGCCCATAGCGGCCCGAGCCGGAGGCCCAGTGTTATGCGCTGGAGCGTGGACGGAGCTACTCGACTTTCCGAGCACCATCTAGGCGTCGGAAGAGATAGCTGACGATACCCAACTGCTCGTGGGCGTTCTGCTCGCTCATACGGACTCGCCGACCGTGGCTGTACTTGTTCCTGAGGGCCAGCATCGCTCCCATTGCCATGAAGTGATATCCCTCCTGCTCCGTGGATCCCGGCTCATCCGCATTCTTGAGCTGCAGCTGCCCCGGCTTGTCCCCAAACGCCTTCGCCATCAGATCCTTGCCACCCTTCGAAGCCATCCCAAAACGCCTCTGGACTTCTAGCTCGAAGCGTTGGAAAGCCGCTCGCACCGCTTCCGAGAAGTGTCGGTCGTTGAGTAGTTGACGGCTGGCTGCTTCCACATGCCGGTGATAGACCGGCTGCCAGGCCATTTCGAGTGTTGGCACAACCGACTGCGAGCTCCCACTCCGTTCGGGGCTTGCCCAGACCGGCCTGTTTAGCTCTGCCTCCTCCGCTCGCCGCTGCGCAATCGTGTCGTTGACGGCCTTATAGGCATCCACGGTGTCGACCGCCACGAAGTCAGGGGAGTGTTCCGTGACTCCGAACTCCACGTTCGATCCGTCCCCCTGCATCGTGACACCTCCGATGGCATTGTGCACGTCGAGGGAGTTCATCAGGATCTTGATGATTCGACCCGCGTCGGTCTCGGATAGCCCTGTTTCCTTCCGGAGTTCGTCGCGGGAGACCTGTGCCGAAGGACCATCCTGGGAAGCTCTCTTGGCGATGAATCGAATGGCCGCAAGGGCGTGAGCCAGATCGTCTCTTGCTGCTGCTACGGATGCCAGGCCCCGGAGGGTCAAAGAGCAGGTCGTGTTCGCGCCAATGGGTGTGTAGAAGGTCACAAGATCCCCGTGCAGGGGCTTGACCACTTTTGCGAGCGTGAAGCCCAGAGTCCGCTCGAGCTCTCGGTATCTCGGCCAATCTCCCGCTGCGGCAAACGACTGATACACCTCCTCCAAGAGCTCTTTCTGTTCCTTGCTCAGGTTCCGAACTCTACGCCCATCTGACATTCCGAATGCTCACCCCCGGAGCTACTGCGAATAACGTTCAGGGCCTCCGAACCGGCCCAGTCACTTTCGTTTCTAGCACCTGCTTTCCTCGATCGATCACTTCTGTCGACCGACTCACCCAGCTTGTGGCCGGTTGGGTCGGAGGCCGCGTATGCGGCCGGAGCCGGAGGCCCATTTGTTATCTGTTCTTGAACCTCCCGCCGGTTGTCCCTCTTGCGAGAGGTTTGCCTGGCCTTGTCTCCACTCACGGAGAGGCGGCCTCCAACTCCTTCAGAGTACGGCCCTTGCCGTCCTTCCAGGCGATCAGACCATTGGCTGAGCCTCCGTGAACAACGGCTGCGGCCGCGCTCGGACTGCCGAATTCTACGTCCTGGCTGAACACCCAATGATCATCTTCCTCTACCAGCATACCTTCCTCGATCAACTTGTTGCGAGTGGTGAGGACGTTGGGGTAGTTGTGGGCTGAAGCGCGCTCTTTGAGGACCGCCTGCGAGCCCCTCAGGACAACGAGACCGGCTGGTGTCAGGTGCCCAGTCGCCTTGAGTCCCTTGATCTCGCACGTAAGCGGCTCCTTCTCCGATCGCCCCTCAGGAGTTGCAGCTACCGGAACAAGTGCATCCGCACCAAGCACGGGCAGCAGCTGCACGATCCTCTCAAGGAAAATCTCCATATCCTCGCGGTCCGACTCCGGAAGCTTTGAGCCACTCGACTGCCCATTCATCACGACCGCTCTTCCAGCGGTCCGTGCCCGTTCGATCAGACGACCCTCGAGATAACGAATGTGCGCCTTCGTTAGGTTCTCGTCCTTGCTGATGAAAAACGTGATGTGGTTCCAGAAATCCTTAGCGAGGTGCGACTTCAATCGTTCGCGGACGCTCTCCGCTTCCCCGATGTAGACAGCGGCCTTCCCGGTTTCCGGGTCGAAGCCGGTCAGGAAGTAGACTCCAGGGTTCAGTGCCTCCTCCCGAGAGAGCAAGCCGTCCATTTCACTGCGGGGGCCAGCTACGGCCTTTCCGGTCCAGTTCGAGATCTCGGCAGTGCGGAGCCGCTTCGGGTCTCCATGCACAAGGAAGAGCTTTATCGTCGCGCTCGGCATCGGCTCAAAGTCCTCGTATGCCCAAAGGGAGGTTCAATTTCAGATAACGTTCTAGGTTGCCGACACGGCTCGCCTATAGCGAGCCGTGTTCTCCGGAGCGCGCGCAGCGCGCGGAGGCGGCAACCGTTTGTTATCAGCAATGCGGTGTCTCAAACGGACCACGCGAAGTCCACCTCAATTCGGTAGTGGACCACCTCGAACACCGGCCTCCTGTTTGCAG
>JADFMD010000050.1 GCA_022564055.1 Gemmatimonadota bacterium
CAGTCGGCCTACGATTTAGCTGACGCCACGGGCACCGGCCTGTGGGATCTGCCGTACGAGATCGCCAAGCCTAAGCGGGTGCTGATCCTGGGCGCCGGCACCGGCAATGACGCCGCGGCCGCGCTCCGCGCCGGAGTCGAGCACGTCGACGTGGTCGAGATCGATCCGGTGATTCTCGGCCTTGGCCTCGACCATCATCCCGAAGATCCGTATCACCACGAGAATGTCGACCTACACGTAGCGGACGCCCGAGCCTATCTCCGCAATAGCGACCAGCGGTACGACCTGATCGCGTTCGGCACCCTCGATTCGCACACATTGTTCTCGGGTCTCGGCAATGTCCGTCTCGACAGCTACGTGTATACGGCTGAGAGCGTGGTCGAGGCGCGAGACCACCTCACCGAAAGCGGCGTCATCGCGGTCACTTTTTCAGTCGGGCGCGACTGGATCGCGACCAAGCTGTACGACATTATCGAGCATGCTTTCGGGCATCCGCCGCTCGTGTTCTACCCGGAAGGAGAGTCGAGCGGAGCGGATCACAAGGTGTTCATCGCGGGAAACGACCAGCAGGTGCTCATCGAGCGTAGCCGGGCTCTCGGTCTGGCGCCGGAGCCGTTCACACGCAGCGCGGGTGTGACGCTGCCGACCGACGACTGGCCGCACCTCTACATCAAGTCCAAGTCGTTGGCCAACGAGTATGTCTCGGTCATCCTTTTGCTCGCTCTGTTCTCGGTGCTCGCGACCCGCGTGGCAGTCGGCCGCGCGGCCTCGTTCGACCCGACCTTCTTTCTGCTCGGTGCCGGCTTTCTTCTGCTCGAGACCAAGAGCGTGACCTATCTCGCGCTTCTGTTCGGTTCGACGTGGGTCGTCAACAGCGTGGTGTTCTCGGCCATTCTGATGACCGCGCTGGCGTCGATCGCGGTCGTACGCATCGTCAAGCCACGTGGCGTGACAATTCCGTTCGTAGCACTGCTGGTCGTACTCGCCGTCATCCTGCTGCTCGAACCTTCTCGGCTGTTGGTCGAGGGCATGGCGCTGCGCGGGCTCATCGCCGTCGCGTTCGTCGGACTGCCGGTGTTCTTCTCAGGTATCGTTTTCTCGACGTTGTTCGCTCGCTGCGCCCACCCCGCCTCGGCGCTCGGCTCAAATCTCATCGGCGCTGTGATCGGCGGCCTCCTCGAGTACTCGTCGCTGCTACTCGGCTCGCGACTCATCTATTTGCTGGCCATTGTGATCTACGCGGCGGCGTGGTGGGCCGTCGGGCGGGGTGCCAAAGGTGCACAACGACGCCCCGCGGCGGGACTGTCCCCCGCATGACGAACTAGCGGACTAGAACTGAAACTGGATGAGGGAACCCGGCTGCTGACCGCTGAGCCGTCCGGGGCTCCCCCCGGACGACTCACCCGTCCTTATTCTTCTAGAAAATCCCGAGGCCGATGTGGGTCTGAATCGTGAGGGTTCGGTTTTTCAGCGCATCGGTCGAGATGTTGTTGATGGACGTCATCCCGGTCGTATACCGCACGTCGAAGCCAGCGTATAGGATCCCGCCGAGGCCGAAGCTTATGCCAAGACCGCCGGTGCCACCGATATCGGTCTTCTTGAAGTCGGGTCCGTTGGCCAAATCGGCACACTTTTGGGTTACAGCGAGGCCCTCGGTGACGTCACATCCGATCCTGAACCCGAACGTCGGGCCAAGCACGAGATGGATCGTGGCGGGCCCCGCAGACACGACCGGAATACGGACGTGGATCGGCACCTCGATGTATTCGAGGTCGATGAGCCGCAGCACCTCCTGCTGAGTTCCAGGGTCCGTGAAGATGTCCTCGACGCCCTTCTGGGACCAATCGACCCCGAGGTTGAGGCCCAAACCACCCATCGGTATGACCAAATCGATTCCGAAGACCATTCCGGCCTGGTTCGCGGCACCTTGGAGGTCGGCGCCGTTCAAGGCGCCGCTCAACTGGGAGAGGTTCATCCCGCCGGAGAACTCCAACTGCGCCTGAACCGGGAGCGCTGTTAGGGCCATGATCATGGCCATAAGACGAAGAGTTTTCATCGTTTTCTTCCTGATAAAGTCGTCAGCAAATGGGCTGGGGATCGAGCGTAGAGCTCTATTTCTACGCTATTCACGGCAAAGCTGGGGCGCAATGAAAAAAAAAGGACCCGGCGTCTTGATCACGAGGACGCCGGCGAAACGGATCCAATGAAGCGGTCGTAGGGTTTAGAATAGGGTGAGGCGCACGCGCTCTGCTCCGGGGCCGGAGCGCCCACCACCGACTCTCAAGGTAAGGATGTAAATCATGCTCGGGCTGCTTGGACTGGGTATCGCGGCGGCGGTTGGGATCGTTGGGCATACGAGAGCCCGGAAATTCGTCGGACGCCGACTACGGTTTACGAGCTTCGTGGAGAAACCCTACCTCGGCGTGGCGGTCGGGGTCACGGCCACCGTGCTAGCCTCTCCAGTGGTGGCTCTGATTCCGCTGGTGGGTGTTGGCACTGCCATCGCCTTCGGCGCCGGTGTCGGCACCGGTGCGGCGCTCGGCGCCAGGGATGCGAAGAGGCCTTTGCTGGAGGACTGACCTCGTGGAGACTCCGCTTCTTCTTTAGCTTCGAGAATGGATTCAAGCGCTGTCCCCTCCGTCGGGCCCTCTCGATGGATCGCCGCCTTGAGCGTTTCCTTTCTCGCGCTTCTCGCGGTGGCATTGGTTCCGACGTTTCTCGAACGCCAGGAAATTGCGCTTGAGCGGGAAATCGCGGTGTATTCCCTGGCTCGCCCTATCCTTCCCGACATCAAGAACGTCCAATCGCTCGAAATGGTGCGAATCGAGCAGTATGTGAGTACGGGCGATTCGAGTTTCCTCGCCCTCTACCAGGAGGACCTCAGGCGCGAGGGTGAACTTCTAAACGAACTTCGAAACGTGATCAGCGGGATGCCGCCGGCCTACCGCGTGGAGTTGAGTCGGGTCGAATCCCGGGCTAGCGATTGGCGGCTGCTCCATTCACCGCTCATGGAAGCGGGTCCCCTCTCGACCGATCCTCTGGCGTTTCTCGAAAACATGGAGGACGACCGTGCCCGTTACGACTCCGTTCAGGCCGCCGTGTTGGCCTTCGAGGACCGACTGATCCGCGACGGGGCCGTGGCGCGGAGCCAGCTGGAGCGCAGGCGCACGTGGCAGCTCTGGGTCACCTGGGGTGCTGTCGGCCTGGCCATCCTGGGAGCGTTTTCTCTGGCCTACCTGGGCGCAAGTTTCCAGGATCTCGCTCGGGGTGAAACGAAACGCCGGCTGGAGACCGTGGCCGCGCGTCGGGATCTGAAATCGATCCTCGGGGGGACCGCCGACGGCCTGGTCGGTGTCGATCAGGACGGAAACTGCACCTTCCTCAATGAGGCGGGGTCGATGCTGCTCGGCTACTCCCCGAGCGAAATGCAGGGGGAGCCCGTGCACGCTCTGATCCACCATACCAAGGCCGACGGTGGAGAACATTCGGAGAGTGAATGTCCGGTTCACCTGGCCTTGGGCTCCGGTGAAAACGTTCGCGTGCCTGACGACGTCCTGTGGCGAAAGGATGGGACGTCTTTTCCTGTCCAGCTCATCGTCAATCCGATGAAGGACGGGCGGAAGGTACGTGGCGTCGTCCTCACCTTTACCGACATGACCGAGATCCGCGCCGCCGAGGCGGCGCTTCAAGAGGCGGTCAGAGCAAGGGACGAGGTCCTGGCGGTCGTATCGCACGATCTTCGGAACCCGATCGGTACGATCGCAGCCGCCGTCGAGCTGTTGTCGGACGTGTCGTTGCCTCAGGATCGGCAGGGGGAGCATCTCGAGATCATCGGCAGGGCAGCCCATCGCGCCAACAGGTTGATCCAGGATCTCTTGGATGTGGCCACCATCGAGGCCGGGCGGCTTTCGGTGCGGACCAAGAGCGTTGATATCGTCGAGCTTGTCGAAGAGGTCGGCTCCCAAATGCAACTCGGGGCTGATCTGGAGGGGGTGGAGCTCTCGGTAAACGTCCCCGCGGACCTGCCGGCGGTCGAAGCCGACCGGGACCGCATTCACCAGGTGTTGTCCAACCTCATCGGCAATGGGCTGAAATTCACCCCGTCCGGCGGACAGGTTGCTGTCGCTGCCGAGCGGGTTCCCGGGGGGGTATCGGTGACGGTTTCCGACACGGGTCCGGGAATTGAAGCCGAAATGAAGGAGCACCTGTTCGATCGTTTCTGGAGGGGACACGGGACCAACTTGCGGGGCGCCGGGCTCGGCCTCGCCATCGTCAAGGGGATTCTAGAGGCCCACGGGACAGAGATTGACGTGGAAACCGAGGTCGGCCGGGGGAGCGCCTTTTCGTTTACTCTGCCGACTGCGGACTGAAGCCCAACATTTGGCAGGAGTTTCGGACCACCGAGGCATAGTCGGGGACGATGGCGAGCCGAATGTCATCTCCGGGCGCATAACTCTCGGTCGTGGGGAGGTGCACGGTGATGGCGCGGTGCCCTCCGGCCTCGGTCGGCAGCCGAACCTCCGCCTCGACGGCACTCCCGGTATACGTCGTGGATGTAACGGAGCCGCGGAGCAAGCCTTGCTCGTCGGGAACGAAACCCTCGGGTCGCACCGAGACCATCACGGGTGCTCCCTCCGGGAGCCCGGAACGATCCACGCGGCAGAAGGAGCCGAAATCGGTGAGCACGCACCCGTCGACGCCTTGGATAAGCCCTTGCAGCAGGTTGGTACGCCCCACGAACGTCGCCACAAAGATGGATTCGGGATGTTTGTAGATCTCCACCGGCGTTCCGACCTGTTCGATTTTCCCCTGATTCATGACCGCCACGCGGTCGGAGACGGCCAGGGCGTCGCGCTGGTCATGGCTGACTAGAATACAGGTGATCCCCGCCGATCTCAGGCTCCCGACCACCTCGTCACGAACGTTGTCGCGGAGATGGGCGTCCAGATTGCTGAACGGTTCATCCATCAGGACCACGACCGGCTCCGGGGCGATGGCGCGAGCGAGCGCCACCCTCTGTTGCTGCCCTCCGGACAGCTCATGCGGGTATCGGTCGAAGTGGTGCGAAAGATCGAGCAGCTCGAGAACCTCCCGGGCGCGCCCGCGGCGTTCCGACTTCGGACGCCCGTGGAGTCCGAACATGACGTTCTCTTCCACCGACAAGTGAGGGAAGAGGGCATAGTCCTGGAAGACCATACCCACACCCCGGTGTTCGGGCGGAACCCAGTCGCCGTTCCCCGAAACCGCCGTCCCGGAGACACGGATCGTCCCCTCATCGGGAGCTTCGAACCCGGCGATGAGTCTCAGGGTCGTGGTCTTGCCGCATCCGCTGGGGCCCAACAGCGTGAGGATCTCGCCCTCACGGACATCGAGCGTTACGCCGGACAGGGCCTGAACGGGCCCCGGCCAATAGCTTTTACCCACATTTTCCAGGTTGATAACTGACATTTCCAGCGCACGCGATTGAGAATCGTTTTCAACTCGTGTTCGATGGTAGCGGATTTTGCCTTCGGCGTCACGCCGGGGGCAGCGCATGCTCTGCGGCAAACTCCCGGTATTCGGCCAACTCGCGGGTCCTCTGATCCGCGTCCCAACCCAGCGCCTCCGCCATGATGTCGGCTGCGGCATCCGCTCCGGCAAGCCCGAAGTTCGGGCTGAAAAGTAAGAGCGCCGCCCGCCGGTCCATGAAGTCCACCAGGGTCAGCGCCATCTCACGCTCCACGGCCAAGCGGACCTCACCCCTGAGCCCAGGCACCTCCGGGTGGAGTGGTTCCAGCCAGGAAGGGTCCTCTGCGCCGAAGGCGAGCAGATCATCGAGTTGGTTTCCGTACAGCCAACAGAGTCGTTCGACGACCGCCCGCTCGACCCCGGCCTCGATCAAGGCCCTCGAACGCTCGGCGTGGTAGGCCTCCAGCCCCGCGGGACCGACCACGGCGCCCGGGAGCGGTACCGTCGCGGTCCGGTCCGGGGGTCCGGGTGCGGGACCGAGGTCGGGGTCGGCAAGCTCGAGAACCCGGCGCGCCATCTGCCGATACGTGGTGAGTTTTCCTCCCGCCACGGTGATCAGCCCGGGGGGGGAGACCCAGACAGCGTCTTCGCGGGAGGTGTCCCGTGTACTCTTGCCTGCTTCGCGAATCAGAGGACGCACGCCGGCCCAGGTGGCCAGAACGTCGTCGTACCCGAGATGCTGTTCCGGAAAACAGTCGCTGACCATGTCCAATACCTCGTCCACATCGGATCTTGTGGCCCGGGGCCGGTCGAGCGAACCGCTGTATTCATCGTCTGTGGTGCCGACGTAGACGTAGCCCAGGCGCCGCATCGCGAGGCCCCTCTTTCCGTTGGTCGCGCGCAGGAAGGTCGCGCCCTCGATCGGCAGACGTTCAGCGGAGAGCAAGATATGGATCCCCTTGCTGGGAATCAGCGAGAACTCGGCGTCGAGGCCGGCTTCGGCCAATACGCCCCCCGTCCACACCCCGGTAGCGTTGACAATCAGTCTGGCCGACACCTCCACCGTTCGGTCCTCAATCAGGTCCACCACGCTGCATCCGGTCACCCGTCCGTCCGTCATCCTCAAATGTTGGACACGGGCATGGTTGACGACCAACGCTCCGTGCTCAGCGGCGGACTGTGCGTTCTCCAACGTGAGGCGGGCATCGTCGGTGATGTATTCGGGGTACCGCACCCCACCCTTGAGCGGCTCGCGGAGCCCCGGGAGCTGTTCCCGAACCTCTTCCGGAGAAAGGTTTTCGTGTTTCTCCGAGCCCTTTGAGCCAGCCAGGGAGTCGAAGACCGCTAGCCCGGCTCGGACCTTTAACAGGCTTTCGCCACCGAACACTGGGAAGATGAACGGGAGGTGATGGACGAGGTGGGGAGCAATGGTCCGTAGCACCGCCCGCTCCATCGCCGATTCCTTTACGAGTAGAAAGTGTCCGTATTCCAGATAACGCACACCGCCGTGTATGATTTTCGACGAACGGCTCGAGGTGCCGAAGCCGAAGTCCTCCTTTTCCACGAGCCCCACGGTCCACCCCCGGAGGGCGGCGTCTCGCGCGATGCCGCAGCCGGTGATGCCTCCGCCAATGATGAGCAGATCCAGGCGCGCTTGGCCGAGCCGCGTGAGGGCATCACGGCGTCCGGCAAGGTTGAATTTCTGGGGAGTGGGCATCCTATCCCGACTCCTGGCCGGCCCATGTGAGAAGTCGGGCGACGTGGTCGGTCGTGAAGCCGGTGATACCTGCCTGCTGCAGCCGCGTCGCTTCGTCCGGCTCATTGACCGTCCAGGTCACGACGTCCACGCCCTCGGCCTTCGCGCGCTGTACCACCGACGGTTCATCCAAGGCGATTTCATGATTCAAATCGAGGATCGCGGCCGGATCGGCCACGGCGAGCGACAGCGCCGCGTCGAAAAGGTTCGCGGTTACCACGATGAAGCCGATACGGATCGCTGCGTCCTGAGCGCGAACGCGTCGAAGGATACTCCAGTCGATGCTGATGAAGGTGGTGCGATCCGACATCCCCCGATTCCGAACCATGTCGACCATACCGTCGACGTCCGAGGGGTCGCGGATTCCCTTCAGCTCGAGATAAATATGATGTGCCTTGTCGGCGAGGTGATCGAGGGTTTCGGTCAACGTGGGGATTCTCTCACCGGCGAAAGCTGGATCGAACCAGGCGCCCGCGTCCAACGTCCGCAACTGCTCGACCGTTTGCCGGGCGACCGGCCCCTCGCCGTCGGTGGTGCGATCCAGCGTCTCATCATGTATCACCACGGGCGTGCCGCAGGACGCCACACGGACATCGAACTCCACGGCAGCCGCACCAGCTCCTAGGGCGGCGTCGATGGACACGAGCGTGTTTTCGGGCGCGCGCGCTGCGTATCCGCGATGTCCGATGATCTCGAGGTCGCCCAAACGGCTTACTCGTCCGAGCTGGGCCCCGAAATCTGATCCGGGCTTTGCGTTGGGGCCGCCAGGTTCCGATCGAACTCGGACGTCTCGACGAGCCGCTGGACGTTCGTATCGATCGACTCCACCTGCTGCTCGATGAGCGCCATCCGGCGCTCGAGAATGGAAATCGCCTCGTCGCTGCCTTTCTTGTCGAAGAAACGACTGAGCGCTTCCACCGTCGGTTTAAGCGCGAAGCGGGCAGTGATCCCGATAACCGGGACGAGCACGACGGAGACTCCCATGAACACGGCGAGGAGGGCGGTCAGATCGATGGGAAGGATCGCCTGTACGACGGCGAGTGTGGCGAATGGCATGCGAAATCTCCGTGCGGAGGCGTCCTGGTCGGGATCGCCGAATGGATGTGATCGGGCGTTCGTGCGCAAGGCGCACTGGCGTTGCAACCATTACGTGATTCCGGACATCGAAGTTTGTAAAACCGCGATTCCGATTCGAAAACTTTTCTTGACATTTTTTCGTAGGGGATGGAGGCGGTTCGTTTGCCGAAGGAGCGGTAGCCACAAGAAGGAAGCGTTGGCCCAGAGGGGCCGCGCGTGACGAGGCGGGCCCAGGAGGCGACATGACGGGAGTGAATCGGGCGGCGGTGGTCATCGGTATCGTGCTGGCAGGCGCGCTGACCCTCGGTCAGGCGAGAGACGGCGACGCGATGACGAACGGGCTGGTGTGGGGATCGCAGAAGGCGGTGCAGGGCGCCCAATGGGTGGTGGCCGGAGTCGGCCGGACGATTTCCGGGTTCTTCCACGAGGGTGGTGCATCGGGTGCCTCCGCACCGGCGTCCGCTCAGCGACGGGATCGGGACGAATCGGATCAAGAGGGTACGGATTTCGTGTGGCGCGGAGCGGTCGGGACAGGACAGACGGTAGAGATCAAGGGCATGAACGGCGACATCATCGCCGAGCGCGCCACCGGCGGCCAGATCGAGGTTCGGGCTGAAAAGCGTGCGCGCCGAAGCGACCCGGAGGCGGTGCGCATCGAAGTCGTCGAGCACGCTGGGGGAGTGACAGTGTGCGCGGTCTACCCGTCTTCTCGTGGACGTGAGAACACGTGCGAGCCCGGATCCGGGGGCCGAAACCGCACGCGCAATAACGATGTCCGGGTAACCTTTTATGTGAGCGTTCCGGAGGACGTTGGCTTCCTGGCCAAGACCGTGAACGGTGACGTGCGTATGCACGGCCTCGCCTCGGACGTGGACGCCAGGAGCGTCAACGGAGACATCGAGATTTCCACCACGGGCTTCGCCAAAGCCAGCACCGTCAATGGGTCCATCGCCGCCGCCATGGAGAGGTACGACCTGGGGTCGGGTGTGAGCTTCTCGACCGTCAACGGAAGCATTTCTTTGGATCTTCCCGACGACGTCGACGCGGACCTGGACGCGAAATGGGTGAACGGGCGCCTCAAAACCGATCTACCGTTCGAGCTGGTTGGGAGAGCCTCGCGGCGTTCGGCTCGGGGAGTTCTCGGCGACGGTGGCCCGGAGCTGAAACTGAGGACGGTCAACGGTTCGATCCACCTCTTTTAGTCCGGCTCCGGCATGTTGATGGAGGGGGGGGTGACCGTTTCGGCCGGTTTTTCGAGCGGAATTTTCTGCCCCTGAACCTGCCTGCCATCCTTTCCTTCCCACGTTCCTTCCCGTAGTCCTGGGGCTTGCGGGCCACCTCGCCGTCGAGGCTCCGCCGCGCCACTCACTTGTGTAACAAAAACGCTCCTAGTAGGGTATCATCGTCGCTGTTGCTGTAAGTCGTTCTGAGGTGTGCGGTTGACCCACGGCCTGGCTTGGGTAATCTTGCTCGGCTGTAGGTCTTTTGTGTGCACCAGGATTTGGTACGCCGGATCGGCAGTGGCCCCAAAGAAGGCCTTTGGGAGTAGCTAATTCAGGAACCCATCCAGGAGTAGGGATGATGATTGGACGCCGCCCTTTGGGGGTTAGTGTATCCGTGCTGTTCGCGTTGACCGTTTTGGGCAGCACGGTGCTCGAGGCTCAGCAGACCGTGAGCAGCCGCTACCGCGTGCTCATACCGGACTTCCAGCCCATGAACGGGGAGGATGACGACTTCGGCAAGGACCTGGCCGACGAGCTGCGGGACCTCATCGACGACATGCTCACCCATGCTGCGGTGGATGAGGACGACATCAAAGACGCCCTCAAGCGGTTCGACCTGGACATGAAGGACCTCAATTGCATCCTCGCCCGTCAGCTTGCCCAACAGAGCAACTATCAGGTCGTGCTCTGCGCGCGATACACGGGGTCCAAGGAGGCCTGGCAGATTCAGGACATCCGTTTCGTGGACAGTGCGACCGGAGAAACCTTTGAGGTCGATCCAGTCCTGTCCGCCGATAAGATGGAAGCGCAGGCGGCCGCCCAGATCGTAACGAGCTTCGAACGCTTCGTCGAGCAGACGAGGGTAGCGATTTTTTGCAGTGACTATGCCGCGAGCCAGCAGTGGGAGAGCGCCCTCCAGAACTGCGACCGGGCGCTCGAGCTGAACCCGAACGCGAATACGAGCCGTTATACGCGAGCCAACGTTCTCCGCCAGATGGACGAGTTCGAGGAGTCCTTAGCGGAGGTCCAGCACCTACTCGAACGCGATCCGTACCACGAAAATGCGCTGTTGCTCGGTGGGTTCTTGGCAATCAATCTCGAAAACAGGGAGCTGGCGCGGGGTTTCTATGGTCGTTACCTCGAGCTGGACCCGTTGAATGCCTCCGTACGAATGACCGTAGCCTACGATCTGGCCCAGGAGGGCGATCCCCTAGGCGGAATGGAGATCATCGAGGCGGGAGTCGCGGTCGATGCGGATAATATCGACTTCTATGAGCAGTTGGGTAACTTCGCTTTCGCCGGCGCGGAGCAGGTCCGGAGAGAACAGGACGGTGAGGTGACCGCCGAGGTCCGCGAGTTATACGGTAAGGCGATCGCGGCGTACGAGCGGGTCTTCGAAGAGAAGGGCGCCGAGACGTTGGTCTCCCAACTCCGGAACGTGTCCGCAGCACAGCTCCAACTGGGAAATGTGGATGAAGCGATCGCATTCGCCGAGCGTGCTGTCGCATCGCACCCGGAGGAGCCCAGCCTACGGGCCATCCAAGCCGAGGCGCTGAAGGAGTCGGGACAGGTCACCGAGGCCGTTGCAGCTCTTGCTTCCATCGAGGAAATCGATCCGAATTGGCCCAACCTGCACCTTAGAATGGGTAGCTGGTTGATCGAGGCCGGGCGTGTCGCGGAGGCGGTACCGATACTGCAGACTGCGGTTGAAAGGGGCTCCTCGCCGGACCAAGCGGGGGACATGATCTTCTCCCGGGCCTACGCGGTGTATGTTCAGCCGACGCAAAAGAATTATCCGCGTTTCATCGAATTGATTCGATTGGCGAAGAATTTCAACGTGAGTACTCAGGCAAAGGAGACATACGACTTCTGGCATGCCTTCAGTCTTTACAGCCGCGGCATTCAGCTACAACCCGTACCTGAGACGGTCGACTCCGCCAATCGGACGCTCCCGATGTTTCAGGAGGCCCTTGCGTTGTTCCAACGTGGGAAGGGTTACGCAGACCGGACCGCCTCCATCAATTTCCAGCAGTTCATGGATGCGACCGGCACGTATATCGAGATCCAGGAAGCGGTGATTGCGCGGGCGGAACGCAACCGGTAAATCAGCGCGCAGACCAGCGCCTAGGGCGCCGCGGGAGGTTTTCTCCCGCGGCGTTTTTTTTTGGCTGAGGTCCGGGCCTGCCCAGCGGGTCCAGCCAGTGGGTGAGAGTGGGTAAGTCCCTTCCGCGGTGATTCTCCTCGCAATTTCTTTCGAAATTGTCGTGACCCACTTTGCGGTGTTTGCCACGTAACTCATTTACACACAACCGTTTGTGACGTTACCCACCGGTTCGCGTACCCAAACAAAACCCGAAAACTATTTGTGTCAAAAAGGCTTGACGTCTCTTGAAGTAGGGGCGTATCTTGGTCCCTATCGCACCACTCTGTACCACTACAACCCATAGTGTGCCACCAAGTGACGAATTTTCTGGGCCGGTATGAATTCCAGATGGACGAGAAGGGGCGGGTCAGTCTGCCCTCGGCGTTTCGTCGAGAGGCCGATGGTGACTGCTTCGTCTTACTCCAGTGGAGACCGCCCGCCCTCACACTCTTTCCGCTGGAGTCCTGGGCTGCGGCGCAGGAACGCCTCCTGGCTTTCAGGAGAAATCAACCCGAGGCATGGGGGGACGTGCTGGCTATTACCTCGAGCGCGGTCGAGGTATCCCCCGATAAGCAGGGCCGGATTCTTATTCCGGCCTGGTTGCAAGAGGCAGCGGGCCTCGCTGGGAGGGTCCTGCTCCTGGGGAACATGGATCGAGTCGAGGTATGGGATCCCGAAGAGTTCGAGCGAGTGGCGCGTACCGGCTCCGCCGAGTTCAAGAAATTCTCCAACCAAATTTTCGGGTGATTCGTGTCCTTATCTCTTCGAGCCCCTGAGGCCCCTGTGAGCGAACGGACGGAGTCGCCGGCCGGTTTTCACGATCCCGTTCTCGCGCGAGAGGTGGTGGAGCTCATGGCTCCGACCGGGAACGGCCTCTATCTGGATGGTACGGTGGGAGGCGGAGGGCACACTGCCATCCTGATGGACGCGTGCTCGAGCTGCAGAATCATCGCCGTCGACCGTGACCCGGATGCCTTGGAGGTGGCGAGGGCCACTTTGGCTCAGTACGGGTCACGAGTTCGATTCATTCGGGCTCGTTTCGACGAGGCTCTTCGCTCCGCCGATCTGGCGGAGCCCCTGGCGGGAGTCCTCCTCGATCTGGGCGTGAGCTCTCATCAACTCGACTCGGACGGGCGGGGTTTCGCTTTCAGGTCCGGTGTGGCGTTGGACATGCGCATGAACGCCGCCCAGACCGACTTACCCAACGCGGCTCAAATCTTGAACTCCGAGCCAGAAGAGGCCCTGGCTCGGATTTTCCACGAATACGGAGAGCAACCGCATTCCCGGCGGCTTGCACGGGCCGTGGTCGAGCGGAGGTCGGCGACACCCTTCCGGACCAGTGACGACCTGGTCGCGGTCCTCTACAGAACGCTGAGAAGAGCCCCGAAGGCCAACGAGAAAGCGCGGATCTTCCAGGCGCTGAGAATTGCGGTAAACGAAGAACTAGCCAGCCTGGAACGTGGCCTGACGGTATTTCGCGAGGCGCTGGCGCCGAACGCTCGGATCGTGGTGATCTCCTACCACTCGCTCGAGGATCGTCTGGTCAAGAACGCCTTTCGCGAATGGAGCCGATCCTGTGTCTGCCCGCCGGAAATGCCGGTGTGCACCTGCCGGGGTGCGCCGCTGGGGAGCGTGCTGACACGAAAAGCCGTACGTCCCGGCGACGTCGAGGTTCGCCGAAATCCCCGCGCCCGTAGCGCCCGCCTCCGCGCATGGAGTAAGGGATGAGGCGCCATCGCCCTAGCCGGTCCTGGGCCACCCCGAGCCTTGTTGCGCTGGGTTTCGCCGGTCTCCTGTCGGCCTTGAGTCTCGTTACGTGGCGGCAGAGCCGTGCCTTCGAGGCGCTGGCGGAACTGGACCGGGTCGAACGCCGGCTTTCACTCGCCGAGTCGGAACAGGCGGAGCTCCGTCGTCGGATCCAAAGCTTGGACAGCCGGACTCGGATCTCGTCCCTCGCCCAGGAGCAGCTCGGCATGCACCGGCCGAACGCCTCCGAGATGAGATGGCTATCGGGAGGTGGCCGGTGACACGCCGGAAGCGCGGCATGGGGGACAAGTTGAAGGTGCGCCGGCGGTTGCTTCTCGTGGGCTGGTTGTTGAGTGGGGGCCTGATCGTCGTCAGGGCCACCCAGATCCAGATCGTGCAGGGTTCCCTATGGACCGAGCAGGCGGAACGCCAGCACCGCACCAGCGTGGAAATCGCCGCGGTTCGCGGATCGGTGCTCGATCGCTCGGGCGTCGAGTTGGCCACGAGTCGCGAGGTCTTCAGGGTGAGTGTCGCACCGAGAGAGCTGCGAGACGTGGATGCGGTTACGCGCCTGTTGGCTGAGATCCTCGGGCTCGAGGAACGGATCGTACGGAGGGCTACGACGTCGTCGAAACCCTGGCGGGTCCTCCCGAGCACCTTTCCGCCCTCGGTCCGTGAAGCGCTCGACAGCGTTCGTGGCGTGTACCTCGAGCGTGAGCACCGCCGTTTCTATCCCCAGGGTGACCTGGCCAGGGGCCTCCTCGGTTCCGTCCGGGACGGCAAGGCTTTAGGGGGTGTCGAGCAGATGTACGACGAGGTCCTCCGGGGCACCGTGGGCCAGGCAGTCCTCGCCAGAGACCCCACCGGTAGGCCGATTCCGGGGGAGAGCGTGATCGTGGAGGGTCCGCGCGGCGGTGGCCAGGTGGTCCTGACCCTGGATGTGGACTTGCAGGAGATCGGGCAGCAGGCGCTGACGGAGGCCATTCGAAGGACCGAGGCGCGAGGCGGAGATCTCCTCATCACGGATCCGCGCACCGGAGATGTGTTGGCCATGGTGTCCATTCACGATGGGTCCACGAGCGCCTTGTCGGCGATCAACACGCCCTACGAGCCTGGCTCCACCATCAAGCCGCTCACGGTGGCCGGGCTCTTGCAGAACAGATTGATGTCTCTCGACGACGTGGTCGACACGGGGTCGGGCTCGTGGACGGTGGCGGGTCGCACGATCGAGGATGTGAACAGAGAGCACGGTCCCATGACGTTGGCGCGGGCGCTTCAAATCTCCTCGAGCGTGGGTGTGGCCAAGGCCGCCCAGGCCATGAGTCCCGCGGTCCAGTACCAGAACCTCCGTGAATTCGGGCTGGGGGCACCCACCGGGATCGGCCTTCCTGGGGAGGTGAGGGGTACCCTGCGCCGCCCAGAGCGGTGGAGCCGGCAGTCCCCGGCGTCTCTTGCTATCGGGTATGAGATCTCTGTGACACCCCTCCAGATGGCCATGGCATACGGGGCTCTGGCGAACGGGGGTCTGCTCATGGAGCCCCGGCTCGTGAAGGAGTTCCGGGATTCGAGGGGCAAGGTGACGGCTCGCTTTCAGCCTCGAATCGTGCGGAGGGCTGTCTCACGGCGTGTAGCGCTCGAGGTGTCCGCTGTGCTCGTCGACGTCGTGGAAGACGGAACGGGGACGCGTGCCCGGCTCGGTACCTTCAAGGTGGCCGGCAAGAGCGGCACGGCGCGGGTTTGGGCGGACGGTGCCTACCAAGATGGAGAATATTTCGCTTCGTTCGTGGGGTTTTTCCCGGCCGAAGACCCGCAACTGTTAGTCATGGTCAAGTTGGACCGTCCTCAGGGGGCCTACTACGGCGGCTCCGCGGCGGCTCCGGTAACCCGGGCGACGATGGAAGCCATTCTGGCCGCTCAGCAGACACCCATCGATCGTTGGGCTCTCGCGCAGGTTGCCCGCGCCGAAGAGATCGACGCTCCCTCGCGGGAGAGCAATGGCGGTGAGACAGCCCTCTTGCCGCGGTTCGCAGAACTCCGGCTGGATGGGTACTCAGCGTCGGTTGGGGCTCAGGGGTCGAGCGTGTCGAGATGGCGTGACTCCGCGGCGCTCGAGAATCGGACCCACGTCCGAGTTCCCGATGTCTTGGGACTTCCCGCTCGGGCCGCGGCCCGGCGGATTCACGAGGCCGGGCTTCGGGTTGAATGGGATGGTTCGGGCGTGACGAAAACCATGGTGCCCCGGGCCGGCTCGCTCCTGGCACCGGGGGACACCGTGCGGTTGGCTTCGGGGGAAGGGAGTGGCGATGACTGAGCCGTCTGCTGCTCTTCAGGTGGTCACCGCCGCCCTCGGGGCAGCCGGCTTGATCGAAACGATTCACGGCTCGATCGATGTGGAAATCACTGGTGTGACGCAGGACTCCCGCACCGTCCAGCCCGGAAACCTCTTCCTGGCATGGAGTGGGTCCGCCTGGGACGCCCACGGCTTCGTCGCTCAAGCGGCCGAGAGGGGTGCGGCCGCCGCCGTGGTGGAGCGGTACGTTCCAGAGGCCGGGATTCCGCAGGTACAGGTGTCGGACGGCCGCCTCGCCGCCGCTTTGGCCGCGGACGCGGTGCTCGGCTCCCCGTGGGGCGGCCTCTTCACGGTCGGCGTGACCGGCACGAACGGCAAGACCACAACGGCCTCCCTCACGCGGCACCTCCTGGGCTCCCGGGGTCCTTCGGCGGCGGTGGGCACGCTCGGGCTCATCCAGCCCGACGGCTCGGTGAGGGAGGGGACCGAGGGGCTCACCACGCCGGGGCCGGTTGCGATCTCCACCTGGTTGGCCGATCTGGCTGCGGAAGGCGTCGATTCGGTAACCGTCGAGGCGTCCTCTCACGCGCTCGATCAGAAGCGTCTCGACGGGGTGCGTTTCGATGCGGTGGTCTTCACCAATTTCTCCCAGGACCACCTCGACTATCACGGCGACATGGCGGAGTATTTCCGGGCCAAGTCTCACCTTCTCAATCTGATGAAGGAGGAAGGGTGCGTGGTCGTCAACGCCGACGACGCGCACTGGAAGGACCTTCCCATCCGAGGGCGGCGCACGGTCACCTACGGCATCGACGAGGTGGCCGACCTTCGTGCGAAGGAGATCGAGCCGGGGTCGTCCGGAACCAGGTTCCGCATGGGGGACGCAGGGGGCGAGGTCGAGGTCGAACTTCCGCTCATCGGCCGTTTCAATGTTGAAAATTGTCTGGCGGCGGCGGGTGTGGGCGCGGTCGCTGGCATGTCCCTGGAGGCCCTTGCGGACGGTCTCGCCAGCGTACCGCAGATTCCCGGACGGCTCGAAGTGATTGCCCGGAAACCGTTTACGGTTGTGATCGACTTCGCCCACACGCCCGATGCACTCCAACGCGTTCTCACCACCATGCGCCCGCTCACCTCGGGCCGCCTGATCGTGGTGTTCGGCGCGGGCGGTGATCGGGACCGCGGAAAACGGCCCGAAATGGCTCGGGCCGTCGCCCAAGGGGCGGACCTGGTCGTGATCACCTCCGACAATCCCCGGACGGAGGATCCGGAGTCGATCATCGATGACATCGTTCCGGGAATGAATGGCTTCCCGTTTGAGCGTTTGGCCGACCGTCGGGAGGCGATCGACTACGCGCTCACACAGGCTCGCCCGGAGGACCTGGTGTTGCTCGCAGGTAAGGGACATGAGCGGTACCAAGTGATCGGCACCGAGCGTCAGCCCTTCGACGAGAGGCTGATCGTCGAGGAGCACCTCGGCCGGATGGGAGACGTGGCGTGACCGCTCCCTTCGTATGGACGGACGATCATGTGAGAACCGCTTTGGATGTGGAGCCTCCAGAGGACTGCACGCTCGTTTTCACCGGCATCTCCACCGACAGTCGAACGACTCGGGAGGGGAACCTGTTCGTCGCTCTGTCCGGGGACAACTTCGACGGGCACGACTACGTGTCCGATGCTTTGGGCAAGGGAGCACGGGGCGCCGTGGTAGCCCGACCGGTTGAGGCGGAGGGCGCCTGCGTTTACCCGGTGGAAGATACGCTGCTGGCGCTCGGGCAACTCGCCGGGCATCGCCGGAGCCACCTCGACGCTGTCGTGGTGGGTATCACCGGGTCCTCAGGGAAGACGGCAACCAAGGAGATGACGCGGGCGGCGATCGAGGGATCGCGCCGCGTCCACGCCACACCCGAGAACCTGAATAATCGTATCGGCCTGCCTTTGACGCTCCTCGACGCTCCCGACGACGCGGAGGTGGTGGTGCTCGAAATGGGTACGAACGAGCCGGGGGAGATCGCTGCTCTCGCCCGGATCGCCGAACCCCAAATCGGTATCGTGACGACGGTCTCCGAGACCCACATCGAGAAGCTGGAGTCGCTTGAGGGTGTGCTCGACGAAAAGCTGGACCTCCTGCGGGGGCTCCCGGACGACGGCAAGGCGGTGGTGGGCGATGAGCCGGCCGTCCTCTCCGAAGAGGCCGGCCGCATCCGGAGTGACGTCCTGGTCGTGGGCCTCGGTACCGGCGCGGATGCCGAGTACGGCCCGGGCGAGTCCTCGATGGACGAGCAAGGGTGCTGGAGCTTCGTCTGGCGGGGGGAGCCCGTAAAGCTGCGAGTTCCGGGGCGCCATTCGGTCCAGAACGCCCTGATCGCCCTGACGGTGGCCGAGCTGCTGGACGTCCCCGCCGCCGAGGCAACCCGCGGAGTCGGACGGGTGGAGGCCGGTTCCATGCGCGGAGAGATCCGCCAGATCGGCGGTCTCACGCTGATTCTCGACTGCTACAACGCGAATCCGCAGAGTTTGCGCGCCGCGTTGGATCTGCTCGTCGACGTCGAACCCGCCCGGACCAAGGTGGCGGTCCTCGGCACCATGCTCGAGTTGGGAGCGCGCAGCGAGGAACTCCACACAGTGCTCTTGGACAAAGCATCCACCCTCGGTTTGGACCTGGTGGTCGCCACAGGTGAGTTCGCCCTGGCCGCCGCAAAGTCCGGGTCAGCAGAATCGGGAGGCCCCGCGTCGACGATCCTTTCCGTGATGGATCCGCTCGAGGCGTACGAGGAGCTCCGGGCAAGGCTCGCCGGCGATGAGGTGCTGCTGTTGAAGGCCTCGCGCGGGGTAGCGCTGGAGCGGCTGATTCCCTTGTTCGAGCGCGACTTCGGCGACTCGGCAGCGGGCTCCGGCGAGGGCGCGGCCTGATGCTCTATCACCTGCTGCCCCCTCTCGCCGACGTCCATATCGTTTTCAACCTCTTCCGCTTCATCACCTTCCGGGCCGCCGGCGCGCTGGTGACGTCGCTCGTGCTCGCCTTCGTCCTGGGCCCGATGACCATCCGAGCGCTCCGGCGGTTCCGGATCGGCCAAGTGGTTCGAGCGGACGGGCCAGCGAGCCATCTTCACAAGGCGGGGACGCCGACCATGGGCGGAGCGCTGATCGTCATATCGACCGGCCTGTCCACGCTGCTGTGGGCCGAGTTGACGAACTGGTATACGGTGCTGGCGCTCCTGAGCCTCGTGGCGATGGGCGCCATCGGACTCATGGACGACTACCTCAAGGTCGTCAAGAAACGGACGGCGGGGCTGATCGCCCGCTATAAGATGTTGGGGCAGTGGACGTTCGGACTCGGCTTGGGGCTCTTCCTGCTCCTCAATCCGATCTCACCGGTGCCCCCAAACCACACGATGGTGCCGTTCTTCTCCGACGTCGCATTGGTCTTCCATCCGTGGCTCTACGTCCTGTTCGTCGGGTTCGTCATCTCCGGCAGCGCGAACGCGGTGAACCTCGCCGATGGACTCGACGGGCTGGCCGCCGGCCTGATGGCGATCGCCGCGTCCACGTTCGCGGTCTTTGCATATCTACTCGGCCGCGTGGACAGCTCCGCGTACCTGGGGCTCTTCTACCTGCCCGGCGCCGGGGAGTTGTCCGTGCTCGCGCTCGCCATGGCCGGTGGCTGCCTCGGATTCCTTTGGTACAACACGCATCCCGCAGAGGTCTTCATGGGCGACACGGGTTCGCTCGCTCTGGGAGGCGCCATCGGGGTCATGGCCATTCTGCTCAAGGCGGAGTTTCTCCTGGCCATCGTGGGGGGTGTCTTCGTCATGGAAGTGCTCTCGGTGATCCTGCAGGTCGGATACTTCCGCTACACCGCCGCGAAACACGGGTCCGGTCGAAGACTCTTCAGGATGGCCCCGATCCACCACCACTTCGAGCAGTTGGGGTGGCCGGAGAGCAAGGTCGTCGTCCGTTTTTGGATCATGGGAATCCTGTGCGCGATGGTCGCGTTCAGCGCGCTCAAGATCCGGTGAGGAACAGTCGTTGTGAACACGCTGGAAGGCGAAATGGTTGCCGTTGTCGGTTTGGGCGAGTCCGGACGGGCTGCGGCGTGGTTGGCACTTGAAAAGGGAGGTGTAGTCCATGTCTCGGATTTGCGCACTGACACCGCAACTCATGCTCGTGGAGCCGAGCTCCGCGCACGGGGAGCCGATGTCGAGCTGGGAGAGAACCCCGTCGATCGCATCGCAAGCGCCGGAACGGTGGTCGTCAGTCCCGGCATTCGCCCAGACGCGCCTGTGCTCAAAGAGCTCCGCGACCGGGGCGTACGTTGGATCTCGGAGCCTGAATTCGCCTTTCGGTTCTTCGATGGTCCACTGATCGCTGTGACCGGAACCAACGGCAAGACGACCACGGCGGCCTTGGTGGCACACCTCCTCGAAGAGGACGGGCTGGATGTGGCACTGGGCGGAAACA
>JADFMD010000162.1 GCA_022564055.1 Gemmatimonadota bacterium
CCGCGCCCCTCGCCATGGTTCGAGCCGGCTCCCGTGTGGGGGTGGGTGCGGTGCTGGAGAGAGGTGGCTCCGGATACGGGCCCGGAGTGATACACATGGTGTTGGGGCCCGCCGGATACGTGGGCCTGGTGCGCCAGGAGGATCACCGTCTCAATGTCGCTGCCGCCTTCGACGCCGAGTGGATGCGCCAGCACGGATCGCCGGAACGAGCCGTTCGAGCGCACCTGGAATTGGCTGGGATGCCGAGGGTCCCCGAGGGGATCCACCGAGGGTGGAGAGGTACGCCCCCCCTCACGCGACGGCTTTCGTCCCTGGCTGAAGAGCGTCTCTTTCTCGTGGGTGACGCCGCTGGGTACGTTGAGCCGTTCACCGGTGAGGGCATGGCGTGGGCGCTGTGGGGAGCACTGGCGTTGGCGCCCCTCGTGCAAGCGGGAGTGGCGCGCTGGGATGAAGGGTTGGTGCGCCGGTGGCGTCGGGTGCACCGCCGTCGAATTCGACGGGATCAATGGGTATGTGGCATGGTGGCCTGGGGCCTTCGGCGTCCTTGGGCGGCCCGGATGGCTCTAGCCGCGTTGGCCACGGCGCCGAGCCTGGCCCGGCCCCTGGTGAAACATACGTCCGCTACCACGCACCTCCTGGGGGGGAGTCCATGGTGAAGCTCCACCTGGCCGGCGTGGGCACGGCCGTACCGCCCGGTATTCTGAAACAGAGCGATGCCGCCGAGTCCAGCCGCGCCTTCTGCGCGGCCGACGAAAAACAGGCGCGGGTGCTCCGCATCCTCTATGGCCGGTCCGGGGTGGATACCCGCCACATGGTGGTGGTGCGGGCCGACCAAGGAACGCTGGAGGAGCGGGTTCGGTTCTATACGCCCGCCACCGGGCCGGAAGATCGGGGACCGACGACGGGGCAGCGCATGGCCTGGTACGAAGCCGAGGCGCCATCTCTGGCCGAGGCGGCGGCGCGGCGGGCCCTGGAGGATGCGTCCACTCCCGCGGAGGCCATCACCCATCTGGTCACGGTGTCATGCACCGGATTTTTTTCGCCGGGTCTCGACGCCGCCCTCATCGACGCGCTGGGATTGCAGCGCACGGTGCATCGCACCCACGTCGGATTCATGGGGTGCCACGGGGCCCTCAACGGGTTGCGGGTAGCCGCGTCGCAGTGCGCGGAGCCGGAGGCGCGAGTCCTCCTCTGCGCGGTTGAGCTGTGCAGCCTTCACTTTGCCTATGGGTGGGATCAAGAGATGATCGTGGCCAACAGCCTGTTTGCGGACGGGGCGGCAGCGGTGGTAGGCGTCGCCGAGCTGAATGGCGAGACCCGCGGGTGGACGGTGCAAGCCCAGGGCACGCTTCTCATGCCCGAGTCGGGCGACGCGATGTCCTGGCGCATCGGTGACCACGGCTTTCGCATGACGCTCTCGGCTGAGGTCCCCGAGCTGATCCGCGCGAATCTGGGTGGGTGGCTCCAGGACTGGCTGAAGCACCAGGGACTCGGGTTGGACGAGGTGGGAAGTTGGGCCGTACATCCTGGCGGACCGCGGATCTTGGAGGCGGTGGAGGACGCTCTGGCCCTGGAGAGCGGCGTCCTGGACGTGTCCCGGGACGTACTTCGGGGTCACGGGAACATGTCGTCCGCCACCGTGCTATTCGTCCTCCAGCGGCTCAGGAAGGCGAGCGCCGCGCTCCCCTGTGTGGCCCTCGCTTTTGGCCCGGGGTTGGTGGTGGAGGCCATGCTGGTGGTGTGACGCGATCGAGCCGTCACGGCTTCGGGCACCCACCAAAGGTGTTCCACTGTTAGGGTCTTCGGGGGTAGGATCGTTCGGAGCCCTCCGGGCTTCAACGGCGTTGCCCCACCCCGTGTCGAACCAATAGCCGTGGAATCACAGGATTTCCAAGCCTCCGAGAATGGAAGGAAGAGCGGATGCAGCGAATAAATAGGTGGCCGTCATTCCTCTCGTTGACCGTTCTGATTGCGGGCCTCGCGATTCCGAGCCTCGCGATTTCGCCGGGCTCGGTGAGTGCGCAGGATGTGGTGCCCCGATCCCCTACCACGGTCCCTCGCGTGTTCTTCGACTGCCGTGGCCGCGAGTGCGACAACACCTATTACCGTACGGAGATCAACTGGGTGGCGTGGGTCCGGGATCGGCGGGACGCGAATGTCCATGTGATCATGACAAGCCAGAACACCGGAGCGGGAGGGAGGGAGTACCAGCTCGACTTCCTCGGACGTGGCGTGTATCAGGACTATGAGACCCGGAGCCTCTACCAATCCCTCCCGACCGATACTCAGAGGGAACGGCTCGACGGCGTAGCGCTCACGCTGGGTCTCGGGCTCGCCACGTTCGCAACGGAGTCCGGATACAGGAACGTCGTCCAGCTCGCCGGTCTTGCCCCCGTTGGTGAAGTGAACGCGAACCTCGACACGCGACCGGCGGGGATTCTCTCGCCGGGCGATGTGGAGGATCCTTGGAAATTATGGGTCTTCCGGGTGCGAGCGAGCGGACAGCTCAACACCGAGTCGAAGCAGGAAAGCCGGGAGTTGAGGACCAGCTTAAACGCTTCTCGGGTGACCCCCACCTGGAAGCAGAGCTACAACGCGAACTACCGTAACAACAGGCAAGAGTTCGACCTGAATGACGGCTCTCGCTTCGTCGATAACAGGTACGACTGGGGCTTCTTCGCCCGGGTGGTCTACTCCGTGGCCGAACATTGGTCGATTGGCGTGAGGTCCAACGTGGGGCGCAACACCAGGAACAACCAGAGCCTCTGGGGGCAGTTCAACCCGGCGATTGAATACAGCTTCTTCCCCTACCAAGAGGCGACCCGTCGCTCGATGACGGCCTTCTACGAGATCGGGCCGGTATACCGAAGGTACTTCGAGGAGACCCTTCTTGGAAAAGAAGAGGAACTCCGTGCCGAACAGGCGCTAACGCTGCAATTCTCGCAGCGACAACCTTGGGGGAACGCGTCGATCCGGCTTACGGGATCGGCCTACCTTCACGATCTGAAGCAGAACAACGTGTCTCTGCGCGGGAACCTGAGCTTCCGGATCATGCGCGGACTCGACCTGAACGTGGGCGCCTCGTATTCGAGGATTCGCGACCAGGTCTTCCTGGCTGGAGGGGACTTGACCGACGCGGAGAGGTTGCTCGAGCTGCAGACGCAGCAGACCGACTCCCGGGCGTCGTTGAACTTCGGATTCTCTTACCAGTTCGGTTCGATCTTCAACAACGTCGTCAACAACCGCTTCCCACGCGGGGGTGGTGGCGGCAACTTCTGAGGATCCCAAAGGGTCTCACCGAGATTGGTGGCGACCGGGGCTCCTTTCAGCCGGGCCGCTTGAATTCGTTGTAGATGATCGGTACCAGATCGCTCTCGTTCCACGACGGTACCTGCCCCCACTTCTCGTCATACTCCGCCGTGGGGTTCGCGGCAAGAACCTCGTCGAGGCTCATCCCCTGAGCGATCATCCGGGTGATGTCTTCACGAATATCCAGCATCATCACCAGCACTTCGATGAGTCCCGTGCGGTCGGTGAACCCACGCCCATGTCCGGGAATGACCTTGGTGTTCGGTCCCGACAGGCCGATGGCGATCTCAAGGGCGTCGATCATCCCAGAGAAGCTCCCACCGTTATAGACGTCGATGATGGGATACATGTTGGTCCGGAAAACGTCTCCTAGGTGGAGCACGTCGGATCCGGAAAAGTAGACGAAGCTGTCACCGTCGGTATGGGCGGGGGGGACGAGAAACACCCGCACCTCCTCCCCATTCATGTGAAACGTGATGGCCTCCCCGAACGTGAGGACCGGGAGAGCTTCTTCGGGGGGTTGGGGGAAGGCGGTTCCTCCTCGGCGGGGAATCCGGAGCTCTCGCAGCATCCGCATCCGGACGTTGTCGTGAGCGACGATCAACGCACCCAGCCCGGCGAGGCTTGCGTTTCCGCCGATGTGGTCGGGATGCACATGGGTATTGATCACGAAGCGGATCTCTTCGTCCGAGATTCCTCGGACCGCCTGAACGATCGCCTCCGTGAGCGGCGCGAACTGGTCGTCCACGAGCAGCACTCCGTCGGGGCCGATCAGGACCCCGAGGTTTCCGCCGGCCGCCGGTGTCTGGAGCGTGTAAACGCTTCCCGCTACGTGGGTCGTGATGAGCTCACCGCCATCATCCTGCTGGGCGGACACGGGGGCAGCGCCCCGGGCTCCCGTCGCGCTCGCGAGCAAGAGCAAGAGCACCGCGGCGCGAATCGATGCCTTCATATGGCCCTCCTAGACAGAAGCGCCCCGGAGGCATCCGGCCCCCGGGGCTTTTCTGGGATCCACCTGAAGGGATCCGACTGAGACACTACGGCAACGCCATCGCCGCCAAACCGTCATTCAACTGGATGATGATGTATTGCTTCCCTTCGTGCATCCAGCTGGACATTCCGTATCTGGAGGAGCCAGGAATATCCACCGTTCCCACGCGTTCGCCGGTCTTCTTGTCGATGGCAAAGAGGCTCCAGGTGCCGTCGGCTGTTTGCCCGGTAGCGAACAGCAAGGTGGGTGACGCAACCATCGTGGAATGCCCTCCACGTCCGCGGTTCACCTCCACACCCTCGACGCCTTGAAGCAGCGGGTGATTGCGGATCATGTCCTGTTGCTGCTGCGACGCGTCCCCGTGCGGGATCACCCAGAGATACCAGAATACCTTACTCAGGAGTTACACGAAGCCTTGCCAGAGATGTCTCTTACTAAAAAGAACTCTCCTGTGGCTTGGACTAGGGCATACAACAACCCAAAACTGGTGCCAAGTCCTTTCATCGGCCATCCGAGCTACTACAAGCAGCCGGTTGGTGCGGGACAGTACCTTCCAGAGATGTACCCTTACGGAGTGAATGGAAGGCCAGCGACATATGAAATCGCAAGGAAAAACAGTGGGGACTTCGGGCCTTTTGAGCTTCAGGCAGGATCGAAAAAGAAAGACGGAGTCCCAAGGTGGATTGACGAGGAATCCGGCCAGGCCGTGTGGATTTACAGGATTAAGACTCCCCGTGCTGTTCGGGGAAGGCCAAGGCCAGGAGACTGGAAAACTGACCCTGTTCCCCCTAGAAATGGCAGACCAGGATATGGTAACTTCGTCCATATGGTGAAGATTGGGAAATACCAACCCTACCTTTCTGCCGAAGAAGTTATCCGACAAAAGGCACTGGGATTCAAGGATGAGTGGGACAAGGCAGCCCTATTCCACAAAGAAGAACAAGCCGTGGAGCGGGCACAGACCTGGATGGGGAATTTTCTTGTTAGGATGGGCAGAGCCGCCGAAGTTGCAAAAAGGGGCTTCGTGCTAGAAGGGTACAGGAAGAATCGTAGTCGAGGACGACCACCTCACCGTCATGGCAACCGGCGGCGAGCAGGCAGGGAAGTCACATTCCTCCGCTATGAAACTGTTCCAGATCATCATGGGGTTCCTTGGTTTCTACGCGGAACAGGGTAAGGCCCCAGGCGACGTGGCATGG
>JADFMD010000005.1 GCA_022564055.1 Gemmatimonadota bacterium
CTCGCCCTTCTCCTTCTCTTCCCCCTCCTCCCTTTTCCTTCCCTTCCTTTCCCTCCCCCCCCCCCCCTCCCGCGCTTCCCCGTCCGGGCTGCAGCACGAACGTCAATTCGACCTCCAACTCGGTGTTGGAGGGAAACGCGCCCGTCATCTGCATATATATAGAGCTGCGGCTCGGATCGAGTCTGTACGTCCCAGGACGCATCCGCTGACCAGCGCCAATCGCATCCCGGACGAGGAAGCCCGTCAGATCGACGAGCACCCGGCCGGCCCTCTCGGCCTCCACCGTGAATCCCCATAGTATAGAGCGCGCGAAGGCATCTCTTACGGCCCGGACTTCCTCTGCGTTGTCCGAAAGAGCGCGGAAGCGGTAGTTCGGCTGCACCATCATCACCTTGCGGCCGACTCTCTCGAACTTCACGATCCGGGACCCGCGCAGAGCCCCGCGGTCCAGACCGAGGTCGTTCGATCCCAAACCGGCGCCGAATCCGATGTAATGGATCATTTCCTGGTCGAGGTGCGGAATCTCCATCCACAATTGCCCTTGGTCCTCATCCCAATACAGAGGAAGAAACCCGTCGATTTTTTCCATGCCCTCGGTCTTCTCGGCGATCGACGGCAGATCGGTCGTCGGGGGTACGGCCGGGCCTTGGGCGACCAAGGCGAGCGGAAGTGTGACCGAGAGGCCGAGTTGCGTGGCAAACACGACGACCGTGGTGATGATCTTTCGAGTACGGCTTTTGGGCGTGGGGTTCATTTCAGGTCTCCTTGGGCTCCGAGTGCCGCTTTGAGGACGGGCGGACGGTGAGAACATGCGGCCCAGGACCTGCGGTGGAAACCAGAACCATTGCAAAACTGGGCTGCTATGCCACAGGATTGACCATGGATCACAATCCCGGAAAAGAAGCCCCCGAAGTCGCGTTTCTCGAGTCGGCACTCCGGGGGGCGATTTCGCAGGATGCCTCCCACATCCATATCGAACCGGTGGATGACGATGTCGCCGTGCGATTTCGCGTCGGTCGGGAATATCGGGAATTCGCGAGTGAGCCTCAGGACATCTTGGCGGTGATGACGAGACTTCGGACCTTAGCGGGCCTCGGTGTGGTGCCACCCCTCGGGCCGGAGTGGGGTGTCATCGAATTCGAAAACGGGGGAAAGACGCATCGGTTCGCCACCCAGATGTTGCCAAGCGTCACGGGTGAAAAAGCCATACTTCAGGTGCTCCGCGAGACCCATATGGACCCCCGGCGTCTCGACGAGTTGGGCATGTTGGACAATCAGTTGGCCACCTTGAAGTCCACCCTCAAACGGAGGTCTGGACTCATCGTACTGTGCGGACCTGCGGGCAGTGGCCTGGACACCACCGCGTACGCTTCGCTGCTGCTGATCGACCGTGGCGCCCGCAGCGTGGCGACGATCGAAAGGGTCGCTCAAGGGCAGGTCCCCGGCGTGCACCGGATGGAGGCTGGGGACGTGGACGAAAAGAACGCGATGCTCCGGGCGCTCATGAGGACCGATACCGATGTCGTCTATGTGCAAGACCTCACCGGAGTTGAAACCACTACCTTGGCACTGAGCGCGGCAATCGAGCATCAAAAGCTCGTGATCGCCTCGCTCCATAGCTCCAATGCGGTGGCGGCCGTCACGCATTTCGTGAATCTGGGGATCGAGCCGTGGCTCGTCGGGAGCGGCATCGCGCTCATTCAGGCGCAGCGCCTACTACGGTGTCTCTGCGCCGAGTGCCGGGAGCATGCTGTGATTCTGGGAACGCCAACGCCCGATGATCAACCCGGGCGCAATACGCCGGAGCCCTTCGCCTCACACCGGGCGGTCGGATGCGACGCATGTCATGGCCTCGGCTATACGGACGAACGAGTTCTCGTGTGTGAGTCGATGCCGTTCTCAGATCATCTCCAGCAACTGGTCACCGAAAGAGCCTCGGAAAGCGAGCTTCAGGCAGAAGCGGTGCAGGAGTGCATGACCACCCTACGCTCGATGGCGCTGGGTTTGGCCCGCAAGGGGGTCACCACGCTGAACGAGGTCTACCTCCACACGCCTCCCGAATAGGACACAGGGCCGCTTACTCCCACGGCGCGTAGGGTGGGCGCAGGCCATGTCGGTCGCGGGTCAGGTTGCCGGACACGACGTTACGGCCCATCCTGCTCGGAGCCTCGGCTGACGCTTCAGGCCCTTCCCATGGGGACGCCCATCTCCAAGGCCTGAGCGGAACCGCTCTCTAATGGAGATTGAAGATGCGCCCCTTCTTGCCACGCCCCGTCGCCGCCACGCTGGCGGCCCTTGTTTTTCTCCCAGCTGCATCAGCCGCAAGAACGACCCAGGACGCGGACCCCCGCCTCGAAGCCATGAAAATCGAGGCGCTGGAGTTGGTCGAGGGTCGCGCGAAACTCGTTCAGGAGATCGTCGATCAGCTCTTTTCGTTCGGCGAGCTCGGCTTTCAGGAGTTCGAGACCCAGCGGTACTTGACCGGGTTGCTGGCAGACAACGGCTTCGAGATCGAGTTGGGGGTCGCCGGAATGCCCAGCGCATGGACCGCGAGGTGGGGCTCAGGCAGCCCGGTGATCGCCCTGGGATCGGACGTGGATGGGATTCCTCAATCCAATCAAAAGCCCGGCGTGGGGTACCGCGAGCCGATCCTCTCCATGGCTCCGGGCCATGGGGAGGGACACAACTCCGGGCAAGCGGTGAACATCGTCGCCGCCCTCGCGGTGAAGGAGATCATGGAGCGCGAGGGCATATCGGGTACGCTGCTCATCTGGCCAGGCATCGCCGAGGAGCAACTGGGGTCCAAGGCCTTCTTCGTGCGGGATGGTGTCTTCGATGGGGTGGACGTGAACCTGTTCACCCACGTCTCGTCGAACTTCGGCGTGTCGTGGGGCCAGAGCGGCGGCAACGCCCTCATTTCGGTCCAATTCAGCTTTACCGGGGAGACCGCACATTCCGCCAGCTCGCCCTGGCGGGGACGGTCTGCGCTGGACGCCGTCATGTTGATGGCGCAAGCGTGGGAGTTCAAACGGGAGCATCTCCGACCCGCCGCCCGCTCGCACTACATCATCGTGGAAGGCGGTGACCAGCCGAACGTGGTGCCGCAGCGGGCCAAGATCTGGTTTTTCTTCAGAGAGCGTGACTACGAGCTGACCATGGAGCAATACGACGCGGCAATCCTCATGGCGGAGGGCGCGGCCCTCATGACCGGAACGGCGATCGACACCATTCAGGTCGTGGGCTCGGCGTGGAGCCGCCACTTCAACAAGCCGGTGGCCGAGGTCACATACGAGAACATTCAGCGCGTAGGATTGCCGGACTGGTCCGAGGACGACCAGACTCTGGCCAACGGACTCCAGCGGGAGCTGGGTCAGGAGGAGCGGGGGCTGCCGGACTCGATTGGAGCTCTCCGGGGACCCGTGGACCTCGAGCGGTCGTTGGGGGGTGGCTCGGATGACATCGGCGACGTGTCGTGGAACATGCCGACCGTGACACTGCGTTACCCCGCTAACATGCCGGGTGGCCCCGGGCACAATTGGGCCAACGGCATCGCGATGGCCACGCCGATCGCACACAAGGGCAGCTTGGCGGGTGCGAAGGTCCAGGCGCTCACCTTGCTGGATCTCTTCCTCCGGCCGGAGCTCGTGGAAGAAGCGTGGTCATACTTCAACGACGTCCAAGCACCGGAGCAGGAATACATCCCATTCATCTCGGCCACGGACCAGCCTGCGATCTTCCTCAACGAGCAGATCATGCAGCGGTACCGGCCCCTGATGGAGCCCTACTACTACGACGCCACACGATTCGACACGTATCTGGAGCAACTCGGCATCGAGTATCCCACCGTAAGGGAGAAGCCGATCGCGCCGTAAGGGCATGACGCAAATTCCGGTTGTCGCGGCAGTCATCCGGAGGGAGAACAAGGTCCTTCTGGCCCGGAGGCCCGACCATAAGCGTCACGGAGGCTTGTGGGAGTTTCCGGGGGGAAAGGTCGACGAGGGGGAGACGGAAGTCGACGCGGTGACACGGGAGCTCCTGGAGGAGCTCGGGGTCGAGACGGTGTCGGTCGGGAGCGTGGTTTACGCGTGCCGAGACCCCGGGTCGCCATTTCTCGTTCGGTTTCTCGACGTGGCCATCCGTGGCGTGCCCGAGCCGACCGAGCACACAGAGATCAGTTGGATCGAGCCCGATTCCCTACCGGCGCTCGACCTCGCCCCGTGCGACGCCCGTTTCGTCGCAGAGCATCTTCTCCGGCTTCCGCGTTGATCCCATCAGGGCAGTCTCCGTTCCTACTCTTCTTGTCGGACCGGCGTCGCACGACTCGAGACCAACTCCAAGATCTTCGCGAGCCAACGCGCCTGCACCTTCGGAATCTCGTGGCGCACGGTTTCCCCCCGCACGAGCCCCCGGCCCGCGACGTGCCCTTGAATGCCCAATGGCGCGAACCCCGATTCGACACCCGGGACCGGGACGTCCTCGCCGTCCAGGAGCTTCGCCCACTCATCCAACGAGAGCGGGACCAGTTTGGGCAGGATCGCGTTCTCCAGCAGCCGAAACAGATCGTTGGTGGGCCGTGGCCGGTTCCGATAATCCGGCACCATCGCCCTCAAGCCGACCGAGACCACCCGCCAGCGGTCGCTCTCGCCCCAGCTTCCCAAGGGCCAGCTTCCGCACCGATGGACCCAAAGATCCTCGCCTCTGACGATCCACCCGAAATCGCTCAGTACGTCCGCTCCGACCCCGAACAATGACTCCAGCCGATGGAAGGAGGCCTGGATCGTCTCAGCCGCGGCTTCGGGATCCGTGCGCCCGTCGGGAAAGGCCGCCGGAACCGGACTCCACCCGGGCAACTCCACCGCATTATCCGGTCGAGGGTCCACGGAGGAGCCGGGGGGTGGGTCCCCGCCGAGCCGCGTGAGACGCGCCAAGAACAGTCCCCCGGAATCGAAATGGTGAGGATAGATCCGGCACGCCCCCTCGAGACTCGGGTCGAAGGTCAGTTCCTCGAAGGAGGTCAGTCCGGGAGAATGGGGGACGTCGACGGTAATCGGGTCGAGGGTCACGGGAGTGTCCTTCAGGACCCGGTCGACGACGGCCTCGTTCTCTTCCGGGGCAAACGTGCAGGTTGAGTAGAGAATCGTGCCCCCGGGGCGGGTGAGGGCGATGGCACGCCGGAGCAACGCCTCCTGCCGCTTCGGAGCTTGTCTTCGGAATTTCGCGGTCTGCCCCCGCGGCGTTCCACGCTTCCTGCGCATCGTCCCTTCGGCCGAGCACGGGACATCCACCAGAACCCGATCGAACAGGGCCCCGTCCGGTAGCGACCGGCCGTCGCCCGCCACGACGAGCACGTTGGGGTGCGCCGTGCGGTACATATTTCCAAGGAGCGCCCGGATCCGGTCTTCGTTTCGGTCGACGGCCACGATGCAGCCGCGGTCCTGCATGAGGTCGGCGGCGTGGGTGGTCTTCCCCCCCGGGGCCGCGCAGAGATCCAGGACCCGCTCACCCGGACGCGGGCCCAGGAGCGGTGCGGCCACCCCCGTGGACGCCTGCTGGATGTAACAGAGGCCCAGCCAGTTCTCGAGCGTGTCCGCCACCGAATGGGGGCCATCGGTCACACGCAAGAAGTCTGGCAACCCCTCCACCTCCGAGAGGACGAACCCCTGGGTCTCGAGCCGGTCCTTGAGGCTTTTCGTCGAGATCCGTCCCGTGCGAACCCGAATCGTGGGCGGATCGCGACGTTGCATGGTGTCCTGAAAGCCCTCCCAATCGGGGATGATCGTTCGGTACCGTTCGAGTGGATTCATCCGATCAAGCGCACCTGCGTGTGAAGGCCGCGTTGGGTCTCCGGTCGACCTCGGGTCGCGGAAGCCTCGATCAAGCCCGCCGCCACCGGAAACGAAGGAGCATCAGGACGACCAACACGGTCGTAGCCACCAACGGCCAATACGTATCCGCCTTCACCTGCCAATAGAAATGCAGCACGCCCAGACTCGTCGCCACGTACACCAAGCGATGGAGCCTCTTCCAGTTCTTCTTGAGTCTCCGGATCCATCCCTTGGTCGAAGTGACGGCCAGAGGGATCAGCAGCAACCACGCTGTCACTCCCGCAAGAATATATGGCCGTTCCACGATGTCCTCGATGATGAATGCGAGATCGAGGGTCTGATCCACGACGGAATACCAGAGGAAATGCATCGTCAGGTAGAAAAATGCGAAGAGGCCGACCGGGCGCCGGAGCGGAGCGAGGCTATTCCAGCCGGTGAGGCGCCGGATGGGGGTAATGGACAGAGTGACCAGGAGCGCAATCAGGGCCGTGTCGCCCAGTCGGTGCAGCACCTCCTCGATCGGGTTGGCGCCGAGGCGATCCGTAAAGCCGCGCCAAAGGAGCCACACCAGGGGCGCGAGCCCCAAGACCCAGACGAGCCCCTTGAGGAGGAGGCGGCGGCGCTTCAACCCGATTGGATTCGCTCCGCTCAGTAGTAGACCCGGAGATCCATCCCCGCGTAGAGGCTGGCCACCTGGTCGACGTACCCGTTGAACAGCAGCGTCTCACGTCTGCGGAACTCACCGAGCCGCCGCTCCCGCGCCTGGCTCCACCGCGGGTGGTTGACCGCCGGGTTCACGTTGGCGTAAAAGCCATACTCGGACGCGGCCGCCCTCTTCCACGAGTTATACGGCTCCTGCTCCATGAACGTCATGCTCACGATGGACTTGATGCCCTTGAACCCATATTTCCAGGGCACGACAAGCCGGATGGGCGCGCCGTTTTGGTTGGGGAGATCCCGACCGTAGACGCCAGTTGCCAGAATCGTGAGCGGGTGGCGCGCCTCATCGAGGCGCAGGCCCTCGACATAGGGCCAGTACAGGACTCTCGAACGTTGACCGGGCATCTGCACGGGATCGTGGAGCGTCTTGAACTCTACGTACCGAGCGCTCCCGAGCGGCGCGGCGCGGTCGATCACGTCCTTGAGCGCGAAGCCATACCAGGGGATCACCATCGACCACGCCTCTACGCACCGCATCCGATAGATCCGATCCTCCATGGTCCCGGGCTTGATGAAGTCCTCGAGCCCGTACACGCCCGGATTGGCGCACATCCCGCCCACCTCGATGGTCCAAGGCCGGGGCTGAAGCGTGTGAGCATTCTTGAACGGGTCGTCCTTCTGCGTTCCGAACTCGTAGAAGTTGTTGTAGGAGGTCACGTCCTCATAAGGCGTCAACTCTTCGCCCATTTCGGAAACCACGCCGCTCCAGTCCCTCTGGCCACCCGGTGAGGTCTGCGCCGCCGCCGTGCCCGGCCCAACCATGAACCCGCCCCCTACGGCGCCACCGATCAGCGCACCCCCGGTAGCTCCCCCGAGAGCGATCCCGGCGGTCTTCCCAATGAACTCCCGGCGATTGATATAGACGCGCTCGGGCGTGATCTCGGACGACGGGATGTCGTCGGGCTTTCGGATCAACATGGTCGCATTCTCCAGTCGGGCGGGTAGCGGCCTGCACACCCGCCGAAGCGGGACGTCCTTAATCCCGAAAACAGGCTCGTAAGTTCCAATCCTACACGCTCCCCAAGGGGTAGTCCATAAACGCCAGGGGAGGGCCCCGTCCCCCGGAGACCTCTGGCCCCCGAGGCGCGTCCGTCAAGCGGCGAATTCATGATCCCCGGTCGGGGGCATCCGCCTTGCACGGGCACGAAGTGCCCGTCAGGTTGCGGCACAAGACACAAGGAGCCTCTCCGCTTGGGCGTCAATGTCGTGCCAGGGGGCTGCCTGCCGAGTGGCTCCCGCGCGATTAGTCTTGCTGTATTATCCGTGCGACGGAGGCGAGCTTCGGCTCCACGAATACTTTTTCTGAAAGCGCTTGAATGATCTCGATCGCATATCGCCGGCTGGCGCTGCTCGCACTCGCGGCCTCGTTCGGATGTACCGGAGAACCTCCCGCAGACGCGCCATCCGCGGTCATCGTGTTCATCGCGAGCGGCGCAGGGGCCGCGCATTGGACCCTGGCCGGACTCGCGTCCGCTGACCTGGCGACGGCCCGGATGCCCGTGGGCGGACTCATGGATACCCGTGGCTGGGACCACGAGGTGACCGCTGGTGCGCCGGCCGCAACGGCCATCGCGACCGGGGTTCGGTCGTTCATGGGTGCCGTGGGTGTAGGGCCTGACAGCCTTCCTCGGGAGTCCGTCTTGGAGGTCGCCCACGGACTGGAATGGGCGACCGGGCTGGTCACGACGGGAAGGATCACCGATCCCACGCCGGCGGCGTTTGCCGCTCACGTGCCGAGTGAGTCGGAACGGCTGGAGATCTTCCAGCAAATGATGGATCTCCCGGTCCAAGTTCTGCTCGGGGGCGGCGCCCGCGTGGTCGACGTCACGCCTCGGAGCCGCGCCCTCGAACTGCGCGCCCAGATACGGGGGCAGTACCAACGTGTTTCGAGCGTCCCGGAGCTCCAGAGGGCAGCTGAAACCGATTCCACACTCCTCGGCTTTTTTGCGCCCGGGGAGCTTCCACCTGCCGGCAGACGGTCGCCCTCCCTAGCCGACATGACCGCGGCGGCCCTGAAGGTTCTGGACCGGGATCCGGACGGGTTTTTTCTGATGGTCGAGAACAGGGGCCCCGATACCTACGCCCTGACGAATGGTGATCGGGAGGCCATCGTGGCCGAGATGCTCGCGTTCGACGACGCCCTAGGCGTGGGGCTCGAATACCAAACCGGGAATCCGGGAACGTTGATCCTGGTCATGGCGACCCACGAAACCGGGGGTATGCGCCTCTTGGCCAACGATGATCGAGACTTGGTCCTGGAATACGGGGCGGGTAGTGCTACGGGGGTGCGTGTGCCGATTTTCGCGATCGGGCCCGGTGCCGAGCGCTTCGGAGGGCTCATCGACAACGACGAAGTAGGCAGGGCGCTGCTGGATCTGGTGCGCGGAGCTAGGGCTGTACGGCCGAACCCGGGCGAACGCCCGTAAGGAATCGAACCACCAGAGCAACCACCACCGCCAACCCGAACATACACACCAGAAGCGGCCCGGTGGGGATGTCCGTGGCGAAAGACACCACGACGCCAGTCACGAGTGTGAGCGAGCCGACGGCCCACGCGATCCCGAGGGCCACCCGGAACCGGCTCGTGAAGAGGAACGCCACCACCGCGGGAATGACGAGTGCGCTGAACACCATGAGGACACCCGCCACCGGCACCGAGAACGAGATGACGATTCCGAAGAGCGCGTAAAAGAGGAAGTCCCAGCCACGGTCCCGTGGCCCACCGGCTTTCCCCAGCGATACCGACAGGAAGGGCTTCCTGAAAATGAAGTAGATCACGCCTAGGATGGTGTAGACCACGGCCATCCGAATGATCTCCGGCCACCCGACCCAGATCAACGTCCCCGTCAATGTCTCAGCGATGTGCTCGGCCCCCTCGGCCGTGAACCCGGCGATCAGAATCACGGCAGCGGAGGCCACGACAAAAATGATGCCGATCACGGCCTCTTGGGGAACGACCGTGTCCTCGAGACGGCTGAAGGAAAAGATGAGTGCCCCTATGAGGGTAAAGCCCACCGAGAACCCCAGAGCCAACGGCGTCCCGTGCGCTACGCCCATCAGAAATCCCACGGTGGCACCGAGCGCCGCGATCTGTGCGAAAGCGAGGTCCACAAAAATCACCCCCCGGGCGATGACGTGAAGGCCCAGATAAGCGTGGATCGAGAGAATCACGAGGCCGGCCACGATCGGCGGGATCATGAGATCGAGCATGGTGTGCTCCTTTAAGAAAGCGGGAGTCGAGCTCGGAGGCCGCCGAACCTCAACGACCGGGCCCCGCGAACGCCCGAGCCAAGCCGTCGACCCACGAGTCCACGAGGGCGAAGTAGTCGTCGACACCCGCCCTCGCCCCGGGATTCATGGGAACCACGACGGCACGGGCCCGCCCACGTTGAGCGACGGTCTCGACCTTTCGTTCGTCGTAGTGGGCAGCGGCCAGAATTACATCGATTCCTTCACTGGTCATCTTCTCGAGGAGCGCAGCCACGTGTCTCGGAGTCGGAGGAATTCCGGGTTTGGATTCGACAAAGTCCGCACAACGCACGCCGAACCGATCCTCCAAATATGCCCAGTTCTTGTGGTAACAAATGATGTCTCGGCCTCGGAAGGCTTCCGCCACGCCCAACCAACCACCCAACTCGGAGATGAGCGGACGGCCCTCGAAATCCTCACCTTCCAAGAAGGTATGAAGGGTTCCCTGGAGCGCTAGCGTTTCGAGAATTTCCCCTCCCAGGAGCTCGACGAGCCGCTCTCCGAAGAGCCGCCGATGGATCTCTGCCGTAAGGCGGTCCAGCCCCAAATTCCAGATGCGCCTCCGGTCCGGCGCCACCCGACCGAGCCCCACGGTGATATTGCGAGCCACCTGGAGGGCCCGGAGGGGGTCGGTGGTGACGTGCGGGTTGCCGAAAATATGCACGTCTCCTCCGCTCCGGTCCGCTGAGACGGGAATGTCCAGCAGTTTGATCCCGGTGTAGGCGGTCACGTACCCCCTTCCCCCTTCGGATACGTCCGCGTTTCCGGCCCGGTCGAGCACGGTCGGGGCCCAGAGCTCGAGGTCGAGCCCCGTCGTGATGAACAGGTCCGCTCGCCGGATGGACAGTGCGAAACTCGGCTTCGGACGTACGAAGTGCGCGTCTTCATTCGGGGACGCGATGGCGCTCACGTCGACCTCGGCACCTCCGATCTTCTCGGCGAGGTCTGCATAAACCGGAAGCGTTGCAACCACCCGGACGGGATCCGCCTGCGCGGCCACCTCCCCCACCATCCAACCCAAGGTCATGACTGCGGCAATGATTCTCAGCATGGTTTCGCCCCCTCAATAGGTTTCATGTCTGTGCGGACCCATCGCGAACGTGATCCGAAGGGTGAACTGCCCCGTCGTTTTTCCTGGATTTTTCAGGATGTCGTACTCGGCCCGTACCCTCACATACTCGCTCTGCCAATAGGTCAACGACGGAGACGCTATCCACGCCGTCTCGCTCGGGTTCATCGGGTTCTCGACCCAATCGTACCGCCCGCCCCCGATCCACTGGCGGGCGAACTTGAACTCGGCGAGCGTCCAGACGCCGAGCGCCGCCTGCGGTCCGACCACGCCCGTGACCTCTTCGGGATCGAGACGCATCACACCCGCGCGCAACGTCAGCGACCGATAGAGCGACCGCGCCGGGGGAGCCCAGTAAAAGGACGCGTTGGCGCTGTAGAGAGCGCTGCGCGAGGCCAGCCCATTTGCGAGCCGATTCCCGCGGACGGCGCTGATCCCCAAATCCAGGTCGGTCGACGCCGACAATTCCCAAAAGGCGTTGAAATGACCCAGGAAACTGATCCCGCGCGACTCGCCCCACAGCTTTTCGTTTCGACGAGTGGTGACCTCGACCGTCGTCTCGTACGCGCCGGTACCGCTGGTGGGCAGCAGCCAATGCACGGAAAGTCCGTCCTGCGCGAGCGGCTCCTGACCGAGGAACGTCAGGTTCGGAAGGGCCCGACTCGTGAAGGGAAGCGCATGCACATGCCAACGGTTGAACTGGCCAAACTGTTGGAAGATGCGCCCGGCCTTGATGCCGATACCCCCAGGCAGGTTTACCCACTCCAAGTAAGCCTCCTCCACGACAAAGATCGCGTCGGCCCGTTCGTAAACACCCGCCGGGTCGGGAAACACGTCGATGGTCCCGCTCGGATCCCAGGTCGTCATCGTGATCTTAGCGCGCGTGTAGGGATCGAGAGCCGACGCGAGGGACAACTCGAAAGCGCGCGGAAAGAAGTTGTCCTCACCCGGGTTTTCGGTCTCGATCGACGCGTAGACATCACCCGTGAAGGTGATCTCCGGGTTCAGCGCCTGAAGCGAGCGTGCCCGGCCGACGAACTCCTGCGTGCCCTGTGCCCGGGCCGTCGTGTCTGCTGCAGCGTCCCCCGCAGCGGCCCGGGCCGCTGCCCGGAGCCGAGCCAGCGCGTCTGTCGCCTCCTCCTCCCGATCGCGAACCTGCGGCTCCGCTTGGCCAGGACCCATGGCGTTCGCGAGGCTGTCGAGCCGAGCTGTCAGCACTTCGATCTCAGCCCGGAGCGAATCGAGCTGCGCGGCCGGCACGTCCTGCGCCCGCGCCCTTACCGGGCCAAAAGCGAGAATTCCCACCAACACGAGAAGGCCTTCGCTTGCAAATAGATTGTTTCGCATCGTACCTCCCTGAGAATCGGGTCCTCCGGGGCTATTGCCGGAGCATTCGACCCGCGAAACACCGCTCCCTGGGGTTCTCGCCCAGGAAGCTGCGCTCGATGGTTCCTCTGCAGCACGCAGAGGTCGTTCTCAGGTGGCGTGGGGTGGGGCGCGTGAGTGCGTGGGGATCCGGCGCAGGAGCTCGACCGGGACATCGTCGCGTCCGGATACGGACTCGCCCGCAGCAGGCGGAGCCACTCCAAACGGGAGGGACGGCCCCCTGGACCAGCCCTGCTTTCCGAACTGGATACAGATCGTGTGGTCGTGGCGAGGATGCGAACACCCCTCGTGATGCCCCGACTCGATGGTGACGTCGGAGCCCAGGAGTTCCCGATCCAGCGACGGGATGATCGCGCTGAAAGCGAATATCCAGACCGCCAAGCCGGTGGCAAAAGCGTCGGCTAAACGCCCTTTCCTCATCATCATACTTGGCATGCTCCTCATGCTTGGGACGCTAGGGGGAGACCACGAGGGTGTCAACGGTGCCTTTTCCAGCGGGCAGCTTTGGTCCACTCCAGAATCTGACAGGGCGCCTGCTCAGTGATATGCTGGACTGCTTTCAGTTCGACAGAAACGCTGACAACTCGACCTGCCGAGGAGAGCTGGAATGACGCACGACCACTCAAGTGAGGTGCCCCGGGAGAAGGAGCCTGCCGCCAAGGTCGCCCAACTCGAGGACCCCGTCTGCGGTATGAGTGTTACGGCGGACACCTCGCATCGGACGGACCGCGATGGCACCGAATTCCTCTTCTGCTCGGTTGGGTGCCTGACCAAATTCAGAGAGGACCCTACGCGTTACTTGGGGGGACCTCCACGGGAATCTGTGCCGGATGCACGACCGGGGGTCGCGGGAGCGATCCATAGCTGTCCGATGCATCCGGAGGTTCGTCAGGAGGGCCCCGGCTCATGTCCGAAGTGCGGGATGTCCCTGGATGCGGAGGTGGTCGCGCCTCCGTCGTCGCGTACCGAGTATGTGTGCCCCATGCATCCTGAGATCGTTCGTGCCGAGCCTGGAAGCTGCCCAATCTGTGGGATGGGTCTCGAGCCCCGCGTGGTTTCGCTGGACGAAGAGGAAAACCCGGAGCTGGTGGACATGACACGCCGCTTCTGGGTCAGCGCGGCCTTGAGCCTCTCGGTCCTCGCCATCGCCATGGGGATGTATCTGCCAGGCGGAAACCCACTCTTGCGGTGGTTCCGGCCCGGTACGCTCGCCTGGGCAGAGCTGCTCCTGAGCACGCCGGTCGTCCTCTGGGGTGGATGGCCGTTCTTCGTTCGCGCCTGGCAGTCCGTGGTCACACGCAACCTCAACATGTTCACCCTCATCGGACTCGGTGTGGGCGTCGCCTACGTCTTCAGCCTCGTGGCGTCATTCATGCCTCACCTCTTCCCGGCGTCTTTCCGTAACGAAGCCGGCGAGGTGGGCTTGTACTTCGAGGCGGCGGCGGTGATCGTCACCCTCGTTCTCCTGGGGCAGGTTCTGGAGCTGAAGGCCCGGGGACAGACGAGCGCGGCGATCAAGGCTCTGCTGGGTTTGGCACCCAAGACGGCGAGAAGGGTCAACGATGACGGCAGTGAGGAGGACGTTCCCCTCGACCGGGTGCAACCGGGAGACCGCCTCAGAATCCGCCCGGGGGAGAAGGTGCCCGTGGACGGCACCGTGGTCGAGGGATCGAGCTCGGTGGACGAAGCGATGCTCACGGGGGAGCCGATACCCGTCGAAAAGGGTGTGGGCGACAAGCTCATCGGAGCCACTGTGAACGGCACGGGATCGCTGATCATGCGGGCGGATCGGGTGGGCGCCGAGACTCTGCTTTCGCAGATTGTTCAGATGGTGGCCGAGGCCCAGCGCAGCCGGGCGCCCATCCAGAAACTGGCGGACCTGGTGGCGTCCTACTTCGTTCCAGCTGTCGTGCTGATCGCCATCATCACGTTCATCGTTTGGGCGCTGGTGGGTCCCGAGCCAGCCATGGCCTACGCCCTCATCAACTCGGTGGCGGTCTTGATCATCGCGTGTCCCTGCGCACTGGGCCTAGCCACGCCCATGTCCATCATGGTCGCGACCGGCAAGGGAGCGTCCATGGGCGTCCTGTTCAAGAACGCGGAAGCCATCGAGGTGTTGCGGAAGGTCGACACGCTCATCGTCGACAAGACCGGAACCCTCACCCTCGGGAAGCCCAAGCTGGTGACCGTGACCCCAGCTGGCGCGTTCACCGATGACCAACTTCTCGGTTTCGCCGGCAGCCTGGAGCGAGGTAGCGAGCACCCGCTCGCCGAGGCCATTGTGGAGGGGGCGATCGGGCGTGACGTAACTCTCGGTGACGCAAAGGACTTCGAGTCCGTCACCGGAAAGGGTGTGCAGGGTTGGGTGGAGGGCCGTTCGGTGGCTCTCGGCAACCTCGCGTTGATGGAGGATCTCGATGTGCCACTGGGGGATCTGGTCGAGCGAGCGGAGACCATGAGGCGAGATGGCCAGACCGTCATGTTCGTGGCCGTCGATGGCGAGCCCGCGGGCCTCGTTGGAGTGGCGGACCCGATCAAGGAGACGACGCCCGACGCGATCGAGAGACTCCACGAAGAGGGAGTTCGGGTCGTCATGATCACGGGCGACAGCAAGACGACGGCCCAGGTCGTTGCGGACAAGCTCGGCATCGACGAGGTCGTCGCCGAGGTACTTCCGCAGGAGAAGGCCGAAATCGTCAAGCGGCTTCAGGCGGAGGGAAAGATCGTCGCCATGGCGGGTGACGGGATCAACGACGCCCCGGCCCTGGCCCAGGCCCAGGTCGGCATCGCAATGGGGACAGGCACGGACGTGGCGATGGAAAGCGCAGGGGTCACCCTCGTCCGAGGCGACCTCCGAGGGATCGTCCGGGCGAGGCGTTTGAGCCGTGCCACCATGCGTAATATTCGGCAGAACCTCTTTTTCGCTTTCGTCTACAACAGCGTCGGGGTACCGATCGCGGCGGGGGTGCTCTACCCGGTGTTCGGCATCTTGCTGAGCCCCATCATCGCGGCCGCCGCGATGAGCCTGAGCTCGGTGTCGGTAATCGGCAACGCGTTGCGGCTGCGGGGCGTCGAGATGTAGACGCGCAGGCATTCCCCTCCCCGCTCTAACACTGTCGGACGGGGAACCGGGGAACGAAATCCAGAGCCCCTGCCCGCCACAACGTCGCTTTCACTCGTGCTTGCCGTCCCCAAAAACTCCGTGCGCCCTAGTGTGGTGCTGAGTCAGCGTGATACGCAAGGTGGTACCCGCGTCCGAATTCAGCACTTCGACACCCCCACCACGCCCCTCGATCACCGCCCGCACAATGGCAAGGCCCAGCCCTGAGCCATCCACCGTGTGCCGATGGCTCTCACCGCGGTAGAAGCGGTCGAACAACCGGTCCAAATCCTGGGACGGGATGCCCGTGCCGGAGTCCGAGACCGGAATCTCGATCGTCCCCGCCTCCGTTCGACCGGCGCGGACCCTGATCTCACCACCGTAAGGAATTCCGTACTTCAGAGCGTTATCCACGAGGTTGCTCAGAGCCCGCTCGAGGGCGAGGGGTTCCACGAGGCGACGTTCAAACTCGTCCTGGTCGGAGTATTCGATGAGTATACGCTCCAGGATGTCGAAGTCGGCGAGAGTGGGACCTTTTCAATCGAGCTAGAAATTTCGGCGGACGTCCGAGCCGGCCAATACCAGGTGGTCGCGCTCAACGACGGAGGTGAACGCCAAGCCGCGCTGGACATCTCTGTTTCCGCCGCTGCGGAGGCCGTGCAAGCGGACCATGACGAGGCGGGCGGGCACGAGGCGGCCATGGAGGCGGGACCCAGCGCCGAGGAGATGATCATCGAGCGATCGATGGCCGGTGCAGGCTGGGGTGTTATCGGCCTTTTGATCGGTCTTTCTGGAGGACTCGGCACGGTCTTGCTCAGGCGCGCGCCCGCGACCGAGGCGTAGCGGTGCCCGAACCTCAGAAGTAGAGTGCAGCATCCGGGGAAGGCATCCATCACTGAAGGAGGTTAAACATGCCGCGACACGCGAAGCTTCTAGTCCTTTCCTTGTTCGTGGCCGCTACGGCCATCGTCACAGGCGCGGCGTCCTCAAGCGACCGGGCCAGGCCCCACGAACGCAAGGAAATAGCGGGCCTGTCGGTGCTCTTCGGCGCCGAGCCGGAGCCCGCACTCACCGAGGAGCTGCAGTTCTTGAGATGGCGCATCAACTCCCTGGCTGACCAAGAACCCTACCAGGCCCTGGAAGACGCCGAGGTCATTATCACGCACGACGGTGAGGAATTCGGACCATTCCAGGTGAGAGGTGCACGCCGCGATCCCGGTCTTTACCAGACCCAGCACATTTTCAGGGAAGCCGGCGAGTACGAGTCCGTGCTGAGCTTTCGAAAGGGTGATGAGGACGAAGTGCACACTGTCGCGTTCACGTTCAATATTCGTGATCGAGCCACGCTCGAGATTCCCGGCCGTTGAGGCGAAGCAGTCACCCTGCCTGACACCGATCGGCTCCGGGAAAACCTGACGCAGATATTTCTGGGGCGTCGCGGGAGGTATATGAACATGACTACGACCGAACCCGATTACGTGCCGGCCTTGGCGTATGATCGCTTGACCCCGCTGTATGATGGCGTCATGCGCTGGACGATGCGGGAGAAGACGTTCAAGAACCGGCTCATCGAACAGGCAAGCATGTTACGCGGTCATCGCGTGCTGGACCTCGGGTGCGGCACCGCTACGCTTACGCTCATGGTTAAATCGGCGCATCCGGAAGCCGAGATAGTAGGCCTGGATGGCGATCCGAAGGTGCTCGCTCTGGCGCAAGCCAAAGCGGACCGGCAGGGCCTGGAGATTCAACTCGATCAGGGTCTGTCAACCGATCTTCCGTACGAGGATGGGGAGTTCGACCGCGTCGTCACGAGCCTCCTGTTTCATCACCTGACCAGCGACTCCAAGGTGCGCACGATGCATGAAGTCTTCCGCGTGCTCAAGCCGGGCGGAGAATTACACGTGGCCGATTTTGGAAAACCGCAAAACAGCATCATGCGAGCGCTGTTCTACCTGGTTCAGCTCCTCGACGGTTTTGAAACGACCAGGGACAATGTGCGTGGTGCGTTGCCAGCCCTCATCGCCGCCGCCGGCTTCGAGGCAGTCGAACGGCGCGATGAGATAGCAACGCCGGTCGGCACCATCACGCTGTACGCTGCCAGACGGCCGGAGGTGATGTAGCAGAGGGACGCGTTACTTGGTGCCCCCCTTGCTCGGCCTTGGTAGTTGGTAGTAGCCGGTGAGCACCCCGGTGCTAGATTCGCCGCATACGAGACGTCGCGCTCTATATCTGTGGGGCCATGGACGCCGTCGGCCGCTACCACGAGGAGTTCCCGAGGTCGCGACTGTGACGGCAGGACGCTAAGCAACCCGCGGCTCACCACCGGCCTTTTTCACCGCTCCATACCGGAGGAACAGCACGGGCACCACCACCATATTCAGAGCCAGTGAGGTGAGGATTCCGCCCAGCACAACTACCGCCATCGGACTCTGGATCTCGTTTCCTGGCTCCCCTCCGGACAGCGCCAGAGGCAGGAGGGCCAGTCCCGCGGTGAGGGCCGTCATCATGATCGGGCTCAACCGTTCCATGGAGCCCTGGACTACGGCTTCCCGAAGCGGCACGCCCTCCTCGAGCAGGTGGTTATAGTGGCTCACCATGAGGATCCCGTTCCGGATGGCGATTCCGAAGAGGGTGATGAAGCCCACCAGCGTCGCGACATTGAGCACGCCACTGGTGAGCCACACGGCGAGTACCCCACCCACCAGGGCCAGTGGCAGATTCACCATCACCAGGAGCACCTGCCGTATGGAGCCGAACTCGACGAAGAGGAGCAGGAAGATGGCAGCCAGGGAGAGCAGGCTCATGAGGCCAATGGTGCGGGTGGCGTCACCCGCGGCTTCGAACTGGCCACCGTACTCGATATAGTAGCCCGAGGGCAGATCCACCTCCGCCTGCACTCGCTCCCGAATGTCCTCCACCACGCTCCCCACGTCCCGGCCCGCAACGTTCGACTGGACCACGATCTTCCGCTGAACGTCCTCACGGGAGATGGCGTTGGGGCCCATGTCGAAACGAACGTCGGCCAGCGTCGTCAATGTGACGACCGAGCCGACAGGCGTGTTGATCCGCGCGTCACGCACGGCCTCGAGGCTCCCCCTGTACTCCGGGGCGAAGCGGACCACGAGATCGAACGCCCGCTGCTCCTCCAAGACCTGAGAGACCACCTCGCCGGCAAACGCGACGTCGACCGCCTCGGCCAGGTGCTGGGGAGTCACGCCGAAGCGCGCCATGGCGAGTCGCTTCATATCCACGCGGATCTGGGGGACGTCGGCCTGTTGCTCCATGGCGACGTCCACCGTGCCCTCGACTCCCTCGGCTATGGTCTCGATCTGCCTGGCCAGCCGTCGAAGCTCATAGAGGTCAGGCCCAAAGATCTTCACGGCGATGCTGGCCCGCGTCCCCGACAGCATGTGGTCGATCCGGTGGCCGATGGGCTGGCCGATCGTGATCTGGGTTCCTGGTACGGCAGCCAGCGCTGCGCGGAGCTCTTCCAGGATCGCGTCGTATTCATAGTCGCCCAGGTCGAGGCGCGCGTCGATCTCGGCGGCGTTGACCCCCTGGGCGTGCTCGTCGAGTTCGGCTCTGCCGGTGCGGCGAGCCGTCTCCACAACCGCGGGGTGGGCAAGGAGGATCCGCTCGATCCTTTGGCCGAGGGCGTCGGATTCGTCAAGAGATGTGCCGGGAACAGTGAGGGCGCTGATCACCAGCGAGCCCTCCTGGAACTCCGGCAGAAAGGAGCGACCCAGAAACGGAAGGACCGCCAACGCCGCCATTGCGAGAGCAGCGGCACCTGTCATCACGAGGCCTGGATGCCCAAGCGCAGGATGTAGCATTGCCGCGTAAGCACGTTTCAGCGTTCGCACGGTCCAGGTCTCCTCTTCCTTCTCGATGGCCTTCGAGCGCGACAGGAGATAGGCGGAGAGAGCTGGCGTGACCGTGAGCGCCACCACCAAGGACGCCAGGATCGAGACGATGTAGGCCAGTCCAAGGGGCCGCAGCATGCGACCCTCTATCCCCGAAAGGAAGAGGATCGGCACGAACACCACGATGATGATCAGCGTGGCGATGACGATGCTGGTCAGGATCTCCTTCGACGCTTCGAAAACCACCGTGTTGACCGGTCTGCGCTCCTCTTCAGGCATTAGGCGGTTCTCTCTCAGGCGCCGGAAGACATTTTCGACCACGATGACCGCATCGTCCACGAGTGCTCCGATGGCGATAGCCATACCGCCCAGGGTCATGGTGTTGATGGTGATATCCAGCATCTTGAGCGCCAACACCGCAGTGATCAGCGCGAGTGGGATGGCCACCACCGAGATGAAGGTGGTTCGGAAGCTCCAGAGGAACAGGAAGAGGATGAGGACAACGAGGATCGATCCGTCACGGAGCGCCTCCATGACGTTTCCCACCGCGGTCTCAATGAAGGTGGCCTGCCGGAAAATGCCTCTGTTGATCACCATTCCGGGCGGGAGGCTCCGCTCGATGTCAGCCAGTTCCCGGTCGATTCTTTCTGTGAGCTCCAGCGTGTTCGTGTTGGGTTGTTTTTGGATCGTAAGGATGACGGCGGGGCTGGCATTGGCCGATCCTTCACCCAGGCGGGTGGCAGGCCCGATCCTCACGTCGGCCACGTCGCCAATGGTGACGGGCGTGCCCTCCCGTACGGCTAACACGGTCTGGGCGATGTCGTCGACGTGTCGGACGCGCCCGGTCGCACGGATGAGGTATTCCTGTCCCCGCTCCATGAACACGCCGCCGGATGCATTCACATTGGACCCCTCGGCCGCCCGCAGTACGTCTTCGAGCGTCACGCCGAAGGCCTCCATCCGCACAGGGTCGACCATGATCTGGTACTGCTTCACCTCTCCCCCCAGGGGGACTACCTGCGCCACTCCCGGCACCGCGAGAAGACGTCGGCGGATCGTCCAGTCGGCCACCGAACGCATGTCCATAGGGGACACGGACGCGTCTCCCGTCACCGCGATGAGCATGATTTCGCCCATGATGGACGAGATCGGGGCCAGTGTTGGGTTTCCCACCCCACCCGGGAGACCCGTTGCGACGAGCTGAAGCTTTTCGTTTACGATCTGACGGGCCCGGAAGATGTCGGTACCCCAGTCGAATTCCACCCAGACGATGCTGATCCCCTGCGAAGTGGCAGAGCGCACTCGGCGCACCCCGGTGGCGCCGTTCACCGCCGTCTCGATCGGGAAGGTGACAAGCGTCTCCACCTCCTCGGGCGCCATCCCGTGGGCTTCCGTCAGGACGGTTACCGTGGGGGCCGTAAGATCCGGGAAAACGTCCACGGGCATACGAACAGCGGTGATGGTTCCGGCCACCAGAAGGAGGCCGGCCGCGACCAACACGAAGAAGCGATTGTCGATGGACCAGCGGATCATACGGTCTAGCATCGTCGTCCCCTCTAGTGGGCGTGGCCGCCGGCGAAGTCACCGCCAGCCAGTGAGGCGAGCCGGACCTGATAGGCGCCCACGGTCACAACCATCTCCCCGAGGCTGAGCCCTGCCAGCACTTGCGTTCGAATGCCGTCGCGTTCCCCGAGCGTGAGGATCCGACGTGCGAAAGTCTCTCCGCCGGTCTGCACGTAGGCCACCGGGGTCCCGTTGTCATCCAGGATGGCCTCGTTCGGAACGGCTATGCCCGTCACCACGCCGCCGATGGGTACGGTCGCCTGAGCCAGCTGGCCGAAGGCAAAGAGCCCTCCGGCCTCAGCCACCTCGAACACGACGGGCACGGTCCGCGTCTGAGGGTTCAGGACCGATCCCACCGACAGGAGTCGGGACGTGTGGAAGACGTCGTTTGAGTCCTCCGTGGTGAACGTCGTTCCGCTACCGTTGGCGACTTTCGTTGCCGTCGCGGCAGACATCTGGACGCGGAGCCACGCCCTGGCGGGATCCAGGATCGTGAAGAGGGGCTGGCCCGCCTCGACACGCCCCCCGGGCAAAAAGCTTCGCCGGGCGATCACCCCGGAGATCGGGGCCCGCAGACTCAGTCGGTAGGCGCCCTCCGTCACCCCCCCGATGGCGTCCAGCTCGGCCCGAGCGATCTCCAGGTCGTGACGGGAGTCCTCGAGGCGCCTGCCGGCGATGGCCCCCGCCGCGAAAAGCCGTTCGCTCCGCTCCACCTCGCGTTGCAACCGTTCCACTGCGCCGCGCGATCGGGCGAACCCGCCGCCTTGAGCGGTAGGAGCAAGGACAACGAGAATCTGTCCCTCACGAACCCTCTCGCCCACCGATGGCGCGTCCCGGTTCTCATCAGCGGGTGCGATCCCGTCCACCAACGCGCTGACCTCGACAAGCGCGCCATCGGGCGGGACGATCTCGGCGGGAGCCGTGACGGTGCGCTGGACTTCGTGCTCCTTCAGCGGGTGAACCGCAAAGGGGATGACCCACTGCTGTTCCTTCAAGAAGGCGATCCCACCCTCGTCCTCCACCACCTCGGCCGCGAGAGCCTCCTCGACACTGGAGTAGACGCGGACCCGCGCGAGTGTATGCCGGCTGTTGACCTGTGGGCTGGTGAGCTCCAGTTCCACGCGGTAGACACCCGGCTGCCGCACTACCGGATCCAGGATGAAGATCCCGTCCCGAATCGGAGCATCCACTCGGAATGTCTCGGCCCCGACCTGGTCACTCACGAAGTGGACCGTCAGAGTCCCGGAGCGGATGGGCTTGAAGTCCTCCATATCGGTGAGGTGGACGGCCCAGTTACCCGTCTGTTCCCCGGCCACCACCCGGGGATATTCAAGGAAGAGCTCCGTGGAGTCATTCCACTGAGTCACCACCACCGCACCGATCTCCGCTTCGAGCTCGACCTCCGCGTCGTTGCAGCCGCTAGCCAGCAGGACCATGGCGAGCGTCGCGGCCGTCAGCGTCTCGAGCTTGGATTCAACCCTCTTGGCGATCATCGTCCAATCTCCGTCGAAGTCGTCCCCGGACCGGCGGGGGTGTCGAAGCCGCCCACCGCCCGTTCGAGGTCATAGTAGGCAGTCCACAGGTCGCCTTTGAGGCGCGCCCGGGCTGTCCGCGCGTCCCAAAGCGCCTCGGCAGCGTCCAGGAGTTGCACGAGATCCATCTCCCCGGCGTCGTACGCCACTTGGGCGATCTGAAGGAGATCCGGTTCCTCATCCAGGGAGTCCTCCTCCAGGAACTCGGTCCGGCCACGGAGGCTCCGATACACCTCGATCGTCCGGCGCAGATCGTTCTCCACTTGCCGCGAGGTCAGTGCCAGACGCTCCTCGGCGGACCGGACCTGTGCTTCGGTGGCCGCTACGGCTCCAGCGCTCCGGTCGAACAAGGAGAGGGGGATGGAAACCCCCAGGAAGAAGCCACGGAAGCCGTCGGACTGTCGCTTCGATCCGCCGGTGGCCGTGATGTCGGGAATCCGCTCTGCTCGAGCGAGGCGGACCCCCGCCTGAGCGGCCTCCACCTCCGAACGTGCCGCCATGATTTCCTGTCGCCGAGAAAGGGCATCCTCCAAGACGCGGTCCAGAGTCGGCTCGGGGGGCGAAACGCCTAGTGGGTCCCTGGGGGCTGCCTCCGCAGCTTCCGTCTCGAGGAGAATCAGGAGGGCCAGGGATCTTCGGGCGGCCGAAACGGCCAGCAGAGCCTCGGCCAGCCGGTTCTCGTAGCGTGTGCGCTCTACGACGAGGCGCCGGAGCTCGTAGCGGGAAATATCCCCCTCGGCCTCTCGCACCGCCGCGCTCTGAGCGCCCAGCCGAAAGACTCCGGTGACTCTCTCCGATATGGCCAGGCGCTCCTCGGCCATAGCCGCCTCTACGAAGGCGTGTTTCACGGCGAAGCCGAGGCGGGCACTGTCGGCCCGCATGCGCGCCTCGGCAGCCCCTAGAACCCGGTTCGCTACCGCAGCCCGGGCGCTGCGCTCCCCTGGCAGTTCGAAGCGTTGGCTGAGGGTCAAATACGTCTCAGAGTAGGATTGGCCGTCCCGGGAGAGAGGTTCATGTGTGACGGTTGCTGTCGGGTTTGGGAAGGCATTCGCCTGCCGCGCGAGGCCCGCCGCTTCCGCCCGCCGGGACCGTGCCAGGCGGAGCTCTGGGTTGTTGGCAGCGAAGAGCCGGAGGGCTTCCTCCAGACTTACCCGCCTCGTGGGTTCCTGGGCCGCTACGGTGGCGGGCAGGAAAGCGAGGGCGGCCACCAGCAAGAGGATCTTGGTCGTATAGCTCACGAGCTTGACTCCGGGTTCATGTGCCGGTTCGGCACCAGCCGCAGTGGGATGGGCGCCGAAGCGTCTTTATTTCACGGATGTACGGCTTGGGGTCCGGGCGCCGGAGGGCGCTCGGTAATTAGATGGGGAGGGGGGGTGCGCGTGGGGAGGTGGAAGGAGGAGCGCGCTCGTGTGGAAGCTCGCCCTGGGGGGGCGGGTCCGAAGCCGCGACCAACACCGGACGATCGGCGATCGTCGTCGTTCCGGCGGGCATGGCATGTGGAACAGTCACCGTCCGGAGTCGGTCCGTCTGCTCCGTCAGGATGACCCCGTGTCCGTGGTGGTCGGGGGCGACGAGTTCGATGACGTCGTCTCCAGGCACCCCGTGACTGTGGGACGGGAGGCCGGTACCCAACGCTCCGAGGATGAGGAGCAGGAGACAGGACAACAACCTTTCGGATGACGAGCGTCGCATGAGGGTATGATCGTCGGCGGCTGGGGTTGAGTCAACTCGGCAACCCCTCGGGAGAGATGGCATGCCTCCCGCACCGGATGGGCTCGACCTCGAACGTATGCGTCCCTCCGGCTCTCATCCGATGAAAGGGCCGCTTGCTGTACGGCATGCATCCGGTTAGAGGTTGTGTCCCTTGGAGAGTGCCCTGTTTCAGAACCCCCCGAAGTCAAGGAGTCGACCGATGGGCAGCATCTCGAGACGCGCGATGTTGGGAGCCACGGGAGGGCTGATCGCCGGGGGCCTGCTGAAGACCCAGGCCGACGCGCTCACGGTGGCAGAGGAATCCGCAGGCCCGCAGACGGCACAGGCGGATCCCACCAAGATGATGGGGGCGCCCACGAGTGTGTTGGGCCAACGGGCACCTGGAGAGCAACCCCGGCGGCGCATGGGCAATCCAGCCGTGACGTCCTCGTCCAGGACCCCGATCGAAGAACTCCCTGGCATCATCACTCCGGCGGATCTCCACTTCGAGCGGCACCATGCCGGGGTCCCAGCCATCGACCCCGACCGTTACGAGCTCCTGATCCACGGGATGGTGGATCGACCGATGACCTTCACGCTCGATGACCTGAAGCGATTTCCCGCCGAGTCTCGGCTCTGTTTCATAGAGTGCTCCGGAAACGGCGGCGCAGCTTATAACCGAAACGCCAATCCAGAACGCTCCCCCGGCCAAATCGACGGCCTTTTCAGCACGAGTGAGTGGACTGGGGTGCCTCTGGCCACACTGCTGCGTGAGGTCGGGGTCGGCCGGGGGGCGAGTTGGGTGCTGGCCGAGGGTGGGGACGCGGCCGTCATGTCCCGCAGCATTCCGCTCGAGAAGGCCTTGGACGACGCCATGATCGCCTATGGCCAGAACGGGGAGGCGATCCGTCCGGCCCAGGGTTATCCCGCGCGGTTGCTCCTTCCCGGATGGGAGGGCAACGCCCAGGTCAAATGGATCCGCCGCCTCGAGCTTTCCGACCGCCCGTCCATGACGCGCGACGAGACCTCCAAGTACACGGACCCACTCGACGACGGCACGGCACGGCAGTTCAGCTTCGTGATGGACGCCAAGTCGACCATCACCTTTCCGGCCTATCCCTACGTACTTCCCGAGCGGGGTTGGTGGGAGATCCGAGGCCTCGCGTGGAGCGGCCGGGGACGCATCACGCGGGTGGAGGTGAGCACGGACGGCGGACGCAACTGGGCGCCGGCTCAGCTTCAGGAGCCCATCCTCTCCAAGTGCACCACCCGCTTCCGGCATGTCTGGAACTGGGACGGTGGTGAGGCTCTTCTCATGAGCCGCGCGATCGACGAGACGGGCTACGTGCAACCGGATCTGGAAACTCAGATAGCGGCCCGCGGCGAGGGCACCTCCTACCACTACAACAGCATCCGGCCGTGGAGGGTCGAGCCGGACGGTCGCGTGTTCTTCGCTCAGGGAGACGGGGGGTGATTCGGCTCGGACAGAGCCACCCGGCGGAAGAGTCAAAGCTGAGGCGATTCGCCCTTGTGGGCCTGCTGGTCGGCACGACTCTCGTAACGTACGGATGCATGCCGGACACCCCGAATGGAGAGGGAGGCACCATCGCGTCGGGTACCGCCGAGTGGCCGAGCTCTTTCTCCATCGGCCGGGACGCGACAGCCGCCGAGATCGCGCTGCTCGACATCGATTTTGGACCGGACGGGGCGGGTGCCCCTGCTGGGAGCGGGTCGGTCGCCGAGGGCAAGGCGGTGTACAACGTCCAGTGTGTAGGTTGCCACGGCCTCACCGGGCAGGAGGGTCCGAACGCTGCGTTAGTGGGCCGTGAGCCTCGCGACGGTTTTCCGTTTGGCGAAACCCGAGGGATCCGCAAGACGATCGGAAACTACTGGCCGTACGCCACCACTATCTTCGACTACGTGAACCGCGCCATGCCCATGACGTTCCCGGGGTCGCTCACCGCCGACGAAGTCTACGCGGTCGCCGCGTACATCCTCTTTCTCAATGAAATCATCCCGGAGGATGCGGTCATGAACGCCCAGACCCTGCCGGCGGTGGTGATGCCCGCCCGCGACCGATTCGTCCCGGACAATCGCGTCGGAGGGCCCCAGGTCCGATAGGTCCTGCATCATCTTGACGGCCCCGAGCCCGCGACCTACGGTTGCGAGGGAGTTATCCGTCCTTCCCGGAAAAGCCTTCCGGCATACACGGGTGGAGAGAGGCGTGAGGTACGCCATAGGAGGTAGTTCATGAAGCGCATTGCGGCGTTGCGCATGCTCACGGTCATCGCGACGGTGGCAATTGCCGACGCAGCCAGCGCCCAGACGAGCTACGTGCGATACGAACAGGCCGGGGATATCTCGTGGGGAGAGTTGGAGGGCTCCACGATTCACCAACTCAGCGACGCTCCTTACCTCGGGGGAACGCGGACGGGGCGGACCACCATGGAGTCTGCCGTGACGATGAAGGCCCCGGTCGATCCGACCCTCGTCTTCATGACCGCGCTCAACTTCCGCAGCAGCATCAGCGGCACGCCTGCGCAATACCCGGGCCTGTTCACCGTGCCCGCGAGCTCGATAATCGGGCCCGGTGAGTACATCGTACGGCCTGTGGGCTCCGAAAATCTCCACTACGAGGCAGAGATGGTCGTCGTGATCGGTAAGCGTGCCGTGAACGTGAGTCCGGAAGATGCGCCGGACTATATCTTCGGCGTGGCGGCTGGGAACGACGTAACCGAGCGCGCCTGGCAGGGAACCGACGTCCAGTGGGTCCGTGCGAAAGGTACCCGGGGGTTCAACGCCGTGGGTCCGGTCCTGGTCGCGGGCCTGGACTACACGAACCTCCAGATCGAGGGCCGCCTCAACGGCGAAGTACGACAGGGAGAGAACAGCTCCGATCTTATTTTCGATATGAACTATCTGGTCAGCTACATATCCACGTACTTCACCCTCGAGCCGGGCGATCTGATCTGGTCCGGCACGATGGGCAACACCCGCGCGATGCAGCCGGGCGATGTCTACGAGGTCGAGATCGAGGGCATAGGTATCCTGCGCAACGAGGTCGTACAGGGCCACTGAGCACCGCGCGCCTCGGGATTAACGGAAAAGGGGGCGTGCCGTTCATGGGCACGCCCCCCCCTTCTGTCCCGCCGCCGTTGGATCGATATTCCCCTCCCTATGACCCGCCAGCCCAGCTTTCTGCTCCTTCAGGTCCGTAACGCGGACGACCCCATGAGGGAGCACGAAATTCAGAGCTTCTCCCGTTCTCTACGGTGCGCTCCCGACCGGATTCGCATCTTCGACCTCTTGAGCGGCGTTCCCTCCCCTCACGAATTGGGCGAAGTCGACGTGGTCCTCCTTGGTGGAAGTGGCGATTACTCGGTCGCCAAGGGTGGGCCTTGGCTTCCCGCCGCACTCGAAACCATGCGTCAGCTACACGAAACGTCCAAGCCCACGTTCGCTTCTTGCTGGGGGTTTCAAGCCATGGCCAGAGCGATGGGCGGTGAGGTGGTCACGGACCACGGCCTCGCTGAGGTCGGGACCCATTGGCTCGACCTGACACCCGAAGGAAAAAAGGACCCCGTGTTCGCCCCTCTCGGCGAACGTTTTCAGGTTCAGATCGGCCACGAGGATATTGTTACCAGACTCCCCGAGGGAGCTACGCTTCTCGCGTCGAGCGCCAGCGTGGAGAATGAAGCCTTCCGCTTCGATGGCAAGCCCATCTACTGCACACAGTTCCACCCGGAGCTGGACCGAGAGGGGATCATCACGCGAATCGCTCAATATCCGGCGTATCTGTCGCTCGCTGGGCACGACACGCTCGAGGAATTCTCGGCCGCGACGCCGGAAACGCCTGACACCGAGGCGATCCTCCGGAGGTTCGTGAGTGTGGCCCTGCCCCGGGAGTCCTAAGTGTGGTGCCCCAAAAGTGACTTGGAAACCGCACTATGAGGGATACCAGTCCCGCACGCGCACCTCGATATCGGGCTCCCCCCGTAGAGCCTCAACGAACTCATCGATCGGCCTCTCCCGGTAGTGATAGGGATAGACGACCGTAGGCCTGAAGATTTTCACACAATCCGCAGCGGCCGACGGCGGCATCCTGCCGTTGGGCAGGTTCATCGGAATGAACGCGATATCGATGTCTTCGAGGGCCTGTATCTCGGGAATACACTCTGTGACGCCGGACAAGTAGATCCGTTTACCGCCGAACGTGATGACGTATCCGTTTCCTTCGCCCTTCGCGTGGAACGGATCGCCCGGGATGAGGTCGTACATCGGAAGAGCCTCCACGGACACGCCTGGAAAGGTCATCCGGTCCCCGTTGTTCATGACGATGCCGTCGCGGACTCTCAAGAGCCGGTCGCGCGATCCATCGTCCCTCGCGTCTTGGGGAGTGGAGGGAAGCACGACGGGGGCCCCGGGCTTACGAAGCTCTTGGATCAGGTCGGGGTCGAGGTGGTCTCCGGGCGTATCGGTGATCAATATCAGGTCGGCCGGCTCCGCGTCCGAATAGTCCCCCCTGCTCCAGGGATCGACGTGAATCACCACGCCACCGAACTCCAGCTGGACTCCAGCTCCCACGAAGGTGGTGATTTCGACCTCTGCGCCATCGGCGGACCGTGACATCTCGCCGTCGCTCTCTGCGCCGCAGGAGCCGACCAAAACGATCAGCGCAAGGAATACACCACGCCGGGCGAGCCGGCCCACGACCTTCTGCATCCGTGAGGCTCCCTTCAATGCGGAACGCTCGGTCAGCGCTTCAAGGTGGCTGGCCATTTGAGTGGCTGGCCAGTTGAGTGGTCGGTCAGTTGAGAAGGGTGGTAACGTTCACGATCACGTCCTGGTCGGCGAACAGAGCCCCATCGTCCGCGCGAGCCCGAAGCACATACCTGCCCGGCTCATCGAAGACGACCTGAACCTCCCACCGCCCGTCTTCGGGCAGGTCGGGCGGAATCCACAGGGGCCCCCAGGGCGAGTTCGCCGCCGCACGCGTATCCTCCCATACCTTCACCTGGATGGGATCGAAGGTCACCTTTTCAGGCCCGGGATGGAGGCCTTCGGGGCCCCGGTAAACGAACCACGACAGGTGTAGGCCCACGACCTTGCCCACCGTGACCCTGGACGGGGGCCTCAGCGCCCGTGCGGACAGCCTCGGTCCGGTGTCCTCCGTACTGTCGGCCGCCGCATCAGTCGACGAAGACGCATCGGCAGCGACCGACGCGGTGGCGGCAGCGAAGGCCGAATCGGCAGCAGCGGCCGACTGGCGGTTTCGCCTGCGTCTCGGGAGCCCGTCGTCCGTCACCTCGGCCACGAGCGTGAGCGGTTGGCCGACCCGCGCGGTCAATTCTCTGTCCCCGATGATCCGGAGGACAGGCACCACGTTCGACCTCGTCTCGGGGCTGCTCGTCCCCGCGCCGAGCGCCCCCGTCTCGGAGGCGATCACCATGTTGTCGACCTTGTAATCGGGACGGAGCGACGCGTAGGCGTACTCCGTGACGCCTTTGGTCGTGAGCGTCCACACCATCTCTTGATCGCCGAAGTCGGCCGGGACACGCACTCTGAAAGTGAACCGGTTACGCCGCGGCAGAAAATGGGTCGGCTGGCCCTGATCAGCCGGGCCGGGGGAGATCATGTTGTCCGGTCCCACCGGGACGTCGATCTCTTCGAGCCAGTTCCGGTTCAGGTAGCCGAACAGGAAGTTGAAGGATCCGTCCTCGTTCTGCTCCCACCCCTCGTACCCGGGAGCGACGTTCTGGCCCCGGGAATAGCTGGTCTGCGCACCTACGCTCTGGTGACTCAAAAGCAGGGTCAACGCGGCGAGAAGTAAGCGCCTCACCTACTGCCCTCCTCTTCCCCCTCCTCCACCGGCAGGACGGTGCACAGCGGACACCCGATCACGTGATCGTTTGCGGTCAGATTGAGCACCTCTCTGCGCTTCGCCATCTCCTGAATAAACTGTTCATCCGTCATCGAAACCCGCATTCCGAGGTCGATGAACATGTTGGTGACGGACCGATTGCCCGCTCCCTGCCAGTTTCTGGGGTCCGCAATGTTGATGTTGTCCTTCGTGGTATCCATGTAGCCGACGATGTGGAGGATCGTGCCTTTCGGCAGAAGCGGTGCCGCGTCGTCGGCATACGCGTAGCCGCGCACCCAGTTGTGGTCGTACCCCACGCAGGAGAGCGTCTCGACGTTGTAGCCCCAGATGGCCTCCAGGCACATGCGAGCGCCGGGCGCGTGCAGATGTGGCTCGAAGGTGACGATCTTAGTGTGCTGGTTCAACGTGCGGTAAGCGTGGAGCTCCTGATCCTTCTGGTTTCCCCTGATATCGATGTCGACCCCGTTTCCGAGTCCCAAGCCCGCTCGCCGGTACTGCGGCTCGTAGCCCTTCGGATGGAAGCGGAATCCGATCTCGAGGTGAGCGCGCGTGTCTACGCCATTCGAGTGCAGGTGAATCGAGTTGGACACGACGCTAGAGCCCGCCCTCAGCAGCCGCCCCGCCTCCGGCGCGAACATGTCCGGATTGCGCCCGACCTCGTGGACGGGCCAACCCACGGCGCCCTCGCCTCTTTCGGCGAACTGGCCAGTGTCCTGGCCCTCGTCGATGACCCGCGTGCTCCAGATCATGTGATGGAAGACGTACCGTCTGCCAACGGTCTGCCGGTCGTCGTTCCCACTGCGGCTGTCGATGTCGTTGACCTCCTTGATCTCCACCGAGGCCACCCAACGATCCTCGGTGAGACCGGTCGCCACGCTCTCGATCTCGCCCCACCAGTCGGGCGCCCCAGCCTTGACGAGGATCTCCTTCGTCTTGACGATCAGGTCGGGCTCACCCGCGATCCAGACCTCGTCGTTGGGGAATACTCTCGGCGGAGGCATGTCCGCCGGATCCCCCTCGGGCATCCCGTTCTCCACCCACGCCGCGATCTGGGCTACCTCTAGATCGTTCAACGAGGGGTCATTCTTGAAGTGCTGGATCCCGATGTCCTTCTCCACGTACCAGGGCGGCATGGCCCCAGCGACGTCACGGAGGCCCGTCCGATATACGATCCGGCTCGAGTAGCGGCGCACTTGCTGGTAGGTCACGAGGGTCATCGGCGCGACCCCACCCTCACGGTGGCAAGTCTGGCAGCTACGTTGGAGAATCGGCGCGATGTCGCGCGTGAAGGTCACGTGGTCGTACGACGACTCCTGGGCTACAAGACTCCCCGGCACCAATAGGGTGGCGAACGCCAAGGTGACCAGCGCAGTTCCGGTGGCCGATCGCAGTCCGACCTTCGTTTCTAGCCTCATCGTACCTCGCTCCTTGAGATGCGCGGATGGCCCGAACCCTCGAGCCTGCAACCAGCGCGGATTATCAACTTTGGATAACGGCTAAGAGTAGGGAATGTTCGCGGTCCGTGTCAAAGAAAATCGTCGACGCTGAAATCTGCCCTTGCCAGGGACAGGGCCAAGGCCGAGATAGAGAGCATTCCACCAGGGAAGACGACACCGGCCCACTGTACTCCTTCAATAGCCTTCTAGACCTGGAGCGGTTTTGAGCACCACCCCTGAGTACGCGGCCCCTGGGGCGCAAGCGGCAAGCGGAAAAACGTTCTTCGGACAACCGAGAGGGCTCGCCACCCTGTTCTTCACGGAGATGTGGGAGCGCTTCTCGTACTACGGAATGCGGGCGCTCCTCATCCTCTTCATGACGGCGGCCACGACCGGAGAGAATCCGGGCCTGGGCCTCGACGTGAGTACGGCGGCGGCCGTCTACGGATTATACACGGGCCTCGTTTACCTGCTGGCACTGCCCGGCGGATGGGTGGCCGACAACCTATGGGGGCAACGAAAGGCCGTATACGTCGGGGGTTGGCTCATCGCGGCAGGCCATTTCAGCTTGGCCGTTCCAACGACCACGACCTTCTATGCCGGTCTGGTGCTCATCGTGTTGGGGACCGGCCTGCTGAAACCCAACGTCAGCACGATGGTCGCGGATCTCTACCCCGAAGGTGGAGCAGCCCGGGACGCCGGTTTCTCGATTTTTTACATGGGGATCAACCTCGGCGCGCTCATCGGCCCACTCCTTTGCTCGTTTCTCGGGGAGGGGTACAACTGGCACTGGGGATTTTCCGCCGCGGGCTTCGGCATGGTACTCGGGCTCATCCAGTTCAAACGGGGCGGGGGGTTGCTCGGTGATGCCGGGCAGCTCAAGACCCACACCACCGAAGCCGAGTTGACCACCAAGGCCCGGAGTTTCTTCGGCGCTTTTTTTGGGATCGCCGCGACCCTGGGGCTCTTCGGGTGGCTGGTGGCTCGAGGGGTCATACCCCTGACGCTCACGCAGATCGCGACCGCGCTCGGCAGCAGCATCCTGCTCATCGTTCTGATCTACTTTGCGTACATTCTCCTCCTGGGCGGCCATACGCGGGAGGAGAAGAAGCGCCTGGTCGTAATCCTCTGGCTCTTCGTTTTCGCGGCGATCTTCTGGTCGGGCTTCGAGCAAGCCGGCTCGTCCCTGAACCTGTTCGCACAGAATCTCACCGACCGAAACGTCTTCGGATGGCTCATGCCGGCCGGCTTCCTCCAGTCAGTGAATGCTGGCTTCATCATCATCTTCGCCCCCGTTTTTGCTTCCCTTTGGGTATGGCTCTCGTCGCGGAACGCCAATCCGTCGATCCCCCTCAAGTTCGCCTTCGGCCTCGTCGGCCTGGCGGCAGGATTCTTCGTCATCGCTTGGGGGGCGGCGAATGCGACGGCGGCCTCGCCGGTCTCTCCAGCGTGGCTAATCGTGATGTACTTCCTCCACACCATGGGAGAACTCGCGCTGTCCCCCGTAGGGCTCTCGTCCATCACCAAGTTGGCCCCCAAGGGCCGAGTGGGTCAGATGATGGGTATTTGGTTCGTGGCAACCGCCCTGGGGACCCTGGTCGCCGGACTGGTTGCGGGCAGCCTGGAGACCCTCGCCCCCTTCGCCCTTTTCCGTACGGTCGCCACGCTCCTCGCGGCGGCGAGTATTGTCGCTCTGCTCCTGAGCCCAGCCGTGAACAAACTGATGGGCCACGTGGATTAGCGGCCACCGAGCCCGGTTAGGACCCCCGTTGGCCATCCGCCACATCCGAGATAGATTCGTCCTTCCCGAGTTCGGACCCACCATGAGGATTACACATGCTACTCCGTGCCAAATGGACCGCGATCTTCGCCCTGACGACCCTGACCGCCTGCCAGGCCGGCGGCACGGCTTCCCTGGAAACCGATGACGAGATCGCGAGCTACGGCTTTGGGCTGGACATCGGCCGTTCCCTCGAGCCCACCGTGTCTCATCTCGACCGGCCTGCCCTCATTCGCGGCATCGAGGATGCCCTCGACGGGCTGGACCCGGCGATTTCCACCGAGGAACTCGCCGAAGTGACACAGCGAGTCGGGACGCTGATCCGAGAAGAAGAGAGCGCGGAGTTCGAGGCCATGACCGAAAGCAATAGGGTGGAGGGTGAGGCGTATCTCGCGTCGAACGCCGAAAAAGACGGGGTAGCGACCACCGCTAGCGGGCTTCAGTACGAGGTCCTCAGGGAGGGGGAGGCAGGGGGCGCACAGCCCACACCCGCTGATCAGGTATCGATCCACTACCGGGGAACCCTCATCGACGGAACCGAATTCGACAGTTCCTATTCGCGAGGGCAGCCCGCCCAGTTCGGTGTGATGGGGGTTATTCCTGGTTTCAGCGAGGGCCTTCAACTGATGACCGTGGGAAGCCACTACCGCTTCGTCATTCCCTCGGACATGGCCTACGGCTCCCGGGGAACCGGAAGTGACATCGGACCCAACGCAACGCTGATCTTCGAGATCGAGCTTCTCGACGTCATTTAGAAACCCATCGCAGACCGATCGGTCCTCGGGGGTCTACCCAGCGATGCGGTCCAAAATGGACTGGATGAACTCGGTCTTCGCCTGCACGTACCCCGCGGCATCGGCGTGCGGAGCGAGATCGATCTTCAGCTTGGCGTAAGCGGACCTGTCCCCGGAGTCGTGTATGAGTTGGTCACGGAACGCCAGGTGTCGGGCGAGGTCCGGGGAATCCCGGACCGACGCGTAGAGATGATGAGGCGAGAAATCCCTCTTGTGCGGGAGAAATGGCACATCCGGCCCCTTGCGCCGAAAGGTTTCTAGCCCGGGCACACCTTGAGCCGGTTCGTAGACGTAGCCCAACCGGTCGAGCCCGCCCAGAAGGGCGGGCAGGTGAGAGGCGTCTTCAACGACCACGCAGAGATCGAGCAACGGCCTCGCCGCGAGTCCCGGGACGGCTGTACTCCCGAAATGCTCCACCTCGAAGTCCACGCCATCATCCACCAACTCGGAGCACAGGCAGTCTCGGATTTCCGCAAACCGCTTTGGCCAATCGTCGCTGTACCCGGTGATCCTGATCATGCTACCGCAGCCTCCGCTTCGATCTCGACCAGGGACTCGTCACCGATGAGACCCGCCTGGATCATCGTATTCGCCGGGAGTATGTGACCGAATCGCTCTCCATGTACCCGGGCTACCGCCTCCCACATCGAGGTATCTCGAATATACACGCGCGTGCGCACCACATCCTCGAGTCGTGCTCCCATAGATCGGAGCGCCCCCTCTATTTTGTCGATCGCGAAGTGGGCTTGCGCCTCGGGGTCCTGCCCCCCGATCGAACGTGACCGGTGCGTCGCGGTCGTGCCCGAGATCCAGACGTAATCCAGGTGGCGTACCGCTCGGCTGAACCCAGCGGTCTCTTCCCAGGCCGTGCCGGTGAGAACCATGGCCCGACGATTACGGCCCCGCTTCGTCTTGTAGGGTCGTGGGAATGCTTCGAGGTCGCGGTCCGGTTCACCTGTCGCCGTGAGGAAAGGGGGCTTGCGGTATTCGTCCCCACAGTCGCCGGGGAGGGGATCGAGCCTGGTCAGAGCGTATTGGATATCCGATCGATTTTTCTTCGTGAGCGAAAGTCCGAAGATCCTCAAGTTGTCCTGAATGTGCTCCGTTTCTCCGACCCTCGCTCCGAGGATGACCGCACCCACGGCAGGAAGATCGAGCATGTAGCGACATGCCACGTTGGCGATGGAGACGTCGTGCTTGGCGGCTATGCCCGCCAGACACTCGAGGATGTGCTGGAAGGCTTCCCATCCGCCGGCTGCTTGGATGAAGCGCCAGTATTTCGCTTCCGACCAGGTGGTCAACTCCGCCAGCTCGGGCTGGGGCGCCCCCCTCCAGCGTTCCGTGAGAAAACCCCCGGCCAATGTTCCGACCACCAAGAGTTTGACGTCGTGCTTGTCACAGAGATCGGCCATACCGCTTCGGGCCCTCTGATCGATAAGAGAGTAGGAGATTCGGTTGGAAACGATATCGATGCCACTGGTCACGGCGATGCGGAGATGGGCCGTGTCGAAATTAGCGAGGCCGAGGTGGCCGATGAGCCCTTCCTCCTTCAAGTCCTGAAGCCAGAAGAGGCAATCGAGCCAGGCTGGGTCCGAATAACTCCACGCATCGAACTGCAGGAGGTCGATTCGGTCGGTTCTCAAGCGGTCCATGGACCGTTGGACTGCGGCGCGCACGTCCTCGAAACTGATCGGCCCGGGTTCAGGCACCCACGTCGTAAGAAGTTGCGCCTCGGCACCGCGCGCGTGGCTTTCCCGGAATCGGCCGGCGATCACTTCGGCAGAGCCGTAGTGGTCCGCCATGGCAAACGTCGTCAAGCCCGCATCGAAATAGGGAACCAGCGCAGCCGACGTCAGGTCGGGATCAAGCGTATTCCCGCCGCGTTCCATGTCCGCGATCTGCCAAAGTCCCGTAGACACCCGGGACACCGTGAACCCCGGCGCCAATCGAACGCGCTCCACGGCATCCTCCGTCGGATCACGCATCGGACTACCCATCGGACTACCCATCGGCATCATCCTCCGGTTTCATGCTGCGTCTGAACAAGTCCCGAACCGAAGGAAGGGACAGGGAGTCGTGTCCTTTCCCACGCACTCGAAGCGAATCGTTCGAGGGGGGGGCCCTGCATGAGGGTGGCGACCCTTGAAGGAAAAATCCAGTGGGGCAACACCCCGGTCCTCGGTGGGCGTCGGTTGGACGAGCAGCGCGTGCGCCAATCACACACCCTGGCGCCCAGCCACTTGTGCTCGAAGCTCTCGCAAGAAACCTTGAGAAATCCTCGAGCCACCTAAAACGCAAAATGCCCAACGTCCTGCCATCACGACCCCTCGTGGGCCGAACGCACGAACTCGAGGTCCTCGGCAACACGCTCACCGCGGCAAAGGAGGGTAAGGGAGCGGCGGTTTTTCTCAAGGGCGATACGGGCACGGGTAAGTCTCGCTTGGCCTCGGCTGTGATCGAAGAAGGGGCCCGCCTCGGCTTCGACACGGTCAGCGGCCAGGCGTATCGCATGGACGCCAGCGTTCCCTACGGACTCTGGTCAAACGCCTTTTTCCCGAGGCTGCGGGAGATGGACGACGCCACCTTATCGGTGTTGAGCCGGGGAGGCGGGGAAGAGCTCTCAATCGTGGTACCGGGGCTGCGTGTTGGCGGTACTTCGGATTCTGTCCTTACGCCGGTCGGTCCCGACGAGCTCAGAACACGCATCCATTGGAACTTCACCGAATTGCTCCGGGGGTTGAGCAAGAGGACACCGCTTCTGGTCGTGCTCGACGACCTCCACTGGAGCGATCCCTCGGGCCTGGACCTGTTTCACTTCATTTCACGGCAGATCGCCGAGGTCCCCCTCGTTCTTCTCGGCGTGTACAACACCGAAGAACTCGCCCACAATCCGGCGTTCCAAAAGATGGAGCGACCGCTCCTGGCTGTTTCGGGCTCGGAACCCTTGGACCTCGGACCGCTCTCCGCCGACGAAATCGTCGACCTGGTTCTCCGTACGTTTCAAACCGACGCTGCCATCGCGGAGCCGTTGGCACGGCAGGTTCATGAACGCGCGGGAGGAAATCCCTACTTCGTGGAGGAGATCCTCAAGTCACTAGTGGACTCGGGAAAGCTCTTCTTACAGGACGGGCGGTGGTTGGGCTGGGAAGTGGAGGATCTGGACCTCCCCGCGTCGGTCACCGAGGCGGTTTCAGCCCGTTTGGGCGAGTTGAGCCCCGCGGCACAGGAGGTCGCAAACATCCTGGCGGTGGCAGGCACAAGAGTAGACCATAGGCTCCTCAGTACCGTGGCCGAGCAGGCCGAACCTGACATGTTGGCGGGCCTGGACGAGCTACGGAAAACACAGCTCATTGAAGAAGGCGCAGACGGAGCCCATATCGTTTACCGGTTTCTGCATCCCTTGGTGCAGGAAGTCATCTACTCCGAGATGGGCCTCGCCCGCGCCCGAACGCTCCACCAGCGAATGGGCGAGGCGTTGGAGCACGGAGAGGCGGCGGTGATCGACGATCCGGTCCACGCCCTGGCCTATCACTTCTCCCGCGCCGGAGGCGATGATCCCCGCGTAGTCCGGTACCTGGCCGCTGCGGGACGGGCCGCGCTGGAGAGCAGGGCGAACCGCGAGGCCGTGGGGTTTTTGAGGGAGGCGCTCGAGCGGGTTCAGGCGGGCGCATTCACGGAAGAGGATATGGGCGTAGAGGTCCTTACCCTGGAGCAGGATCTCGCGCGCGTACTCCAACGACTTGGCGATTACAAACGAGCCACGGACCATTGGAATGCGGCGTTGGCGATCGCTGTCGAGCGCAAGGATGGCGCGAGCGCGGCCGACCTCCATCGACGCATCGGCCAGGCCGCGTACTTCCAGGGCAGGTACGACGAGGCTCTCACCTCGTACACCGCAGGGCTGGAGTACGCGAATGCTGAGTCCGATCGGGCCATCGAAGCCCGCCTCCATCTCTACAAGGGAATCGCGCTCCAGGCCCAGGGGAGTGCCGCCGAGACTCAGAAGGAGATGGAAACGGCGCTGGCGGTGGCCGAAACGGTAGCCGACCCGAGCCTACTCGCCAGAGTCCGGCGCGAGTTGATGATCCTCCACACCTGGCTTGGAAACACCGACGAGGCGCGCGACCAGGGTCGCAAGGCCATCGCCCACGCCGAGGAGGCTGGAGACCGGCAGATCACATTCTGGGTCTACTGGGCGCTGGCGATTGGGGAGGGCTTTCTGGGCGAGGTCGAAGCGATGGACCGCCATATCCAGCGCTGTCGGGAAATCGCGAAAGAGTTGCGGTCTCCCGTTCTTCGTCTCTGGACCTCGGAGATCTTGCTCGAACACGCGATGGCCGGCGGAGAGTGGAATTACGGAATCGCCCTCGGAGAGCAGGCGGTGGCCCGAGCCCGGGCTCTGGGACAAGACGCGCTCTTGCCGCGTCTGCTCGTGTGGCTCTCACTGATCTACTTGGGCCGCGGCGAGATCGAGCGCGGTCGAGCCTGTGTGGACGAAGCCTGGACGTTGTCCGGCGCAGGAGCGGGCGACATGACCCGGATACATCTCGTGGTGCCGGCTCATATCGGAAAGGCGGCCTATCATCACGCCGCCGGAGAATATGAGGAGGCGATCCGGATCGGTGAAGCCGGGCTGGCGATCGCCGAGAACACCGGCTTCATCATCTGGGCGGCCCATCGTCTTCTGCCCTTGATCGGCGAGGCGTACCTCCAGATCCACGACGCCGAGGCCGGCGTCCACATCGAACAGCGAATGCGGCGGTATGGCAAGAAACTGAACACCCGATCCGGGTTGGCTTGGCTCGGCGCCTACGAGGCGGTCAAGGTCTGGTATAGCGGCGATATCGAACGGGCCACGGTGTTGCTACGCAAGGCCGCCGAAGAGCTCGAGGCCATCCCCATGATCTACGACGCGGCTCGCCTGCGGAGACAGCTGGCCGGTAGGCTCGCGGACCTCGACGACCGAGACGCCGCCCTCGAGGAGCTCCGCCACGTGCATGACGTCTTCCTGAGAATCGGCGCGGAGCCGGAGTTGAAGAAAACGCGCGAAATGTTTCGCGAGTTGGACACCCGGCCGCCGAGCATTTCCAAGGGCTCGGGAGCCGAGGCCATGTCGCAGCGAGAATTGGAGATCGCACGCCTGGTGGCTCGACGAAAGTCGAACAAGGCCATCGCCAAGGCGTTGGGGATCTCGCCGCGGACGGTGAGCACGCACCTCTCGAATACTTTCCAGAAGCTCGGGATCGGTTCCCGGGGAGAATTGGCGGACTACGCCAGGGAGCACAGCCTGCTCTCGGCCGAAACCGAGATCAACCCCAGTTGAGCGGCCTGCCACGCGCCCTGTGTTATCTCCTGGCCCTAACCACCCCGGCCTGCGGTGCCGCCAACGGCCTGTCCGAATCCAGCGGCTCCGAAGGAGTTGCCCGGGTGGAAAGCCTCTCGCCCGAGGAGGTGGCCGCCCTTGCCCACCAGGCGATCTGGGAGCCTTCGGTGTCCGACCTCGCGCTACAGGCACCGGATTCGTTCATGGTGAGGTTCGAGACGAGTGCCGGAGACATCGTAATCGCGTTTTATCGGGATTGGGCGCCCCTCGGCGTCGACCGCATCTACCATCTCACCCGCTACAACTTCTACGCGGGAAGCCGTTTCTTTCGCGTCAACCCGGGACTGGTCCAGTTCGGCCTGAGCGGCCAGCCTGCGCTCGACTCCGTATGGGCGGAGCTGACCATACCCGACGATCCGCTCGTCGCGAGCAACACCCGCGGTACCGTCTCCTTCGCCAAGAGCGGTCCCGGCTCGCGTAATACCCAGCTGTTCATAAATCGCCAGGACAACGCCCTTTACGATACGTGTTGCAGCGGTGGATTCCCTCCGATCGGGAGGGTGGTCAGCGGAATGGAGGTCGTCGATTCCTTCAACGCGGCCCACGGCGAGACACCGGTGATGTTCCAGGACTCGATCATGATGGTGGGCAACAACTTTCTCGACCGGCGATATCCGGGGCTCGACACCATCGCCAGGACCCTTACGGCAGGGCCCCGAGAGTAGCAGGAACCCACCGGAGAATCTCCGCTACCCGATTTCCTCCTCCACGCGCTCCCACTCCGACGTGAGGTCGGCGACCTCGCTTTGAAGCGAGCTGCGCTCCGTTTCCAGGGCCCTCACCTCGTCCGCTGGTGTGCGTTCAAAGTACGTCGACTCGCAGAAAACCTCATCGATCCGGGCCACGCGGGCCTCCGCCTCCTCTATCGAGGCCGTCAGGTCCTCCTGGCGCTTCAGTAGCTGTTTCTTGCGGGCCTTCGAGACACCCACGGCCGGCGTCGCCCTCCGCCCGTTGCCGCTGCGACCCTCCGAATCCGCTGCTCTGTGGGTCTGCTTCCCCGTCCCGGGCCGCTTCCCCGAGCGGGGCCGCTTCCCCGACCGGGCCCGGGGCCCCATCTCCGACTCTCTCTCCGCCTTTGCCCCGTTCCGGGCCCCCTTCCCCCTCTTCTTCCGCTTCTCTGTTTTCGCCCTGAGGATCACGCGGTCAGCATCGAGGTGGTCGTCCCCGCAGAAGTGCACGTACTCCTCGTAGGTCCCATGATAGTCGCGGATTTCTTCCGGCTTTATCTCTACGATACGGGTGGCCAAGCGGCTCACGAACCAGCGGTCGTGCGACACCAGAATGAGGGTCCCAGGGAACGCCTTGAGACCCTCGACGAGCGCCTCGATCGACTCGAGGTCCAGGTGGTTTGTGGGCTCGTCCAAGACCAGCACGTTCGGACGGGCCATGGACAAACGGGTGAACACCAGCCGTGCCGCTTCACCGCCTGAAAGCGCGCTCAACCGCTTCTTGGAGTCGTCCCCGGAAAAAAGCATGAGCGCCATACGTGCCCGCACGTAGCCGATATCCCTTTCCGGACAGGAATCCCAGACCCAGCCCTCTGCGGTATTGTTCGGAGGATCGAACCGATCCCGATGATCCTGTGGGAAATACGCGGGATGGGTCTCATATCCCCACTCGGCCTCGCCTTGATCGGCCTCGAGCTCGCCCATGATGATCTTGAGGAGGGTGGACTTGCCGATCCCGTTCGGCCCCATGATCGCTACCCGTTCCCCACGCTGCACCAGGAGATCCACACCATGGAGAACCTGGTTGTCGCCGAACGCCTTCTTGACCCCCTTGATCTTGAGGACGTCCCGCCCGCTGTCTCGAAGCTGCTCGAAGCGGAACGTCGGATAGCGGCGTGAGCTGGGAGCGAGCTCTATCAAACCCGCCGCCTTCTTTTCGATCATGCGCACCTTGCTCTGCGCCTGCCGCGCCTTGCTCGCCTTGGCACGGAAGCGATCCACGAACTTCTGGTGATGCGCGATCTCCCGTTCCCGGGCGGCGATCTCCTTTTCCCGTCGCTCCCGCTCGGCCTGTTTCGCCCGGAGAAAGGTCGTGTAGTTACCGTGATACAGGAGCACCGACTCGTAATCGACGTCGAGAATGTGCGTGCAAACGTTGTCGAGAAAGCGATGATCGTGGGAGATCACGACCACGGGCCCGGCGAAGTCCCGCAAGAAAATCTCCAGCCACCGGATCGAGAGAATGTCGAGATGGTTCGTCGGCTCGTCGAGAAGCAGGACATCGGGAGCGCCCGCCAGAACCTGAGCGAGCAACACACGGAGCTTGAATCCTCCGGAAAGAGTGGACAGCGAATCGTGGTGAATGTTGCCGGGAAGACCGAGCCCCTCGAGGATCTTGGTCGCGCGGGCCTCCGCCGTGTAGCCGTCGTGGCGCTGCACGGTCTCCTCCAACTCACTGAAGCGGTCCGCGTCGAAGTATTCCTCCGCTTTGGCCAGGAGCGTCTCTTTCTCGACCATGGCCTTCCAGAGTTCCGCATTGCCCATCATCGCGACCGCGAGAATCTCCTCGTCCTCGTATAGGAATTGATCCTGGCGAAGAACGCCGAGCCGCAACCGCTTGGGAATGGTCACCGCGCCTTCACTGGCCTCCAGCTCACCGCTCATGATGTCGATGAATGTCGTCTTGCCGGAGCCGTTCGCACCCACGAGCCCGTAGCGCGCCCCCGCGTTGAGCTGGAAGGAGGCGCCGGAAAAGAGTGTGCGGTCGCCGTACGTCTTGGCGAGGTTCGAAATGGAGATCATGGGGGAAGAATCTAAACAAAGTCGTCCCCGAAGCAGAGGCGGACGCCCGCGTGGCGCTCCTGACGCGGCTCGCCCTACTTCCTCAGCAGGACACTAGATCGCGTCGCTCACGCTCGCGAGGTTGAAGCCGCGGACTTTCATCGCCGGCACGACGATCGGCGCGGCCACGGAACTGCTCTCGCTCGCGGCAACACGGATCGGGCGCCCGAGCATTTCGACGTCTTGCAACAGCGATGCCAGCGACTGGTTGAAGCGGAAGTTGGTCACCGGCCGGGTGATCCTTCCGTTCTCGATGAGGAAGGTGCCGTCCCGTGTGAGGCCCGTGTAGGAGATGGTCTGTGTGTTCAGACCTCGTATGTACCAAAACCGGGTGATCAGGACCCCTCGCCGGATCGACCCGATCATGTCCTCGACCGTCGCGTCCCCCCCCTCCATGATGAGGTTCGACGGGACGGGTCTCGGCCGGACTCCCTGCCGATCCGCCCACGAACGCGTGTACGCCAAGGAGCGGAGGACACCGTTCTCCACCCACACTTCCGGCCGCAACGGAGATCCGTCGTCCGCGAAAGGACTGGTTTCGGCGTCCGGAGCGGATGGATCGGTGCGGATGGTAATGCTGGGATGGAAAACGCGTTCACCGAGTCTCGTGCCCCCACCTGGTCTCGAAAAGTAGGAGCGCCCCTCGTCCGCCGTCCGGGCGTTGAAGGCTTGGCGCCGCATGTTGCGGATCAACATTCCCACCGCCGTGGGCTCCAGGACTACGTCGTATTCGCCCGCTTCGAGTGTGGCCTTGCCACGCCAATCCAGGCACTTCCGCACCGCATCATCGGCGATCCGTTCCGATTCGATCGACGTCCAGTCTGCCGCCTCGTCGCCGGCCCACCCCGAGGACTGGCCGTCCGGAGTCCGCACCGTCAGCGTGGAGGCCACGCCCGTGGACGCATGGTGAGCGAACAACCCGCTCGAGGTCGCGACGGCTCTCGTGCCCGCGCTCACGTCCATGAATCCGGCAGCGATCGTCCCGGACGCCCGCGCGGCCTCCAAGCCCTGGGCCATCGATTCAGCCCTTGCCTCCGGAGTCAGATCACCGGTTTTCGAATAGTACCCCTCCACGGGAACGTATTCCTGTGGTCCGAGCTCGGGCATGTACTCGGGATCTTCGGGAGACAGGCGTGCGAGCGCCTCGGAATCCCGAACCGCCTGCTCGAGTCCGGCGGGGTCCAGCGTGTTCGTCGTCACCCTCGCCACCCGTTTTCCGAACACGCTGGTGATCTGGACCGTCGTATCGGTGCTTCCGCCTGCGGTCGTGATGCGATTGGTCGCGGTGCGGGTGAACCCACGCCAGCCCGATCGGATGTTCACGCGCGTATGGTCGGCGCGGGCGAAGTCGAGCACCACGTCGCACAGCTCTCGGGCCTGCTCGCGCGAAAGGCCTCTCGGGGTGCCCCCCGCTCCGGATTGGGATGCGCTCATGTAGGCCCTCAAGCGGTGTTGAGGATGTTCACGTCGCGGAACAGCGCCATCGGGCACCCGTGCGACACGGCGTTCAACTGGCTGGGCTGGCCCTTCGCGTCGCTGAAGGAGGCACCCATGTAGTACGTGGCCGGGCCCCCGAGCAGCGCCATCGAATTCCAGAACTCGGGCGTGCGGCCTTGATACGCCACGTCGCGCAGCATCCGATATTTCGTTCCGTTTCGGATCTCCCAGAACACCTGTCCCGCGAACTGGAAATTGTAGCGCTGCTGGTCGATCGAGTATGATCCGCGCCCCTCGACCAGGATCCCGTGGTCGGTCGCCGCGATGACGTCGTCCTCGCTCAGATCCTGCTCACCCGGCATGAGACTGACGTTGGGCATTCTCTGGAAGGGAATGCTCGCCCAGTTCTGCCCGTAGGCGCAGCCCAGGCTTTCCATGATACCCGTTTCCGCGGCGATCCAGGCGGCCTGCTCCCGCGTGGTCTGATAGTTCACGAAGATGCCGTTCTCGATGATGGGCCAGGACGTAGCCGCCACGCCCTCGTCGTCCCAGCCGGTGGTGGCGCAGCCCCCCTCCTCGGTCCGGTTGCCGATGAACGTCATGAAGTCGGGACCGAGCCGAAGGTCGTTGAGCGCCTCCTCGGGTGGGAAGATGAACGACGTACCCGCATAGTTGGCCTCGTAACCCAGGGTACGATCGAGCTCGGTGGGATGCGCGATCGACTCGTGAATGGTCAGCCACAGGTTCGAGGGATGAAGGACCAGATCCCACGTCCCCGCGTCGACGGGCGCCGCACTCAGCTTCATGACGGCCTCCTCGGCCCATCGCGGGGCGTTGCCCGGAAAGTCGAGACCCAGCACGTACTCCCAGCCTCGCCCGGCTGGCTCGGCAACCGATCCGCGGCTCTGGAAGTCGGACCGGTCGGAGGAAAAGGCGGTGATGTTCATACTCGGATTCATCCGGATGAACGTCTGCTGGATGACCGAGCCCTCGCTCGTGGCGACCAAACGGCTCTCCTTCACGGAGCCGATACTGGAGTTTACGAACTCTACGCCGGACACGCGCATCGCCCCGGCGTTGGCCCGAAACAAGAGATCGGCCTTTTCTTCGATCGAGACGTCGAAGGGATCGACCTCGTGGGGTGTGACCCAGCGTCCGTCCGGTACCGACGCCACGGGGGCGAGCACGGTCTCGCTGGGAGCGATCCGGTCGTTGGCCCTCGCGATGGAGGCCGCTTCGCGAGCGGCTGCCGCAACCGACGCTCGGCTTACATCACTCGTCGCGGAAAAACCCCAGGAGCCACCGACCAGAGCCCGAACGCCGATCCCGTAGGACTCACTCCGGCTGACGTTGGTGATCCGCTCCTCACGCGTGCTGACCGACTCGTTCCAGTGCCGCGAGATACGCACGTCCACGTACCCGGCGCCGGCCGATATCGCCTCGTCGATGGCAAACAGTGCAAGTTCCCGCTCGGTTGCATCAGGAGCCGGGCCGCTCCCGATGATGGGCGCGGTGGGACCGCATCCGAATGCCCCGGTGCCCGCAGCGAGAGCCACTCCTGTGACGCCGGCGATCTTGACGAATTCCCGCCGGTCGATCTGGTTGACCGCACGAGGGAGGGGGTGGTTGAGCGGGGTGGGTACGCGGCGACGGCCGAGCATACCGCAAACATCATCTTGACTCATCAAGGCTCCCGGGCTGGCGGCCCTCCGAATTGCCGCCGGCTTTGCCGACGCTCGGTACAGATTATCGATCTCGACCAAAGGGGCAAGAGACTGATTTCCTTGGAGGACGGCTAGCCGTTGTCCTATATTTGATACAGTCCCCGATCATCGCGATCGCCGGAAGATTCACCAAAGCGGAAACGAATTACCATGCGAGTGTCCTTTAAGCACCACATTATCGTCGCCGGACTGGCGGTTCCCTTTTTCCTTCTAACCGCCAACAGCGCCGCGGCCCAGGGTCGGAGCGGTGATAGAAACGCTGGCGGAGGAGCTTCGATCGAGTTTGCAGCGGAGATCAGCTTTTCCGTGGGGGATCGAGACCGAATCCGGGCCCACTATTCATCCAACCCCAACCCCGGGGTCGAAGCACTGCCTCCAGGCATTCGAAGGAAGCTGGCCAGAGGTAAAGCGATGCCTCCTGGCATCGCCAAGCGATCCCCGCCGGCCGGGCTACGATCCTCCCTGTCCGTTCCAAATCAATTCGAAGTCTTCGAGGTGGGGCGGGACGTCGTGCTGGTGAAAGCCGCCACAGGGATCATCCATGATGTTCTCAAGGACGTGATCCGGTAGAGTCCCGGACTCCGGCTCAGGTTCGGACGCAGCAGCCCGCTTCGGTTGAAACCCCTGCACACGCGGCACCGGAGAGACGGGCGATCGACTCGATGACCACCCTACGCTCCTCCGCGGTCAGCTCGGACAAAACCTGGGCGCGCTCCTCGATCATGTCTCGCTCGATTCGATCATGGAGCGTCTTACCACGCTGCGTGAGCTCCAGTTGCAGGTAGCGGGCGTCATCTGTCCGCGGCGTCCTCTTGAGGTATCCCTTTCTTTCGAGGCCATCCGCGAGTCTGCTGGCGCTGCTCTTTTCCAGGTACAGTGAGGCGGCAAACTCGTTGAGGCTCATCGGACCCTGACTCGCCAAGCGCTCCAGTCCGTGAGATTGGCCCGTCGAAACGTCGTAGCAGCAAACCGTATCCCTATCCCGGAACTGGTATACCCGGATCAGCTCCGTCAGCACGCGCTGAAGCGCGACTGCGTCGCGTTCGAGAGCCTTCCGGTCTGATATCCTTGGCATTGAGAACCCCCGTCCCCGGCTCAAACATCAGTTGTAATATTCAACTATATGGACGTTGAACACCTCCATCAAGGAGAGACCATACCCCAGGTCCCTGCCGCTTGCCACGCGCTCGATCTCTCGGCATCCTGCGGTTCGCCCTTAGGATGAATCCAACACCTCGAGACGAATCCAGCACCTCAGAAGGGAACCCGATCGATGCGCCAGAACTCAGCCTTCTTCTTGATCCTAGCGTTGCTTTCCTGTTCGTCGTCCGGATCGGAGATCGACGTCCGGGTCGTGTCCACCCAACCGCATCTGGTCAGTGGCGGGGACGCGTTGATCGAAGTGGTCACGTCGGCGGCCTCGGGCGCCGATCTCCGGCTCACCGTCAACGGCGAGGCTCAGGCGGTCGAGTTCGCCGCCACAGAAGCGGCGGACGGCAGCCCTTCGTATCGGGCTTTGGTTTCAGGCCTGCGAATCGGCGAGAACACGATCGAGGTGGACATGAGCGGCGGCGCTGGTCGCATCGCGGTCATCAACTACCCGATCACCGGCCCCATCATTTCCGGCCCCCACCTGGAGCCCTACTTCTGCCTGAGCGAGTTGGCTCCGGACTCGATCGGCGAGAAGCGGAGGTTCGCCATCGGAAATGGCGAGTACCTGGATGACACGTCCGTGGACGCCTTTTGCTCTCTGCCTACGCGGGTGGATTACGTGTACCGATCGGCCACCGCGGACGGCGAATTCCTGCCTCTCCCTCACGGCGGCGAGCGGCCTGCCGACCTCGCCACGGTCTCGACCATCGAGGGCGTCGAAGCACCCTACATCGTCCGGATCGAGACCGGGACGATCAATCGGGCCATCTACCAGACCGCCATCCTGCACGACCCGGCGGGCCCGGCACCGTCTCCGCTGTCTCCGCCGGCGGCCTGGAACGGGCGCTTGGTCTACACGTACGGCGGTGGTTGTGAGGCGGGCTTTTTCCAGGGCACGAGCACGGGCCGCGTCCTCCGGGACAACCTGCTGAGCAAGGGATACGCCGTCGCGTCATCGACGCTGAACGTCAACTCGCAGGGCGGCTGTAACGACGTGCTCTCGGCCGAAACCACGATGATGGTCAAGGAGCACTTCATCGAGACCTACGGTGAGCCTCGGTACACGATCGGCAACGGGGGTTCGGGTGGCGCCATGCAGCAGCTCCTCATCGCGGGTGCCTATCCGGGGCTCCTCGACGGGATCATGCCGACACTGACCTTCTCCGACGCCGTCACCTACTTCATGGACACCCAGGAGTGCAGCCTCCCCCTGAGGAATTTTCTCAATGACGAATCGCGCGGGATCAAGGGAGACGTGAAGGCAGCGATCGGGGCTTGGTCCATGTGGTTCGTGTGCGACGAATCCCTCGGGCTTCGACCCGACCGAATCGCCCCGTACGACTGCCCCGCCCAAATCCCCATGGCCAAGCGGTACGACGCCGTCAAGAACCCGGACGGGGTGCGATGCTCCATCTACGACGGAATGAGAAACATCTTCCGGGAGAAGCTCTTCGTCGACATCAACAGCGAGAGAACGTTCGCGCGTAGTCCCCACGACAACGTGGGTGTCCAGTATGGGCTCGCCACGCTCAACGAGGGGATCATCGACAAAACGTTCTTCCTCGACCTCAACGAAGCGATGGGCGGCTGGGACATCGACTTCCAGCCCCGTTCGGAGCGGACCGTGGCAGACGACAACGCGCTGCGCATCGCCTATGAGACCGGGCGGGTGACCAGCGGCGGCGCAGGCCTTTCACAGGTTCCGATCATCGACGATCGGCGCTATATGGACCACGAGGGGAATTTTCACGCCAGCGTCTACTCTTTCACAACGCGCGCGCGGCTCATGCGCGACAATGGGCATGCGGACAACTACGTGATCCGGCGGCACCCGGAGAGTGTCTCCCTTGCCGACGAAAACCTCGCGCTGATGGACCGGTGGCTGGCGAACATCAAGGCGGATGGCTCCGACCTGAGGCCCCTGGAGAAAATCGTTCGATCCAAACCTCCCGAACTTCAGGACGACTGTTGGACCGAGGCCGGCGAGCGGATCGTCGAGAAGGCGATCTTCGACAAGGATCGTCTCTTCGACAACACACGTGGCGCCTGCAACGAGCTCTACCCACCCCATGGCGGCCTGCGGCTCGTCGCGGGGGGACCGTTGAGCAACGACGTGTTCAAGTGCCAGCTGAAGCCGATTGACTACGGAGATTATTCCGTGGAATTCACGGATGCCGAGAGGGGCCGTCTCGAGGCGATTTTCGACGAGGGCGTCTGCGATTGGTCGCGACCCGGCGTGCACCAGGCCGTAAATCAGACCTGGCTCTCCTACGGACCGTCACCCGTAAATCGGTACCAGCCCTGAGAGCCCCATTCAACGGCCCCAGCTGAGGGGTCCTTGCGCGTCACTTCCCAGACTCGTCTAATGGGGGGATATCCCCTCGGGGAGGACCGTTTTTTACCGCGTAACTCGCTCTTCCACATCGCCCCGAACACGAGGATCCTGCAATGAATCTGAAAGGTCTCACACTCCTGGCGGCCACGGCTTTGGCTCTGGGCTGCTCCTCGACTGAAGAAATGCCCGTGGCGGGTGCGGTGCGGTTCCAGGCCCACGACGTCGGTGAGATCCGGGGTGGATACGCCGTCGCGGTGGCCGATTTCAACAACGACGGCCTGCTCGACATCATGGCCAACTCCCTAGGCGTCCCGGAACTCGCTTGGCACGAGAATCCGACGTGGGAGCGCCACGTGATCGTTGAGGGAGTCTCCAGCCTCGTGAACCTGGCGATTGCCGACATCGACGGCGACGGCATCCCGGAGGTGGCCTACCAAACTGCGTTCGCCATGGTGCCGGCCAACAGCGAGGGGCTCAACTGGATCGCGAGGAGCCAGGGGGATCCGACCCAGCTGTGGAAAAGCGAGCAGATCGACGGGATCCCGACTTCCCATCACGTAACGTGGGCCGACCTCGACGGCGATGGCAAGTTGGAGCTCGTCAACGCGCTGCTCTTGGGATCGGAGAGCTTCGGGCCTACCTATGATCAGGACAATGCATCGGTCTTCTGGTACGGGCAGGATGGCTGGAATCGTGGCACGGTCTCCACTGAGATTCCGGGTATCATCCACCGCGTGCGAACGGTGAGGTGGGATGAGGGGAGCCGCGACCAGATTCTCGTCGCGAGCTTCGAGGGGATCGGGCTCTATCGCGCCACGGGCATGGGCGCCGACATGACGTTCGAGAAGGAGCTGATCTCAAGCGGCCACGATAGTGGGCCAGCCCCCAGACTCGGCTCGAGCGACGTCAGGGTTGGGATGAGCAACGGCCAGCGCGTTCTGGCATCGGTCGAGCCCTGGCACGGCAACGAAGTGGTCGTCTACACCCAGGAGGATGGCTCCTGGCAGCGGCGCGTGATCTTCGATGCCATCGGAAGCGGACACGAGGTCGAGATGGTCGATCTCAACGGTGACGGCCGGGCCGACATCATCGCGAACGACCGGTCTCGCGTGACCGAGGATAATCCGAACGGCACGCCCGGCGTCCACGTATTCTTCTCTCCCGACGATCCCGCAACGGGTGAGTGGATCCACTCCAGGATCGAGACCGAATACGGCATGAACGGCTGCGTTACCGGGGACATGAATCAGGACGACCGTCCCGACATCATCTGCGCCGGCCCCGGCGGCATGATCCGCTGGTACGAGAACCTGGGCGAATAGCTTGCTCGCCTGAGGGCTGAATCGGTAGGTAGAACGTTGTGAATCGGCAAAACGTTGTTGGACAGGGCGCCGGAGTCGCTTCAAAAGGGCTCCGGCGTTCCCATTGGGTCCCACCTCCGGTGTGAGTGTCGATTCCGGAGATCAGCAGAAACGAACCTACCCTTCGCCCTCCACCCGATACGGAGCGGCCAGGCACAACTCAGGACGCGCCTCGAGAAATTCCCGGACCCGGGTCTCGCGGCTCAACGCCGTCGGAATGAAGTCCAGCGCCTGCTGCAGCCGCTCGTCGGACGCCGCGCAACTGAATCTCATGAAGCCGGCCCCGGCGTCGCCGAAACACTCTCCACCCAGGCACGCCACGCCGAAGTGGTCGTCGGCTCCCTCCAGCAGATAGAGGGCCAGACCATGGCTGGTGATGCCCAGCCGATTGCAGACACTCGACACGTCCGAAAAAACGTAAAACGTGGCGCGTGGCTCGAGCGTGCGGAAACCATCGAAGGCGTTGAGCCCCTGGGTCAACAAACTCACCTTCCTGCCGAACTCTTGCATCACGGCGTCTCGCTCGGAGCGGTCCATCTCGAGTGCGGCCTTGCCCGCAATCTGCACGAACGGCGGGGTGCATGAGAGCGTCGTGTTGATCATCGTGGCTATCGAATCCGCGATTTCCGGCGATGAAACGGAGAACCCGAGCCGCCACCCGCTCATGCTGTAGGATTTACTGAACGTGTACGCCGCCACCCCTTGGTCCAGCATGCCGGGCTGGGCCATCAAGGAGTGGTGCCGCCCTTTCCACACCATGTGGCAGTACGGCTCGTCACTGAACACGGCGATTGGCTCGCCTCGGATCAGATCGGCGATGCTCCTCAGGTCCTCCTCCGTCGCCACGCCACCGGTCGGATTGTGCGGCGAGTTGAGAAAGATCGCCTTGGGTGAGGGATCCTCCGACAGGAAGCGCTCGATATCGGCGGTGTCGGGCCGAAAGTCGTTCGACTGCTTGAGGGACACGAACACCGGCCGACCGCCCCGCCGCTCGATGTTCGGCACGTACGTCGGGAAATGGGGACTGAAGACCAACACCCCGTCGCCCGGATTCAAGAACGCCTCGCAGAAGAACTGCTCGAGAACTTTGGCGCCGGGGGCCACCACCACGTTTTCCCGCTCCGCGGGAATCCCGAACTCTTCACGGACCTGCCGAGCGGCCGCATCACGAAAGTCCGGCAGGCCTGGTGACGGGCAATAGTGTGAGTGGTTTTGCTCGATCGCTTCGATGCCGGCGGCCTTGGCCGGGGCAGCGCTGTCGAACGGACTGTCCCCGATCTCGAGCTCGACCACATCCTTCCCCGCGGCCTGTAGCTGCTTGGCAGTCGCCAGCACGGTGAACGCCGTTTCTGCGGTCAGGGATTTCGCGAAGGTACTCAGCTCAACGGTCACGGGATCTCGGTGGGTGCGAGGGGCGTGTGCGCCGGAGGGAGTCCACCTTCCGACGAGGGCCCTCAAGATGCGCCCGACTCCCGCCGAGTCACAAGCTCTGCCGGTGGGAGGGAGCAAAATTTCAGAACCCCGTGTCGAGCGTGAAGCCTCCGATCATTTCAGGCCGAGTTTCTTCCCGGCCGTGAGTAAGCCCAGTGCTTCGCGAAGACGTTTCTCCTTCGTCTCTTGCCGCTTGGCCGAGTCGATCCAACCGATGTACGCCCGTCGGTACGAGGGAGCCAATTGTTCGAAAAACCGCCAAGCGACGGGATCCGCCTTCAACGTCTCCTCGATGTAGGACGGGAGCGTCGGGAAGGAGGGGCTTGGCGCATCGCCGCACCGGTCGGTCGGCGCGCGCTTCAATCCCTGGGCCGCCAATAACCCACGTGATTCAAGATCGGCATACCGTCGACGATTGCTGGTCGACCACCGGCTGTTCGCCTTTCTCGGCGTGAACTTCCGGACGTATCTGGCGTCATCCAGACGCCTTACGAGGCTGTCGATCCAGCCAAAACAGAGCGCTTCTTCGACGGAATCGTCGTAGGGCACGCACGTTACGCCCGTGTGACGCTTGTGGAATACGAGCCAGATCTCAGAACTGGAGGTGTGGTGCTCCTCCAGCCACGTCCTCCAGGCCTGACGGCTTCGCACATCGAGCGTCTCGATGGGCTTTGCTGGCATCTGAGGAGCGTCGCCTCCACAATGCGCGGAGGCGACGCCTCATCTCACGGAAGCCAGCGCGGAATGAACTTCGTCATCCCCTGGATCGGGCCGACCTCACCCGCGTAGATGTTCCCCTCGGCGTCCACGGTGACCCCTTCGCCCATGGACCCGATGCCGCCCATCCCGGAGGCCCGCGCCGAGACGTGCTCCGGGATGAAGTACCAGACCTCTCCAGTCCGGGCACTCCCGATCCGAAGTCCTTTCCTCCAGCCGGGATTGTAGTTGTCGTCGGACTCGGAATCGATGGCGTAAAGAACGTCGTTGTCATCGATAAAGAGACCACTGATCCGGCTGAACTGATACCAGGTGTCGAGATGATTCCCCTGCTGATCGAAGATCTGGATACGCCGATTCCCCCGGTCGGCCACGAACAGCCGTCCCTGCGAGTCCATCGCGAGCGAGTGCGGGGCCCGAAACTCGCCGTCCCCGTAGCCCCACTGGCCGAAGCTCATGATGAAGGTCCCGTCCGGGGCGAACTTGGAGATACGACTCTTGGAGTCCGGTCCCGGGGCGTCCTGGAACTGGGCCCCGTGGGTGTCGGCCACGAAGATGCTTCCGTCCGGTGCGACGAAAACGTCGTTGGGATCGGTGAAGTGCGTGGGCGGATCGCCCCTCTCACCGGGTGTGCCCAGGACCATGAGCACCTCGCCCTCGGGACTGAACTTGATTACGGCGCTGCCCCGGTCTGCCGCGTCGGGGTTGATCTCCAACTCCCTGGCAGTTGCGAGACGGGCGTCCGCGACCCAGACGTTACCTTCAGCGTCCACGTCCATCCCGTGGGGCCAAATGAGCACACCCGCTCCAAAGCTCTGGACCACGTTCCCGTCGGGATCCAGCTTGACGATGGGATCCACATCGGAGGTGGCGCATGAATTGGACCCACACCGGTCTCCGGCCCAGACGTGGATCCCATCGATGTCGATGTTGACGGCACTCACAGAACCCCAACTCCGTCCATCGGGGAGCGTCCCGAAGTCTCGCTGCGTCACATAGGGGTTGGGGAGAAGGTTTACCGGCACGACCGCGCGATGCTCGGGAGGGCCCGCCGCGCCGCGTTGGGCCCAGGCATTCCCTGGAAAGACGGCAAACAAAGCAAGGTTTGCGAAAAGAACGAGCGAGGCTCCCGCCCCGCGAACATGTTTATACCTCTTGGTCATCGAACACCTCAGGTTATGGACAAGGTCATTCCTGCACGAAAACGGGGGAGGAATGTGAGCCAACGGGGCTTCTCGTGCCAGGGCGGTCTCTTTTGCCAAACTCGACTGCACCGGTTGGAAAGGTCGAGGCAACGCCCGTGTTCCCGAGCGTCCGGATCGAGCGGCCAGGATGTGTGCTTGCTTTTCAAAGCGTGGGGCTGTTAATCAAGCTCGAGCATCGAGAGACTAGTTGGAGAGACCATGGGTGGACCCAATTCTTCAGAACAGAAAGTGCAACAGGTCCTACGGGAGATCCGTTCCGGAACGAGACTGGGCTGGGATGAATTTGCCGAGCCGGTGGGCGACGTCGGATTTCAGGTCTCCCCCGCCGCGGTGCGTGGGTACGAGGAGGGACGCGCCAAGAAAGTCCCGATCGCTTATGTCGATGCCGTGTGCCGTGCGTTTGGCGCATCGCCGACGAGCTTTTTCGTAGAGGATTCCAGTGAATCAAGCGGTTCGCCCAATGAAGCCGAACGGCAGCTCTCCGCTCATTCCCCCTATGGTGCACACCCATCGAGTATCTCTTGTGACGCTCCCCTGACGGAGAAATGTGTCGAACTCTGAGATTCGCCCGGTGAGCCCCGCGACCGAGCGGATCTTCGGGGTCATTTTGGCTGGGGGAAAAAGCCGCCGGTACGGCCGGCCGAAGGCGTTTGCCGGGCTCGGAGGTGCCCCCATGGCCAGTTGGGGTGTGCGTGCACTTCAGGCGGCTGGCTTGCCGGTCGGCATGATAACGGATGAGGACGGTGTGGAAGTCGCGCTGGGTGTGCCGGGGCGCCCCGATCTCGAGGCTGGACTCGGCCAGATCAGCGGGCTTTGGACGGCGCTCCAGTGGGCCAGGGAGAGGGGCGACGACGGTGTGTTTCTTCTCGGGTGTGACATGCCCCTCGTGAGTGAGGCGCTGCTTCGGGTGGTCCTCAGCTGGAGTGACGACGCTCCGGCCGTGGTGCCCTTGGGGTCGAACGGTCCGGAGCCCCTCTGTGCCCTTTACCGAACGGCGTGTGCGACGGCGGTCGAGCGTCGGCTTCATTCCGAAGACCGGTCGATGCGTGGGTTGGCACAAGTCATCGGGGCGGTTTTCATCGGTGAAGATGCGGTCGCCGAGGTTGTGGATCCGCAGATCGAGTTCCTGAACGTGAATACGGTACGGGAACGGGATCGCGCTGAGCGTTTGCTCGACACTCGGCGCCCCGGAGGCGCAGCGGGCACCTCCGGGCCCGACGATCCTTCCGGGCACCAAGCGAGGGGTGCCCTAGCCCGGAGCCGGTGTGGGTGGCCCAACCTTGACATGGGGGCCATCGAACTGTACGGGTCGATCGGAAAACAGGGCGTGGCTCCATGGACGCAACCCGCACAGCCAGGCCCGTATCTGAGGGAGGGAGCATGAGCACCCAAGGCAAGTCGCGACGTTCGTTTTTGATCGAGTCGGTTTCCGGCCTGGGCGGGGTCTGGGTCGCCGCCAACTATCCCGCCATCCTCGCGGCGGAGCAATTCGTGCTTGAGGCGGCGGAGGCGGGGCAGCCGGCCGACTTCGCGTTCTTCACCTCCGCGCAAGCCATCGAGCTCGAGGAGATGGTGGCTCAGATCATTCCAACCGACGATACGCCGGGTGCCCGCGAAGCACGAGTGGTTTCCTTCATCGACAGGGCGCTCGTGACGTTCGAACGCGAGCGCCAGGGTGATTATACCGAAGGCCTCAAGGATCTCGCGGCCCAGACCAAAGAGCGGTTCCCGAACGCTACCAGCTTCTCGGCGTTGACCTCCGACCAGCAGATCGAGGTACTCACGGCCATGGAGCGAACGCCGTTCTTCAACCTCGTGCGGACCCACACCATCACCGGCTTCTTCGCCAGCCCCGTGCACGGCGGCAATCACGACAAAGTCGGCTGGGAGCTCGTCGGCTACGACGACTCCCTCTATCACGAGGCGCCGTTCGGTTTCTACGACGCGCTCCCCCAGCCCACCGAATAGCCCGGACCCGGAGAAAACGCCATGAGAAAGTTCAGGCCGCAGGAAGAGGTTGATTTCGTCATCATCGGGTCCGGAGCCGCCGGGGGCATCATGGCCAAGCAGTTGTCCGTGGCCGGATTTTCGGTGGTGGTCCTCGAGCAGGGTGGTTGGGGGAAATACGGGCACGAGCAGGACTACACCAAGGACGAGCTGCTCAATCGCAACCCGAGTCCCGAAGATCGGTTGATGAGCGATCCCTCGCGCCAGCGTAACACCTTCCGAAGGAACGACCGGGAGGAGGCCCGTCGTGGCGGCCATTCCTACGGATGCGTCGTCGGCGGCGGGACCGTCACGTACGGAGGCAGCAGCTGGCGCCACCTGCCGTGGGAGTTCAACGAAGCCAGCACCGTGGGAACGATTGCCGGCACAGGGTTAGCGGACTGGCCGATCTCCTACGAGGAGCTGGAGCCCTATTACACCCAGGCAGAGTGGGAGATGGGCATCTCCGGACAGCGCGTGGATTCCCCGTTCGTCGCGCCCATGTCGAAGGAGTACCCCGTACCCCCCGTGCCGCTGAAGGCCTCGGGAGCCCTGTTCAACGTGGCGGCCGCCAAGCTCGGCTTGAGCGTAGTGCCCGGCCCGCTCGCCATCATTACCGAGCCGTACATGGGTCGCACGGCGTGCGTGAATTGCGGGATGTGCTCCGGCTTCGGGTGCCACGTCCGCGCGCGTTCGAGCTCGGCGGTGACCGTAATTCCGCTGGCCATCGAGACCGGTAACTGTGAGGTTCGCGTCAACAGCTACGTGCGCGAAATCTCGGTGGACGACACCGGCAGGGTGACCGGGGTCACCTATTTCAACGCCCTGAGACAGGAAGTATTTCAGAGTGCCAAGGCCGTCGTGCTGTCGGCGAACGCGGGGGAGTCGGCCCGTCTGCTCCTGCTTTCGAGCTCGAACCGCTTTCCCGACGGTCTCGCGAACTCGAGTGGTGTCGTCGGCAAGTATCTCATGCTCGGAGGCTACGCCGGCGCGAGCGGACTCTTCGAGCGTCCGCTCAACGACTACAAGGGCGTGGTCTCCGGTGCTGGAATCCTCGACTACGTCGCCTCAGATCCCAAACGGGGCTTCTATGGCGGCGGTCGCCTGACCTCCCGTGGGTACGCCACTCCGATCAGTTACGGCCTCGGGGGGTTGAGCCCTGGCACTCCCCGCTGGGGCGCCGGCTACAAACAGGCGCTCAGAGACCAAGCGAGGCACAGGATGACGGTCAACTGCTACACCTCGCAGCTGCCGCTCGAGACCAATCGCGTGGATTTGGACCCCACCGAGAAAGACGACTGGGGTTTGCCGGCGATGCGCATCACGTCCACGAGTCATCCCGACGACATCAAGAACATGGAGTTCTTCAGACAGAAGTCGATCGAGATTCTGGAAGCGGCAGGGGCCACCTCGGTGTGGGCGGGTACGATTCGCGACAGCACGGGTGGCTCGCATAATCGCGGCACGTGCCGTATGGGGAACGACCCGACGAGTTCGGTGGTCGACAAGTTCCACCGCGCGCACGATGTGCCCAACCTGTTCATCGTCGACGGCAGCAACCTCGTCACCGGTGGCCGCAATCACCCCACCATGACGATCCAGGCGCTCGCGTTCCGGGCGGCGGAGCATCTGGTTCGCTCTGCAAAAGCCGGGGAGGTATGACGACGAGTGGCACATGACTCCGAGCGTGATTTCGGGCCGGTAGGCAGGCGGTCCGAAGGAGGGTGAGCCGTATCGTCGCCAGATAGCGCGGTTCCAGTGGATGGTGCGGGACCCATGGGCGGTGGGGGACCGGTGGGTGGTGCGGGACCGGTGGGGGATAGTGGCCGTCGGCTTCGCGAGGACGCCAAGGCGTGTCTCGACGCGGCGGTGGATGCGGTGGAGCCCACGCGTCTGGTCAGGGAGGTGTTCGAGCAACATCCGGAGACCCTTCCCGGCACGGATCCCGTTCACGTCGTCGCCCTCGGCAAGGCGGCGGCGGCCATGGCGCGGGCGGCGTGCGAGATTCTCGGCCCGCGAGTCGCGGGCGGAGTCGTCATCGCCCCGACCGACGCGGAAATGCCCACCGCGGGCAACCTCCGCGCGTTTCGTGGTGGCCATCCCATCCCCACCGCGGGTAGCGAACGGGGTGCACGCGCGGTCGCTCAGCTCGTCGACCAGCTCGGCGCCGAAGACTCGCTGCTCTGCCTCATCTCCGGTGGTGGCTCGGCGCTCATGACTCTGCCCCCCTCCGGTGTTTCGCTGAGCGATGTTCGCGAGACGACCGGGATCCTGCTCCGTGCCGGTGCCACCATCGATGAGCTCAATTGCGTCCGCAAACATCTCGACCGGCTCAAAGGCGGGCGTCTGGCCGAGATCGCCGCGCCGGCCAGGGTGCTGGCGTTGCTCCTTTCCGACGTGTTGGGGGACCGTCCGGACGTCATCGCGTCCGGACCGCTGTCACCGGATCCGACGAAATTCTCCGATGCTCTGGCCATCGTAGACCGTCACCGGGTTCGAGACCGGATCCCTACGCCTGCACTCGAATATCTGAAGTCCGGAGCACGGGGCGCGGTTCCTGACACCCCGGGTCCCGACGCACCGTTTTTTGCCGGCGTGGACGTCCGCATCGTGGGCAACAACCGGATCGCGGCGCACGCCGCGGTTGAAGAAGCGGAGCGTCGAGGTTATCGGACACGCCTACTCACGACGACATTGACCGGCGAAGCGAATGAGGTTGGCCGTATGCTCGCTGCCCGGGGTTTGGAGATCCGAGGCGGTGAGGGCCCGATCCTACCCCCGGCGTGCCTCATCTCGGCTGGCGAGACGACGGTCGACGTGCGCGGTACCGGAAAAGGAGGGCGCAATCAGGAGCTCGTACTTGGGGCCGCGCTCGCGTTACACGATCGGGGACCACTTCGGGGGCCACTGTTGTTGGCATCGATGGGGACGGACGGTATCGATGGTGCGAGCCACGCGGCCGGCGCCTTCGCCGACCAGACGACGATCGCTCGCGCCGAGGCGCTCGGGCTGGACGCCGCTGCCGCGCTGACCGCCAACGACTCGACCCCCTTCTTCGAAGCGCTGGACGACCTCATTGTCACCGGTCCCACCGGCACGAACGTGATGGATGTACAGGTCGTGCTGATCCCGGAGTAACGGATGGCTTTGCGCCTTGGGCGCACCGCCGCAGAGGCCGAAGATGACGGCCTGCTCCTCGGAAGCCCCCGCGGCGCTACCGCCCGCTGATCCGCTGCTTCGGCTGCAGCGCCGAGCGGTCCAGCGTGTTCACTTCATCGATGATCTTGGCGTAAGCGCGCGCCACCGCTTCGAGACCGGCCTCGGGAATCCACTCGGGGATGTCCTGGTCGGTGTGTTTGATCTCGGGCGAGCGGATGATCTGAATCGACGGCAAGTCACGCGCGACGCTCCCCATCTCGCCGGCGGCGCGGTCTTCGATGTGGTCCCACACGGCGACACCGAATGTCCGATAGGCATCCAGAACGAGGTCGGTGAGTAGGTCGCTGCCGTTCACCCACCACCGCCGAGGCGACGGTATATCGGTCATGCGCATCTCCGGGCCCCAGTACACGGTCTGCCTCACCGAGACGTGCTCGGCGTTGATCATCAGCGCCGCGTTGGCCAACGCCGTCTCGCGGTTGTCGTGCATCCAGCGCGAGCCCGGCGAGCCGACGTGGTGTCCGGCCGTTCCCACGAAGATGAGATTGCGACGGCGCTCGGCCTGCGGAATCTCCGAGAAGTACTCGGCCAAGCTTATCATCACCGAGATCCCGGAGGCGTTGTCGAGCGCGGCCTGGAAGTAGCCGTCCAGGTGGGCCAGGACGAAGATGTCCTCGTCCGTGGCGCCGGGAAGCGTGCCGAATATACTGGCCGATTTGAGGCCGTCACGCCGTTCGATGTCGACCCGCATTTTGACCCGCACCGCCTGTCCCTTGCCGATGAGCTCTTTGACGACGTCGCCGTCAGCGTAACCCATGAACGCCCCCGGCACCGTGATGCCGCCGCCCAGGCCCTGCCAAATCGTGAAGTTGTCGGAGATGCCGTAGATGACGAAAATTGCGGCGGCGCCTTCATCCTGGGCGCGACGAATCGCCCCTTCCCAGCCCGCCCCGGCCGAGTGGCCCATCGACCCAGGCGCAGGGATCGAATGAATGAACACCGCCTTGCCGCGGACGTCGCGCCCGTGAAAGTCGGCGGTGGAACCCGTGCCGACCCATACGGCTTCCAGATCCAGCGTGCCCTCGGTCGCATTCGACCGGAGCGCCGGGACCAGCGATTCGAAGGAGTAACTCTTTCCGCCGGCTTCCACCGTGATGTCGAATGATCCCGGGAACCACTGCGTCGGCAGGTCGAACTCCTGGGTGTGGATATCGACCATTCCCAGCTCGCGGAACTTCGCCTCGACCCACTCGCGCGCCATCTCTTCCCCGCGAGTACCCGCGATTCGGCCCCAGTACCGGGTCTCATCATTACGGTTCGCAAGCGAGATCTGTGTGACCTCGCGGACGAGGTCCTTCATTCGCCCTCCGTCGATCGCCGCGTACTTCTGATCCGCCACCGAAAGCGGTATCCGGATGTAGGAGTCCTCTCGAACGTTTCCCGAGGCGTCCAGACGGCTGGTCTGGGCTCGCACCTCTTCGCTGGCGATTCCTGCGATGAGCGTCGCGGCCACCACCAGCTTCAATACGTTCGGCACCCGAGTCATGTCACCCTCCTGTTTCGGCCCTCTGACGTCCTATTCTCCGGAGCTCTCCGGAATCCGACCCGACGATAGTCCCGCTGCCTACCAGGGCATCTGTCGCTTCGTATAGCGCCGACCCTGGTCCGCGACCTCAGCGCCCGGATTGGCACCGATCCTGACACCTTCGTCGATCATCGCCTCGATGTCCTCGGCGTTGACCTGGTTGAGGAAGGCGATACCCGCTCCCCGGGTGGCAGCGAGCACGCGGGCTCGCGCCTCGACCAGAACCCGAGGCATCCCCCCGCGGCCTACGTCGAACGACATCCTCATGTCGCCGGGGCCCCATTCGGCGAACCCCACACCCGGCACGGCCGTGGTCGCCTCGGCGTTCTCGAGCGCGTGTCGATCTTCGATCTTCAAGCCGATCAACAGCTCACCGTCCGGATTCAGCGGCCAGGGATCAGCGAGACGCTGATACTCCTGTGGGGTGACGCCCCAGATTCGGGCCGCGAAGCCTTGGCCGCCGCTACCTCGGAGACCCTCGCCGATCCCCTCGGTTTCGGGCGCGTGCGGATACCGGGCAGCCTGCACGAGGATTCTCACGACCTCCGGGGAACGAGCATGTGCCAAGAGGACGCCGTGGACACCCGATCCGAGCACCTGCTCGACCATCCAGTAGTTCGACCACATGACCGTCTCGTTGATCCCTCCGAGTGGCAAGACGGCGATGACGGTGGGGGTACGGTGTCCGCTCTTAGTCGGCCCGCCATCGACCAGACCCTGCATGAACGCGCGCAGGTCGGCCATGTTGAACGGGCTGTGCTCCATGTTGTACGTGATGTAGTCCGCCCACGTCTGTGCGAGTCTTTTCCCCTCGTCATAACCGCCGCCGTTGACCTGCGTGTAGTAGATCGGCTGATCCTGCTCGAGGAGCTCGACCGCCTTGCTGATCCGCGTCGGCTCGTAGGACTGGGCCGACACCTGCCGACCGCCGAGCGCGGCGACAACGATCAGGATCGTGATTGTCAGCGCGAGGAGCGCGAGTCTTCGTGCCATCTCTCACCTCCGTCAGCTTATCGGGGTGGAACCGAGTCCATTGTAGCGCCCCCGAAGGGCTGGGACCATCACGAATGCGCGCGAACCACTAATGTCACTTCGCCGCTCGGTATCGGACGCCTTCCAGGCCCTCGAAGTCGGCGTCTTGGGTCCACAGCTCAGCGTCATGGGCATGGGTTGTAGCCAAAATGATGCTGTCGGCGAGCGCCAACTTGGTCTCGATACTGAGCTCAGCGGCTTCGAGAGCGAGGTGATCGTCGAGTTCAACGAGAACACCACTCCGCATTGCCGCAACGACGTTCAGAGCTTCCTCTCGGCCGATGTGCCGAAGCATATGGCGGTAGACCTCGAAAAGGCAAAGGGACGGAATAAGGAGCGGTTCGTCGCTCTCGATGGGCGTGCGGAAGAAGGCGGCGTTGCCGCCACCAGACAGGTATTCGATCCAGCCACTCGAGTCGACGAGGTTCACAAACGGTCGGGGTCGCGTTCGAGCGGTGGTAGTGTCGGGTAGCGACCGCGAAACCGTTCGATGGGCTCTATCGGGACCAATTCGATCCGGGAGCCGATGGCGAATGCCTCCACCTTCTGACCGGGCCTAATCTTGAGCTTCTCCCGTACGTCTTTGGGGATGACGACCTGATACTTCGGCGATACCGTTACGACGGTCACATGTCACCCCCGTTATCGATAGGAATACTGTAATACGATCACTCGATCGATCGTTCTGGTCAAGCCCTATCCGAAACAAGGAGCAGCTGCGGCGTGATAACTAACCAGCTTCTGGATGCCGACCGTTTGATGACAGTTGCCAGATTCACAATGCAATGACCTTCCTTTTGAAAACACGCGCCGTCTGCTGCATGGGCTTGTTAGACCGCGACGGGTACAACCTGGGTACATAGGTGACAGGTGTCCGGGCACATGGGTGACACTTCTCCGAACCCCGTTGGAGGAGAGGCGATGCCCTGGCTGGAGACCAATCCCGTGCTCGAAAGACAACATTTTGTACAAGACCTCGATAGTGGCCATTGGACGATGACCGAACTCTGCGTGCGCTACGGCATCAGCCGTAATACCGGTTACAAGTGGCTGCACCGCTACCGGCAAAGTGGGACCAGTGGTCTCCACGACCAGACCCGGGCCCCACGATCGTGTCCCCATCAAACTCCCCACGAGCTCGTCCAGTTGATTCTCGAGGAACACACCCGCTACGGCTGGGGAGCCCGGAAAATCTTAAAACGCCTCCAGACGACCCATCCCGATCGGCCCTGGCCCGCTCGCAGCACCATCTTTGACATCCTCCTGCGCCACGACCGGGTGCGACATCGCCGTCGCCGCCGGCACTGGAAACATCCCGGAGCCGCCCCCTTCAACACCACCGCGCCCAATCAGATCTGGACGGTCGACTTCAAGGGGCAGTTCCGCACGCGCAACGGCATCTACTGCTACCCCTTAACCATCGTGGATCACTTCAGCCGCTATTTACTCTGCTGCCACGCGTTACCGAACGTATGCGGTGATGGGGTCAAGCCCCAATTTATCCGCCTCTTCCGCGACTGCGGTCTCCCAAACGCGATTCGCAGTGACAACGGCGCGCCCTTTGCCTCCAACGGCATTCACGGACTCAATGCGCTCAACGTCTGGTGGCTCCAACTCGGCATCACCCACCAACGCATCACCCCGGGCCAACCCCAACAAAACGGCGCCCACGAACGCATGCACAAAACCCTCAAAGCCCGTGCGACCAAACCACCCGCCGCCAACCGCAACATCCAACAACGGGTGTTCAATACCTTTCGCCACACCTACAACGCCATTCGACCCCATGAAGCTCTGGACGACCAGACCCCAGCATCGCGCTGGACACCCTCTCCACGCATCTACCCCGAGCGCATCTCACCGCCCGAGTATCCCGCACACTTTGAAATCCGTCGCGTCAGCAACGCCGGCACCTTCCGCCTGCACTCCGGACAACCCTTCCTCAGCCAAGCCCTCAACGGGGAAGACATCGGCCTCGAAGAAGTGCACGACGGGGTCTGGAATCTGATCTACTACAACACGCTTCTCGGACGTTTCGATGAACGCACTCACGCTATAACCGGGGCCCCTTCCACACGCAGAGGGTGTTAACCATGTACCCGGACATTTTGTCAACTATGTTCCCGGTTGCTCACCTCATCGACATGTGGTGAACTCGACGTCTAGATCGTAACGGACGATCTCTACCAGGGGCGGCTTGGCTACAG
>JADFMD010000051.1 GCA_022564055.1 Gemmatimonadota bacterium
CCACGAGTGTTTCGCTCGTCAGGCGCCCTTCGTGCGCATCACGGCTGGCTAGGATCAGCGCGTTCAGGATGGCTTCGGTCCCCCTCGACTCACTGGCTTTGGGGAGGCCGAATGTTTGATCTGGGTAGAACGGGTCCACTTCGTTCCACAGCGCCACTCGCTTCTCGACGTCCTCCAGCAGATCTAGTTCGGGCATGGTCGGGCCGGTCTCGCCTAGCGCTGTACGCAGCGTGGGACGAGCCAGGGCGTACGGTAGCGTCGTATGACACGAGATGCAGGACGTATCGTGGTCGCGCGCCGTGACCGGCCAAGTCTTCCACCAGGCTTGTCGTCCGTCGAGGTAGTCGGCGGCGGCCGCCCGATCCCACCCGACCGAAACAGGGGGCCGAGTCTGCGACTCCACCCGGGAAGCCCCGAGGGCGAGGCACGTGCCCACTACACATGCCAGGGTAATCACCGGGCCCCCGCAGGACCGGACCCGGCCATTCTGCGAATTCTCGGTTGGACTGATCATGGCTTGGCTCTGTCCGGGTGACTGTGGCGTCCCCGCCCACAATAGCCCTTGGCACTAGACTTCGCTCGTAGGGCTTGTGAGTGAAGGGCGCTGGCTCTCACAACCGCAGTCGGTGGCGGGTGCTTGGAGAGTCCATACCCAGCACCTTGCGGGGTTTACCCTTGAAGCCTACTTACCACGGTTCATTTTTCTACCAAGGAGACATGCGGATGCCGGATACCCGCCTCGGTCTGCGTGAGAACGGATCGCAAGTGGCTCTACTTCTTGTCACTGTGGGGTTTCTCGGGGCCGTGGTTGGCGTCGAACGGTCCGTCCTTCCGCTTCTCGCCCAGGTAGAGTTCGGACTCACCTCTGCGACCGCCGCGATCAGTTTCTTGATCGCATTCGGCTTTGCGAAGGCCGGGGCGAATTTTCTCGCGGGCGATCTGGCGGGGCGAGTCGGACGCAGGCGCATACTGATTATCGCCTGGGGATTCGGTATTCCGGTGCCGCTCCTCCTCATGTGGGCGCCGTCGTGGGGTTGGATCGTGTTCGCCAACCTGCTCCTCGGCATCAACCAAGGCCTCGCGTGGTCGACCACACAGATCATGAAAATCGATCTGGTGGGGCCGAGGCGGCGCGGCTTGGCGATGGGCATGAACGAATGTGCCGGGTACCTGGCCGTTGCCGCGGCGGCCCTCGGGGCCGGCTATCTCGCGGATGCGTACGGGCCGCGCCCGGCTCCATATCTGATCGCCCTGGGCGCGGCGCTGCTCGGGTTGGCAGTGACGTTGTTCGGTGTTCGTGACACCGGACACTACGTCGAGCTCGAAAGTGAGATCGCGAAATCGGTCTCAGCGCGGATGGAGACCGAGATCGAGTCCGCTCCGGTGACGCGAATGCGGGAACGTAGCGAGGCCCGCAGACCCCTCTTCGCCGCGAACCAAGCAGGGTTGTTCGTCAACCTCAAGGAGGGCGTGGCTTGGGGCCTCCTGCCTATTTTTTTCGCCACCCAGGGACTCGATGTGACGCAGATCGCGTGGCTGGCGGCGTTGTACCCCGCGGTTTGGGGGATCACGCAGCTCGGCACGGGCACGCTGTCAGACTTGATCGGACGGCGCCCCCTGATCGTGGGAGGGCTGCTGGTTCAAGCGGTGGCGTTGGTCGGGTTCGCGGTCTTTAATGGATTCGTCCCCTGGGCGGCTTCGGCGGTGGTGCTGGGTGTTGGCACCGCCGCGGTCTACCCGACCCTCATTGCACAGGTGGGTGATCTGGTGGGTCCGCAGACGAGGGCGAGCGCCATCGGCCGCTACCGTCTGTGGCGAGACCTCGGATACGCCGTCGGCGCGTTGCTCGCTGGACTGCTGACGGACCTCCTGAGCTTTCGGGCGACGATAGTGATCATAGCGGCCCTTCTGGTCGTCTCCAGCTCGATAGTGCGCGTCTTACTTCCGGAACCCACGCGCAGCTTGCAGTGGGAGGCCATCGACGGGGATGGCGGTGTTGCTAGTCTTCACGCCGCGGGTCATGGAGTAGCTGTCGACGACCGCTAACGAGTGACGACCGCTAACGGGTGTGGAGAACGCCGCCCAGAAGCTCCCGCCAGGCCTCCCGCTCTCCTTCGGGTGTGAAGCGAGGCCGCAACCGCGCGCAGTGTTCAACGAGCTCCGCCAGGTACTCGGGTTCGGACTCGGCTCGTAGCAGAAGGTTCGCCAGGGCCTCGTCGTCGCCGACCGGGTAGTAGCCCGGGTAGTCGTCACCGAGCAGTCCCCTGGATCCGGCGATGTCGGTCGACAGCACTGGCACGCCGTCGACGATCGCTTCCGAAACCACGTTGGCACCGCCCTCTTCGCGCGAGCTGAGCACCATCAGACGGGAGCTCGCAAGCAGCTCGCGTGCTCGCTCGAACGGTAGCGGCCCGAGCCACTGATAACGCGGGTTGGTCTCAGTCTCCTCGCGAGCTTGCCGGCCGAGCTCCTCGTCGAGCTCAGCACCGGCGTGCCGCACGACGATGCGCGAAGTCGCCGGAAGTCGCCGGGTCGCCATCGCAGCCAGCAGTGGATCCTTGACCTCCCGGAGGTGGGACAGCACGGAGACTTCAAATCGATCCGGTGAAGTCTTCGGGGGCGAGCGCGGGGACTCGGCCGACTGCAGGATGACGTGGACCTTGTCATGCACCGCCTTCGGCAAGCGATCCAGCGCCGCTGGCTGCAGGGCCACGACATGAGTGGCCATGTCGACGGCGCGAAGCACCTCGTCGCTCCAGTCGAGGTCGCAGTACAGATCGGTTCCGGTCAGGGTGACCACCAGCGGCGCTCCGGGCCGCGCTTCGTGGAAGCGGTGGATCGAGTCGAAGCTCTTTCGTGCGTGCAGGGCGACCAAGACGTCGGCTTCGTCTTTTTGCCAGCTCTGAACCAACTTTGTCGAGTGCCCCAGCTCTTCCAACAGCCGCTGCCAGCGCACCGCGGTCGTGCGGTTCCCGCTCAACGACGTCACGGGAACCGGGCTGACCAGGGTGATGTTCACGGATCGATCGCGCAGGTGCGAAATCCCGCAAAGACGTCGCGCCGATTCGGCGTGAAGTAGTTGCGCCAGGTCGGGCGCAGCATGCGCGTTCGGGTCATCCAGCAGCCGCCGCGTAAGGCCTTGCGACAGCCGAACCACGGCTTCGAGTACTGCTCGTAGGGGTCGACCTCGAAGCCCGGGTACGGAAGGAAGTCGCTGGCGGTCCACTCCCAGACGTTGCCCAACATCTGCCGGCAGCCGGCGGGCGTATCACCCGCGGCGGCCGATGTCACCGACCACAGGCCGCCGCCATCGCCATCCAGGTTGGCTCTCTCGAGGCTCGGCTCGGGAGAGTCGCCCCATGGGTACTGGCGCCGGGCGCCGGTCAACGCGTCGCCGTCGACCTCGCCTGTCGCCGCGACTTCCCACTCGGCTTCGGTCGGCAAGCGCCGTCCCGCCCAGCGGCACCAGGCGTCCGCCTCATACCAGCTGACGTGGACGACTGGAAAATTCATCTCGAGATCCCGCCAAGCGTCGAACACACGCCGCTGCCACGCATCGCCCTGGAGTCGCCAGTAGATCGGGCGCTCGGCGCCAGAAGCTTGCCGCCAGCGCCACCCGCGATCGCTCCACAGGTCGGATCGCTGGTAGCCGCCGTCCTCCACGAACTCCAGGAACTGAGCTTGGGTCACCGTCGAGCGGGCGATACGGAACGCCTCCATGTCGACCGGGTGTGCCCACTTTTCATTGTCGAGCACGAACGGCTCGTCTCTGCTCGCGCCGATGTCGATCCGGCCGCCAGGGATGCTCGCGTCCCCGTCTGCCGGCGCGGCCTCCGCTCCCGCCTGCACCGATCCGAGCCAGCTGGGTGCCGCGTAGCCGAGGGTCTGGCGCATGTAACAGAACGCCTCCTGGTGCATGTCCTCGTGAAACACGGACAGGAGCAGAAAGTAGCGCAACTCGGAGCTGGGTTCACCCTTGGCGAGTGTCTCGAGAACGGCATCCCGCACCCGCTCCCCATAACGCATGACCTCCGCCCGTCCCGGCATCTTCAGATGCCAGCGCATCTCGTGTCCGACGTGGGACGAATCGTACAGGTGGTCCGGATCCTCGATCAGAGGCGTTCCGCCGAGCGCATGACGGAGCACCCAGTACTCCTGAAACCATATGCCATGCCCCAGCTCCCACAGGAACGGATTCACCGTGGGCAGATAGGGCACCGACATCTGGTCATCGTCGAGATCGTCCACCATGGAAAACGTTCGCGCGCGGGCATCCTCGATCCAGCCCTTGAGCTGCTCGGTTGATACGGTCATTCGAATACCAGCCTTTTCTGGCCATCGGGCTCGCACACCCGCCGGGTATAGTGGCGGCGGCGGCCGCTCCGGCTTGATTTTGGAGGGCGGCGGCGAGGGCGTGGTCGCTCGTCGCTAAGGGAGGCTCAACGCGATGAATTCCGCGGGACGGTTCGCCTCCCCGATGCCGACCACGATGTACTGCTTCCCATCCGCCATGTAAGTCATCGGAGCCCCGGTGGTGCCAGCCGGCAGCTCCATTTCCCACAGCACCTCACCGGTGTCCTTGTCGTAGGCCCGAAACATCTTACCCCCAGCGAACCGGGGCATCGCCAGCATGCTCGGTGAGCCCTCGCCGATGAACAGCAGCGTCTTGGTCAGCAACGGAGCGGGCCGTCCGGGGGTACCGAGTTTGGGAAGATCGAGACCCTGCAGCGCCTCGTGGTCGCGTATGCCTTCACCATTGGGCACCATCCATAGGTGGTCGCCCGTGTTGAGGTCGATCGCGGTAATACGACCCCACGGCGGCTTCACGAGCGGCAGTCCTCGGGGCCCCTGCACGCTGCGCGGCGCCCCCCTCACGTAGTTGAAGTCCGACGCATCCGGGTCTGGCGCGACGAGTGCCACCACGATCGGCGCGGTGACGGACGGCACGTAGAGAATCTGCGTTTCGGGGTCGACGGCCGCGCCGTTCCAGTCCGCACCACCGACCCAACCGGGCAGCTGAATGGTCCCCTGAGTTTCGTCCGGGTCGTCGCTGCGTACCGACGGGGGTGTAAACATCGGCCCGAACACATAACCACCGAGGATCTCGATCGCCTCGGCACGAAGCTCGGGCGTGAAATCGATCAGGTCGTTTACCGTGATGCCCTGCCGCTCGAAGGGCAGAGGCCAAGTTGGGAACGGCTGCGTGGGGGAGGCGCGCTCCCCAGGCACCAGAGATGGAGGCACCGCAAGCTCTACGATCGGCCACACCGGCTCCCCGGTGACACGGTCGAAGACGTAGGTGAAGCCTTGCTTGGTGACTTGCACCACCGCTTTGATCGGTCGCCCGTCCACCGTGATGTCGACCAGGATTGGGGCCGCGGGGTTGTCGTAGTCCCACAGGCCGTGGTGCACCATCTGGAAATGCCACACACGCTCACCGGTCGCACAATCGAGAGTGACGAGGCTCTCGGCGAAGAGGTTGTCGCCGAGCCGGTGCCCACCATACCAGTCGTTTGTGGGGGTGCTCACGGGCAGATACACGTAACCCAGCTCCTCGTCGGCGCTCATCAGCGTCCAGACGTTGGCATTGCCACTGTATTCCCACGAACCGTCCTCCCAGGTCTCGTTTCCGGCCTGTCCCGGCTGAGGCACAGGGTTGAATCGCCAGCGTAGCTGCCCGGTGATGACGTCGTAGCCCCTCACGTATCCGGGGGTCGCCTCCTGTCGGGTAGGGCTGTCGGACATCGCGGCTCCGACAATCACCACGTCTCCGCAGACCAGCGGAGCGGCATTCCAGGCGTACCGCTGGAGCCGCGGCCCCATGTCCTGACGCAGATCGACCTTGCCGTTTTCACCGAATTCCGGATACAGCTCTCCGGTCCGGGTACCGAGAGCGACCAGGTGCTCGCCACTCACGAGGAGGAGTCGTTCGTCGGACCCGTCCGTCCAATACGCGAGACCCCGTGTGCCCCGCCCTCGCCCTGCGTTCGTTCCCTCAGCCAACGAGTTGTAGACCCAAAGTGTCTCGCCGGTGACCGGATCGATCGCGGCCGCCTGGCCGAGATTCGTGCTGGTGAACAGCGCGTTCCCCACCTTCAGCGGCGTCGCCAACAGGACGCTGTTGAACCTGACGTCGGGGTCCTCCGCCTGACGGTCGTAGTCCACCGACTGCCATGTCCACGCCACTTGGAGGTTCTGCACGTTGGTCTCGTCGATGGCGTCGAGGGGTGAGTATTTGGTGCTGCCGGCGTCACCGCCGTAGCTTCGCCACTCGCCGTTCTGAGCGCCCTGCTGAAGCGGACCCGTTGGCGCGGGTCCGGCGCCGAAGACAGGTGAGGCCTGCAAGGACAGACCAAACACTCCCGTCCACAGAATCGAGCGTCTCAGAAGCTGTCGTACCATGGTGTGTCCCTCTATGCGGTGCGGCCCTCTAGGGCTGCGTTGGGGCCGGTGACAGGAGCGTGTTGTGGAGCTAGTCGTTATGAGCCTGCTCGTACTTTTGCTGCTCGATCGCCCGCTCCGTTGCTTGGACTCTGTCACACTTCTTCGCGGCTCTCATGCTCATTGCCCGAGTGGACGATGAGTGGACCGTCGGTACGGAGAGCAACCGCTCGAGATCCTGACCGTCGGCGGGGAAGTTGTGCACGACGGATGTGCCGCCCCGGGTGCCGAACGGCGCACCGTCGACGCGTTCCGTCTGGGACACCCAGCGCGGGATCCTGTACTGTGTCTCGCTTGCGGTCGCTGATACGTCTCCGACCGCTAGGCGACTGATTTCCGCCGCGGCGTTGAGGTACGCGGCGGCAGCGTCGTGCATATGCGCTTCGAGGGACTCCACGAGATCGAGCAGCGAGTCGTCCGACGGCCGCCGTGCGCCTGGAGGCGGCATCATGTCCGCGCGCAGCTTTTGGATCATCATCTCGGAGATGGCACCGGTTTCATCCGCAGAGTCCAGCGTGAAGCCCTCGAGCGAAAGGTTGCCACGCAGCGTGCGCTCGTTGTGGCAGGACACGCATTACTCCTGCACGACATCGTCGGGGGCGGAGAACGAGGGCGCTTCACTTCCGGGCGCTCTACTGCCGGCCCCCGGACCCGGGTCGGGGGCCAGCGTGACCGTAAGGAGGCCCGCGACCAACATCACCGAGACGACGTAGTTCATCCGTGCCTGGAATCCGCGCCGGTGTGATCCTTCTCGCAGGGGACACTGGTGTGTGCCAACCCGCCGAAGTCCGTCTCACACAGTACCGTGGCAGGGGTCGTCTGACCAGCGATTTCGCGCGCCAGAACGAAACCGTGTACCGTAGTCAGGTCTCCCGACCCGAACGGGCGGGACGGGGCACCGACTCTCCCGACAACTGGAGGAGAAGAGACATGCGTTGGCGATTCATCCTGATATGCGGACTCGCCCTGTCCGGCGTGGCATGCGGCGATGACGAGGAGCAGGTCCCAGAGCCGCAGCCCCAGGCACAGGCCCCACAAACGCCCCCGCCCGCCGCTCCGCCGGAGCCCGAGCCCGAGCCGGAGCCCGAACCTCTGAGCGGTCGCTTCTTCACCGTCCAGGTAGGCGCTTTCCTGAATCCCGGGTCCGCGAACGGGCTTAGGGATCGGTTGGCCGACCAGGGCCTTCCCGTCTGGACCACGGACCAGCAAGTGGGGGGCCGCCTGTTCCATCGCGTACGTGTCGGCGCGGCATCGACCGGCTCGGAAGCTAGGCGTCTCAGCGAGATCCTGGTAGAGAGTTACGGGGTCCCGATCTGGCTCGCGTTGGTGATCTCACTCGAGTCCGTTCCCGCGGGCGCCGTCGAGGCCACTCAGGCAGTGGTCGCCGGTGCGAATTGAGGGATAGCTGGCGCGGTCGCCATCTTCCCCATTTTCGAGCTGAGCATGATCAAACGGCTCTTTTAGTCGTTCGCCTTGCCCTTAGCGCACCTGGCCCGAGCGGGAGGTCGGGCGTTATCAGACGTGCCGGGTGGCGGCATTTCAACGTTGAATCCGATGCGACGACGGAGCTGGGGCCAACTCCACTATTCCTTGATCAGCCGATGCTTACGGACCTGCGGCACGTCGAACGGTCCTCGGCCCGCGACAAGGAGGTAATCCACCCCAATATCGAGGATACCCAGTCGACAAGTTAGAAGGCCGACGCTACAACGTGGGGCGATCTCTTGAGGAATCGCCACCGTCGCCACCGGTACGCCTCGCTGATTGAACACATCCCAATGCTGGGGACCTTCCGCCCACGGCATATCGTACCGGAGTACCCACACGTTTCCTTCGCGGTCAACCTCTAGTCCGCGCCAAAAGGGAAGAGCGTCTGGAAAGCCCAACTCCTCTGCGCCTCGCAGTGCGCGCGGATTCCGCGCCGATACCTCATCGAACCATCGATTGCGATCTGCACGGCTTACTGGCGTCGGTACCGTTTCAAGACGGATCGTGTTGACGCGCCGTCCATCTACGTCGTAGCCATGGATCTCGGGGATATCCGTACTGCCAAGCCAGAACACTCCCGCTCCGGCCGCCGACAATGCAGTCGGACCGAAGGGGGCACCGTAGCTGCCCCTCCTCTGGCCATCTCGATAAACGTACTCGCGTTCTGCATCCACGACCGCGACCGTGTCCGTTGCTCCGGCAAAATCTCGGATCACGTAGGCCCGCTGGTGCCGCTGCCGGCCTAAATCTTGTGTTGGCATAAGGACCGCAACCTCCACCCCAAGATGGGTCCCGTCGATGAGGTCGTGGTTCAGTCCGAGCGTGAGGGCTTCGTCGAATCGGCCTTCCCGGATCCGTTCTCCGCGCGACCCGAATACCGAGTAGCGCCAGTCCTGGCCGAGTACCAGCACCGAGTCGCTCGGCAGATGCATGACACTAAGCACGCGCCGAAACTCAAACGGCCCCTGCCCCCATCTACTCGCTGTGGCCAGGTACTGACCGGACCCATCGTAGTATCGAAGCTCGAATAGATCGCGGATGCTGTTTCGGACGACGATTGTGCCGTCGTCCAGCAGCAACCCCTCCCGGACAGTGGTCAGGAGATACTCCTCCGGACCGTCCACCTGGCCGATGGTCACTTCCGGGCTCGGGTCGACCGTCCAGGTCGAGACGCTCCCGCGTTGCTGCGCGGTTCCCGGACTCGCTGCCACGATCCAGAAAGCCAGGAGCAACCGGCCGATCTGTCCAGGACTGGTCACGTTCTCACCTCCCTTGGTCCGATCCGTTTGCGCGATGCCGAAACGCCGGCGAGCAAGTGGGGATCACCTATGGTGTCCGCAGCAAAACCGCTAAAGGCCCGTGCGGGACGATCAGCGTTATAGGATGTGAGGAACTCAGCCCTCCACGGTCGGCAACGGCTTGTGAGAACACGGACTGCCTAGCGCCCATTTACTGCACTTTCCATCGGTGCCTTCAGGACGAGAACCGTGTGAACGTCCAAAGAATCACTGAGCACGGTTGCCAACCGGCCACCGCGAACCACGGGATGAAAGAAGGGCCATGGTGTGAAGAGACCCTCGAACCGTGCAACGAACTCGCCCTCGCGCGTGAAGACATCGAAGACGGTTCCAAGCTCGCTCGACCGTTGAACCCAGACGTTGGCCTGTTCATCGATTGTAATCTGCTGCACCACAGGCTTTGATCTCGGCATCACGGTCTCCAAGTCAACCGTGAAGCGCTCCTCTGGGCCCATCAAGTCCTCTAGAGACCGAATCGCGGCCGAACGCTCCCCATCACTGAGATGAGGCGGGTCGGCGTCGACATCGATCACCAGAAGCGTGTCACCGTTCATGTCGAGGCGAACGATGCGATACTCATCTGAGCGAACGGTCCAGACCGACCCCTGCGGATCCAACGCGAGCAACCGCCGGGGCGTGAAGGGCAAACCCTGACTATAACGACCTCGGGCCAGGGAGAAGACCACGATCGGAGATGTGCCGAGGAAGATGCTATCCACTGCCTCCGACGCGGGATCATGGCTAGTCAGATATACAGCTTCGGTCCCGTTGGAGATGCCACCTTCGTAAGGGCCCGGCGGAAGATCCGACTTGCTCCAGCGAAACCAGAGTCGGCCGTCGTCGGAGATCCCGCCTTCCCAAGCCCCGCCGAACAGATCTGTCGGAAAGGGATGAGTTCGCACGTCTGCGCCCACCGGAAACTCATGGGTTCGCATGTTTCCCCAGTCGACAACCCAAATGCCCCCGTGTTGGTCCACCGAGATACCATTGACCTGGCCGAGTTCTCCTGGACCCTCTCCGGGCCTGGCAACTGGAATGCCCTCCCGGCCCGATAGGTCGAAGCGGCGGATTTCGGAGCTCTGAACATCGAGAACGAAGATCTCGCCCGATTCAGCCAGCTCGATGTCGCCGATGAGGCCGAAGTTCACATTGTCTCCACGCCCGATCTCGGCTACAACCTCGAACTCGAACACCGGTTCATCGGGTAGCGATGCGTATGAAACTTGAGTGAACCCGCCGGCCGTCACTTCGCGGCTCGGAGCGGTACCTTCCGAAGGGACGGTACCCTCAGTACAGCTCGACACCAGTACCAAGGGGAGAAAGCTCAAGAGTGCTCTGAGTCCCATCCGGTCCCCGGTGGCGAGGTCCTCACACCCGGCGTTACCGCAAGGCTTCGAGGCAGTTCTCAGGTTGAGTTTTTCATGTCCGATAACGGATTCTTCCCGAACCATATCGCCGTACCCCCCAACTCGCGATGCCAAGCGACGCATGCCGTATATGCTCAACCAAGGCGACGCGTGTCGCCGTTCCGCACCATTTGCGACGAATCCACGCCCGCTACTCGTCTCTGAATATTCTATCCACGGGACTCTCGACTTCTACCGCGGCCTTACGCCTCGGATCACCCCTCGTGGGCCCGAGAGCGGCGACGTACCTTGGAGCGTCCTTAGCTTCCTGGCACAGCTGCATCACGCGGAGTCTCCCATGAAGACGCTCACCCTCTCGCTCGCTGCCGTGCTCCTCCTGGCAGCACTAGCTTCCGCCCAGACCCCCAACACCGTCTTCCTCGAGGACAGCGGTGGGAACCAGAACGGGATGGAGACCGTCGCGGCGATGCTGAACGAGGAATGGTCCGAGCGCGAGGCCCGCGTCCACTTCGTCGGTGACTACTACTCTGGCAACGGCTTTCGTGAGTGGCTGCTGGAGCAAGGCCACACGGCCGAGGACATCGGCAGCCACGCCGGAATCGTGGACACCTCACAACTGCTTTATGTGAACGCCAAGCACATCCGCACGGAGGAGCTTGCGCCGTTCGGCGGCTTCGACGGGGCCGGCGTACGCGGAGACCCGACCCAGGCGTCGGTCGCATACGGCCGCGTGGGCATCCAGATGAAGGTGGACGCCGCGCTTCGTCAGATCAGGGAGTTGATGTCGCGTTAGCGCCAGGTGCGATCTCTCGTCCTGTGATAATCGGGTGCTTCCAATAGTCGAGGTAACGAAATGACGCACAACGGAATTCAGGGACCGGAGGCGGCCGCCGAGAGAGGCTGGCACCAGAGCCATCGTCTCGCTGTGCTGATCGGGATGCTGGTGGTCTTCTCCACGATGTTCGGCTCTGGCGCGTCCGCCCAGGACGCATCAGAGCAGCGGGGTCTCCGGTCGAACACCCCAGACGCGTCTCCGGGATACGTGATCTTCAACCCGAACCGGTCGCTCACGACCTACCTCATCGATCTCGAGGGTCGCGTCGTTCACACATGGGAGAGCGACTACCCTCCCGGCGGCGGTGCCTACTTGCTGGAGAACGGGAACCTCCTGCGTGCCGCACGCGAGCCGGACGTCCCGGTCTTCAGTGGCGGGGGTCAGTCTGGTCGGCTTCAAGAGATCACTTGGGACGGTGAGGTGGTGTGGGACTTCACGTTCGCCACGGAGGATCATTTACTGCATCACGACCTGGCAGTCCTCCCCAACGGCAACGTGCTCGGCATCGCGTGGGAGCAGAAATCCGCCGCGGAAGCGAATCGAGCCGGGCGTCTGGCGGTCCTGACGCCCGAAGCTGGATTGTGGCCCGAGATGATCGTCGAGTTCGAGCCGCTGCCCCCCGATGGCGCGCGGATCGTTTGGGAGTGGCACATGTGGGACCACACGATCCAGAACCACGATCCGGACGCGAGTCGCTACGGCGAGCCTGCGGATCATCCCGAGTTGATCGACATCAACGCCGAGCAGGAGGCGCCGGAGCTGTCGCCGGAGGTGCTCGAGCGTGTCCAGGCGCTTGGTCACCTGCCTGAAGAGACAGCTCCGGGAGGTCCTGGCGGCGGTCTACAGTCATCCGACCTGATGCACATGAACGCCATAAACTACAATGCCGCGCTCGACCAGATCGTCGTGAGCGTTCCCCGTTTCAACGAGATCTGGGTGATCGACCACAGCACCACGACCGAGGAGGCCGCGGGTCACACGGGCGGCCGGTGGGGGCGGGGCGGGGATCTCCTCTACCGGTGGGGGAACCCACGTGCCTACGGGCGGGGTGACGAGGCCGCACGGAGGTTGGGCTTTCAGCACGACGTGGAGTGGGTCCCCGAGGGCATGCCGGGCGCCGGGCACCTCACGGTCTTCAACAACCGCGTCGAACATGCCGACGGCACCCACTCGGCGGTGTTCGAGCTCGTGCCACCGACCGACCGTGCCGGTCGATACGTGGTTCCCGACGCGGGACCGTTCGGGCCCGAGGGGCCGACCTGGAGTTACGTGGCGCCCACGAGGACCGAGTTCTTCAGCTCCTTCATATCCGGGGCGCACCGGCTGGCGAACGGCCATACGTTCATCACCTCCGGCTCCCAAGGACGCTTCTTCGAGGTCACGCCGGAGGGGGAGATCGTGTGGGAGTACTGGGCGCCTTATGAGCCTACCACGGGGGGCAACCAGGCCACCAATGCCAATGCGTACAGCGTCTTCCGGGCCACGAAGATTGCACCCGACCACCTGGCCCTGGCCGGCCGGGACCTGACACCGCTCGACCCGCAGCCGCCGTTGGGGCCTGCGTCGGCCCCGAATCCTTGAGCGGCTTCAACTGGAGGACGTCCACCATGTCTGCATCGTTATCCCGGCGCCAACTGATTCAGGCGCTCGCCGCCATGGCACCCGCGGCCGCGGCTGTGACCATCAGACCGACTGGTGGGTCCCTCATGGCAGCTACGATGGGAGCATCCACCACCCCATCTGCCGCCCCACAGACCACCGAGATCGGACCGCTGGCAGCCTCCGTGCTGCCGGACGGGGTCCGTTCACGATTCGTGGACAACATCAACGGCCTTCGTATCCATGTGCTCGAGGCCGGTTACGAGGGTGGGCGCCGGCCGGGCCTGCTGCTGCTGCACGGCTTTCCAGAGCTGGCCTACAGCTGGCGGAACGTGATGGTGCCGCTGGCCGAGGCCGGGTATCACGTGATCGCACCCGATCTGCGAGGGTACGGGCGCACGACCGGATGGGACGACGACTACGACGGTGACCTCGCCTCGTTCCGGCGGCTGAACGTGGTTCGCGACGCGCTGGGGCTGGTCTCCGCCTTCGGGTATCGCTCGCTGCCGGTGATCGGGCACGACTTCGGCTCGCCGGTTGCTGCCTGGTGTGCGGTCGTACGGCCCGACGTGTTCACTTCGGTCGCCTTGATGAGCGCGCCCTTCGGCGGGGTCGCGTCGCTGCCGTTCGACACGGCCGACAATCCGCCCAGCCCTCGGTCTCCGGGCTACAATCTAACTACGGAATTGGCCAATCTCCCGCGTCCGCGTAAGCATTACCAGCGTTACTACACCACGCGCGAGGCCAACGAGAACATGTGGCACCCGCCCCAGGGGCTGCAGGCGTTCATCCGGGGCTACTACCACTACAAGAGTGCCGACTGGACCGACAACCAGCCGTTCCGGCTCGCATCGCGCACGGCCGCCGAGATGGCGCAGATGCCCACCTACTACATCATGGACATGGCCGACGGCATGGCTGAGACCGTCGCCAAGAACATGCCTGATGCCGCCCAGATCGCGGCCAACATGTGGCTGCCTGACAACGAGCTACAGGTCTATGTCGAGGAGTATGGTCGTACCGGTTTCCAGGGCGGGCTGAATCACTATCGATCGGGCGGTATCGGCGCTGCGGAGCAGCAACTCTTCGCGGGCCGGACCATCGATCAGCCTTCGCTCTTCATCGCAGGGGCGAGCGACTGGGGCAGCTATCAAAGCCCGGGCGCACTGGAGCGGATGCAGAACGAGGCCTGCACCGACATGCGAGCCGTGCACATGGTGGACGGCGCCGGCCACTGGGTGCAGCAGGAGCAGCCCGAGGAGACGAGCCGCCTGTTGATCGAGTTTCTGCGGAGCGTTTAGGGCGTTGCGCCCTACAGGTACATGGTGGAGGTAACTCGAAGCACTCCACTCTGCCGATGCCGAGCGCATCTCGCTCCGGGTGCTGGAGCTGTAGGTCCCACTTCGGACTGCCGCTACTCCGACCTCAACGACAGCATCGGACTCACCAACGACGCCCGCCGCGCCGGGATGTAGCTGGCCAGCAAGGCAACCATCAGCATCACGCCCGCGGTCGCGGCGAACGTAAGCAAATCCAGCGTTCCCACCCCGAACAGCAGGGAGTCGAGGACTCGGGTGAGTGCAAAGGCGGCCGCCAGGCCGAGGGCGACTCCCGCAAGTGCGACTCGTGCCCCTTGCAGGACCACCATGCGACGAACCTGTGATGCCTCCGCGCCCAACGCCATCCGCATCGCGATCTCCGGCGCCCGATGCGCCACTACGTACGAGAGGACTCCGTACAACCCGACAGCGGCGAGGATCAGAGCCAGCCCCGACGCGATGGTCAGCATGAGCATCGTGAACGAGAGTTGGGCCATCGAGCGCTGGGCCAGGCCCTCCATGGTGAAGATCCTGTACATCGGAGACTCGGGTATGACCTCACGCATGAGGGCGCGAATTTCGGGACCGATCACCTCGGCTCGCCTTGTTTTCACGACATACGCCGGTGACCCGACCGAATAGGCATCGGCTGTGGGGCCCACCATCGGCAGGTAGAGCATCGGATCGCGCGCATCTTGCCGGAAGTCGTTCAGAAAAATGTCCTCCGCGACCCCCACGACGTTCATCCAACCGATCGCGGTCGAGTCTGGGCCCGGCAGGAGCCGGCCGCTGAAGGGATCCTCGCCAGGCCAGAGCAGCTCGGCCATGGACTCGCTGACGATGATGGGGGTGGTACCAAGCCGGTGGTCGCTGGGTTCAAACCGTCGACCACGTGTGATCGCGATTCCCATCGTCCGGAAGTAATCGCCTCCCACAGCGGTGAAGTTGAGGATCGGCGGTGCTTCACCACTGGCCAGCGTACGCATGGTGTTGAAACGGCCGTCCGCCGCGCCTTCGTCCAAGGGGAGCGCAAGCGTGAGACCCACGGACTCGACACTGGGCAGCCCGGCCACGCGCTCCATGAACGCCTCGTGAAACCGCGCGTACGATGGCCCGTCGTTCAACTCTTCGCGCTGGGGGGCGACCTGAAAGGTGAAGATGTCATCCGTGTCGAACCCCGCATCGACGTGGGTCAGCGTCCAGAAGCTGCGTATGAGTAGACCCGAGCCCACGAGGAGCACGAGGGCAGCCGCGGTCTGTAGCAACACCAGCGCGTTGCGGCTCCAGTGACCGCCCGCTCCCCACCCTCGACCCGCCTGTTTCGAGGCGCCCACGGGTCGTGGTCGCGAGAACCGGATTGCCGGCAGGAGGCCGAACGCTAATGCGGCAAGGATCGAGACACCCGCAGTGAAGATCAGCGTGGCGAAATCGAGGCTCGCCGCGTCGAGATTGGGGATGTTCTCGGGAGCGGCGCGGACGAGCAACGGGACCGCTGCCCATGCGAGAAGCGCGGCGCCCACCCCACCCGCTGCCGCCAGCAGCAAGGCTTCTGCCATCTGGGTGCGGATCAGGCCGGCGCGTCCCGCGCCCAGGGCCTGCCGCACTGCGAGGTCGCCCCGCCGGCTCTCTGCCCGGACGATAAACAGGTTCGCAACGTTCGCACACGCGATGAGGAGGACGATCACGACCGCGCCCATCAGCAGCCAGAGCCGGCCCGCGATGTCGCCCACCAATTCTTCCTCGAGCGAACGCACGATGGGGACGTGCTGCTCGATGATTTCAGCGTATCGCGCCGAGCCGCCGTAGAGCTCGGGAAGGCGGCTGGCAAGGATGGCCAGTTGCCCTTCCAGGGAAGCGTGATCCGTTCCCGGCGTCATCCGCCCAACGAAGTTGAACCCAAAGTTTCCGGGCCTGATCTCGCTCTCGTCCTGAAACATCGCGTGAATCCAGAGGGCCGTCCGATCGTCGGGAAATCGAAATTCGGGGCCCATGACTCCGATCACAGTGCGCATGGTGCCGGAGACCTCGTACGAGCGGCCGACAACCGAGGGGTCGGCATCGAACCACGTCGTCCAAAGCCAGTGGCTGATCACCATCACATCAGCCGAGCCATCCTCGGTGGTGGACAGACGCCCCAGCATCGGGGTCACGCCGAGCGTGGTGTAGAGGTCGGGGGTCACCCGTACTATGAAGAGCCTTTCGGTGCGCTCGTCCGACCGCACCGTGGTTTGGCCCTGGTTCCACATCCCCAGATCCTCGAGCATGCCGGCGTTATCGCGGTACTGCACATAGAATTCGGCCCCGGGGCCGAATTCATCCGGCTGGTCGGTGCCGGGGGCGGACGCGCGGATGACGACGAGTCGATCTGCCGCGGGGAAGTCGAGAGGATCGAGCAGCACGGTGTCGACGACGCTGAAAATCGCCGCGTTGGATCCGATGGCGAGGGCAAGTGTCGCCACTGTCACGACGGTGAAACCCGGTGCGCGTCGAAGAGCGCGAGCCGCGTGCATGAAGTCTCTCGTCCAGGCCTCGAGCGAGCGGCGCATCTACGACCTCCGGCGGTTGTGGTTTCTGGCTCTGCTCAGAGGGGAGTCAGATCCTCGCAGATTCCCAGCCACGCTTCATCATGTCTACTACCTACGTCGCGAGCAACCCGACGGGTTCAGTCACCTCGACCTGTTTGCGTTTTCAAACGGTCCTATATATCGTATATCGTCGATTAACGATTAAGGAGCACTGAAATGCCGGGACTCACCACAATCCCTGATGCCAGCACAATCCTCGACGCACGACTCGCCGCCATGGCCAAGGCCCTAGGCCACCCGGCTCGGATCGCGATTCTGCGGACCCTGGCCCGGTGTTCGTGTATTTGCGGCGAGATCGTCAAGGAGTTGCCGCTGGCCCAGTCGACCGTCTCGCAGCACCTGAAGGTGCTCAAGACCGCTGGCTGGATCACGGGAGTGCTTGATGGGCCTCGGACGTGTTATTCGCTCAGTGCCGAGGCCGTCTCTGACTTCCGTTTCGTGTTGGAACCGGCGCTTGAGCAGTGGCAAATTGCATGCGATTGCTCAGCTGATTCCAACTGCTGTTCACCCTGAACCTCTGGAGGTCTTATGCCTTGCAGATCGAGCGGTTGCTGCGGTGACTGCGGATGCGGCGACGGTGGTTGCTGCTGACCTGAGTTAGTCGGAGGCGGTCGGGACGCCGGCCGGTCTCCTACTCTCAGCTTGGAAGGCCACGCCTCGACCGGTCGACATTTCCTTCCCGGGCCTCTATTCTCGGGGTTCGTTGCCTGTAAGTACTGCCCGCAAGTCTAAGAGCAGGAGGCAATTCGATGCTCGGCTTTATCACCCGCCAGGGGGCCGCCATGAAAACGTGCACGTTGAAGGTTCTACTCTCAATGGCTGTTCTATCTATTGCTTTGCCAGCCGCCGTTTTCGCCGTCGACGCTCCCGTCGACGCAGCGGTGCAGTTGACCCAGGTGGAGCTGACATACGGCCAGGTTTCCGGCGTAGAGCTGGACGGTGATGTCACTGTATTCCGAGGTATTCCTTTTGCCGCTCCTCCAGTTGGGGATTTACGGTGGAAGGCGCCCCAACCTCCGATTCCCTGGCAGGGAGTGAGGGCCGCGGACACCTTTGGTCCCATCTGCATGCAAGGCCGTCGGGCATTGATGAGCGAAGACTGTCTGTATTTGAACGTCTGGACCAAGGCAGACTCCGACGATGACGACCTGCCGGTGATGGTATGGATTCACGGCGGGGGTTGGACGGGAGGTGCCAGCAGCAACGGCACCTATGACGGCTCTGCCTTTGCGGAGAAAGGCGTGGTGCTGGTATCGGTCAACTATCGCATGAGCGCTTTCGGGTTCATGGCCCATCCCGCACTATCTGCCGAATCCGATCGCGGGGTGTCTGGCAACTACGGCATCCTGGATCATGTCGCCGCGCTGGAATGGGTGCGTGACAACATCACGGGCTTCGGTGGTGACCCTGATAACGTCACCATTTTCGGTGAGTCCGCAGGTGGCGCCAGCATCTACGCGTTATTGGCCACGCCGTTGGCTGAAGGTTTGTTCCAGAGAGCCATTTCCGAGAGCACCTGGATCACTCCGACCAATGTCACGCATCTGAAAAACAGCGTTGGTTTTGTCGATGGCGCGGAAGAACAGGGACAGAGGGCGATTGCTGCGAAATTCTCGGAGCTGGGGACATCCGTCAGCGGTAATGTGGCCGACGAAATGCGCGCCCTATCTGCGGCGGACATCATGAGCATGAGATTCACCGTGTCGCTCGTTGAAGACGGTTACGTCATTCCAAAAGCACCCGGTGAACTTTTCAGTGAGGGATCACAGAACGTCGTGCCGCTTCTGGCCGGAATAAACAGTGGTGAAGGTCTGTTTTTCGTCAGGCCGAATAGCACGTTTTCTACCGTTGCGGAGCAGCGGGAAGCCCGGTTGGAGGAGTGGGGCACGCTGGGAAGGGGTTTGGCGGACCACTACCTGGCGGATTCGGACGAGGACGTTTTTACCAGCGAAGTCGACTACAACACGGATCTGTGGTTTGCCCGGCCCAACCGTGAAATCCTGGACGCGATGGCGAACACGTCAGCAAACAGTTTCATGTACGTGTTTACCCGGAACCTACGTGATCCCAGCGAGCGTGCTCCGCATGCCATGGAGCTGCGTTATGTGTTTAACACCTTGCCCGAATCAGCGAGCCAGGTGGACAGGGACATCGCCGATCTGATCAGTGATTACTGGGTGCAGTTTGCCACCACCGGTAATCCCAACCGCGAAGGCCTGCCCTACTGGCCTGCCTACGACATCGAAACACGACAGTACCAGACCATCGGTGTCGACGTCGGCCAGGGTTCGAATTTCCGCGGGCAGGAGTTGGACGCGTTGGATCGCTATTTTGAAGCCACCTACCAACAGGCTCGCAGTTCCACCCGATAAGGACTTCCTTGGCCGTCGGGTGCGGGGGGCCCTCTTCTGGCTCGTGGGTGGAAGAGGGGTCCACGGTCCCGCTCCAGCCAGCGCTTCGCTCTACGGCTTCGCCGCAGGCTGTCTTGCGCGGGACGGTGGCAATTCCACTACAGTACAAACCTGTCCACCATACGGGGACAACTCCATCACTGACTCCTCAAAGGGCTTTTGTCTTGCCTTCTATGAGGCATGCATGTGGATCAATAAAGGGAATGTGGAAATGAGAGAAAAACGTTTCATTCAGGATTCAGTCGTGGATGAGTTGCGTCACCGACTTA
>JADFMD010000052.1 GCA_022564055.1 Gemmatimonadota bacterium
GAGCCGGTAGGAGCGAAACTCACTTGCCTCGGACACCCTCCCTAGAAGGGGGGAGCGTGGAACAGTGCGGTGAGGCCCGCACAAAAAAAGAAGCCCCGGGAAAACGGTCCCCCGGGGCTTCTGCCGGATCCGCGTAACGGAATCCGCCTAGGCTTTACGGCAGCGCCATCGCCGCCAAGCCGTCCGCCAACTGGATGATGATGTACTGCTTGCCTTCGTGCACCCAGCTCGACATCCCGTACCGGGTGGAGCCGGGAATCTCCACCGCTCCAACCCGTTCGCCGGTCTGCTTGTCGATGGCAAAGAGGTTCCATGTGCCGTCCGCCGTCTGGCCCGCGGAGAACAGCAACGTGGGTGACGCCACCATGGCCGATTGACCTCGCCGACCGGGATTCGTCATCACACCCTCAACGCCCTGAAGCAGGGGGTGGTTCCGGATCATGTCCTGCTGTTCCTGAGGCGCATCACCGTTCGGGATCATCCAGAGATGTTCACCGGTGTTCATGTCGATAGCGGTGATCCGGCCGACTGGGCCTTTCCAGATCGACAGGCCGTCGATGTCCTCAGGGGCCGGGCGATCACCTTGTGCGCCTCGGATCCAATCAGACAACGTGGTTCCCGTCATGTGGTCATTGTCCATCGGCGAGTCGATGCCCGCTTCGAGGAACTCGTACGAGCAACCGCTTATCGAGGTGGTGAAGAGGATCCCATTGACCGGATCCGCCACCGTTGGGCCCGTGATGTTGGTCCCTCCCCCTCCGCCCGGGCAGATCCTTGCGGGTCCGTCGCCCTGTGGGTTGCCCACATTGGTGGGGGGGTTGAAGAGTGGCGCGAAGTGCTTACCCGCTACGGCCACGTCGTACGCCATCTGCCGGATCTCCGGCGTGTAGTCGATCAGATGGTCCTCGGTGCGGCCCTGCAGGTCGTACGGCAGCGGCCACGTCGGGAACGGCTGCGTGGGAGACAGATGCTCACCAGGTACGTTCGACTGGGGAACCGGCTTCTCCTCGATGGGCCAGATCGGCTCGCCGGTCTCCCTGTTCAGAGCGTAGACGAAGACCTGTTTCCCAGTCTGGAAGATGCCCTTGATCAGCTCGCCGTCGACCATGACGTCCATGAGGATCGGCGCCGTCGAGGTGTCGTAGTTCCAGATGTCGTGATGGACCATCTGGTAATGCCACACCCGCTCACCGGTCTCGACGTCCAGCGCGATCAGGCTAGTGCTGAAGAGATTGTCACCGGGGCGGAAGCCGCCGTAGAAGTCCTGTGTGGCGCCGTTGGTCGGGATGTAGACGATTCCCAACTCGGGATCGGCCGCCATCGGGGCCCAGGACGAGATATCCCCCGTCCACTCCCACGCATCATTCTCCCAGGTGTCGTGTCCGAACTCGCCGGGACGTGGGAGCACGTTGAACTTCCACTTGAGTCTGCCGGTGTCGGCATCGTAGCCGAGGATATCGCCCGGTACCATTTCAATACGCGTCTGGTGATAACCCTGCTCAGCGGAGTTGCCTACGACCACGGTGCCGTTGACCACGATCGGCGGGGAAGAACTCGTGATGTATCCGAGCTCTAGCGGAAGACCCTGGTACGCATCGTACGGCTCATTCCACCTCTCCCACGGGCCCCAGCCGTCGATCAAGTCGGCCAGGAGGTCCACGCTGCCGCTCGGCGGGAAGCCGTCGATCGGAACGGCCTCACCCCAGTTTGCGAGGGGCTCGCCGGTGACCACGTCCAGGGCGTGGAGGAAGAAGCCTGGTGTCGAGATGTAGGCCACACCGCGCCCGTTGCGCTCGCCGTACGCGATACCTTTGCCGTAGGCAGCCCGCATCGAGTACTCCCACCGGTGCGTGTTCGGCTCCGTGAAGCTCCAGAGTAGTTCGCCCGTGCCAGGATTGAGCGCGATCATGCTGCGACGGTCTCCGGTGACCGTGATCAGCTTTCCGTCCACGTAGGTCGGGGTCGCACGAGGGGTGCTCGGCCCGAAGCTGGCCGCGTTCCATCGCCACGCTACTTCGAGGTCCTCGAAGTTCGACGCGTTGATCTGATCAGCCGGTGTATACCGGGTGTGCCACGCGTCGCCACCGAGATAGGTCCACTGACCATTCTCGGTCCCAGGTCCTTGAGCCGTAGCCACCATCGGTACGGAAAGCACCATGGCCAGGGCGAGCGGGAGCCCCAAGAGAGCTGAGACGTGCCGAGACGGTCGGGAGGTGTCGCTTCCCATCGTGTTCTCCTTTGCTGAGGTAGGCACGGGTTTTGGGCGAGGTCCGAGACGGGGCCTGAGGGCATTCCAAAACGCTTCAACCGTATGCCAAGAGCTTATTTAGCCTTCGACATTACCCATGCCGGTGGGTCTGGGCAACCAGCCGGCCCCTCAGTCCCCCCCCGATACGTCGCCTCCAGTCGGCCAAGGTGCGGCCAATCATCTCCGGTTGGTCCTCCTGGATGAAATGGCGGCCCACGCCGACGAACGCGGTCTGGATGTTCTTGACTCTTTCCACCATGGCTTCGGCAAACGCCTCGTTGTTGAGTGCGCCCGGCCGGGCCCAAAAGAAGAGCATGGGAATGTCGGTCTCTCGCATCCACCCACCGATTCGATTCACGACCTCCACATTGCGTGCGGGCTCCCCTCCGGCCGGGAGCTCACGGGGCCACTGCAGCGTCGGAACTCGGGACTCCGGCGTCGGATAGGGTCCTCGGTAGTATTCCATCTCTTCATCCGTGAGGCCGCGAACCACACTTCCGGGAAGGATCTGCTCGACGAACTGGTTCTGTTCGAGGATGAGGTCTTCGCCCGCGTCGGTGCGATATCTCCCCAGCGGGCCGCCCATCGGCTCGCCTCTGGGGAAGGAGGGCGGGATGATCGCCTCCATGAACGCGATTCCGACGACGTTGTCGTCGTGCTCCATCGCGTAATCGAACCCCAGCACCGAGCCCCAGTCATGGATCACGAGGGTGACGTTTCTCAAGTCGAGGGCCGCGATGAAGGCATCGACGTACCGCTTGTGATCCTGGTAGGTGTAGGCCAGGTCCGGCTTGTCGGACTTGCCCATGCCGATCAGGTCGACCGCTATGGCCCGGTAGTCGTCGGTGACGAACGGTATGATGTTGCGCCATAGGTAGGACGATGTCGGGTTGCCGTGGAGGAAGAGGATCGGTTCGCCTTCGCCCTCGTCGATGTAGTGCATACGGGAACCGAGGACCTCCACGTAACGGGACTCAAAAGGAAAGTCGGCGGAGATTGCGGAGGGTGCGTCAGCGCCTTGTTGGGCCATGGTCGGGCTCGGAATGCTTGTGGCGACAGATAACGCCGTAGTTATGGCGAGGAAAACGTCGATGGGCATCGTCAGCCTCTCAGAAATGGTGCAAGGACGGGGAATCTCACGATATTAGACGCCGGTTCGGACATCCGTCAACGAGATCGGGGGCCCGCTCCCACGTCCGTCCGCGAGCATCCGAGCAAGGATCCGTCCGGGCGGGAGACCTCATGTTGACCGCTTTGGTCCGGCCCCTCACGTTACCCCGACTCGTCAAAGAGCTGTTGGTTTGGCCAACCCTTGCCACTGTGACCGCCGTGTTGCGACGCTTGAAGGAACGAAAGTTGGTCCAGTGGCGCCTGGCCTGGCTCGTGACGATCGCAGCCGTTGCGATAGCGGCACTGCCTTCCTGTGGCCCATCCACGGCGCCGACACCGGACCCGCAGATCGAACCGGACCCGCAAATCGAGACGACGTACGGGCTGGGCCTGCCCCGAGACGGGGACGTCCTGTTCATTCCCGACAGCGACTACCCGGATTGGCCGCTTCGAGCGGATCAGATGGGCTACGCCGACGTGAGTGGCGGCCGGATGAAGGAGTGGGTTCGTAGGATCTCGGCGATCTCACTGCAGAGTCAGGCCGATGGTAACCGGTACTGGGGCCGCCTTCCGGGCACCATATACGATGCCATGACCATGGATCTGATGATCGGTGAGCTGGAGAGGCTCGGCCTCGAGACGGAGCGCGTGCCCCACACGATACTCCGCGATTGGTCGCCGACCTTTTGGGAGGCGTCCTACTCGGTGGGCGGCAGATCGGTCGGTCTCCCGACCGCGTTTCCGGCTGGTCAGACCGCGGCGACACCTCCGGAGGGCCTAACCGCCGAGGCCGTCTGGGTCGGTGTGGGCGCAGAACCCGATTTCCTCGGCCGCGACGTCGAGGGCAAGGCCGTGGTCATTTACAGTACTTTCGTGCCCGGCGGTCGCAGTCATTCTGCGAGCGACCGGGCCGGCATGTTCGGCGCGAACACCCGTGCCTCCGAGCTCGGTGCCGCGATGATCGTCAACGTGATGGGCGTTCCGGGTAACGCCCAGTTCAATCCACTGGGTGCGCCCTCGGCCGACTATGGCGTTCCGCTGATCACCCTCAGTCAGGATGACGGGTTTGCCTTGCGGGATGCCCTGGGTACGGGGGAGACGGTGGAGTTGAGCCTGAAACTCGACATAGAGATCCGGGAAAACGTCTCAACCGCAAATGTTTTTGCCAGACTGCCCGGAGCGTCCGACGAGGAAATCGTCATCGCTGTCCACACCGACGGATTTTTTCAGGCTTCGATGGATAACGCCAGCGGTATGGCAAGCGCTCTCGAGATCGCCCGCCACTACGCTGCGATGCCGCGGACGGATCGTCCACGCACGCTTCTTTTCGTGCTCTTCCCCGATCATCACCACGGCGAGACCGGACTGAGGGCCTGGGAGCGGAGCTACGCCTGGGAGAATGTGGCCATGGCACTCACTCTCGAGCACCCCTCCCAGACACAGCTATACTGGTACAACGATGATCTGATGACCTCGAATACCATCGGCGCCTTCCGGTGGAACGCGATGGGAAGTCCTGGATTCCTCGACATCGTCAACGGTACTTTGCGCGACTTCGGCGTTTCGATCTACACGGTGATGGATGGCCGCCCCAAGCTGACCAGCCAAGCACCTGGTTTCCATATCATCGACCACGTCATCTACCATACGACGCTGGATACGCCCGAATTGGTCCCGGCCGAAGGAATGGAACGTGCAACACGGGCTTTCTTGAGCGTGATCGACCAAGTGAACGAAATGACCCTCGCCGAGCTCCGGGCGCCCACGATGTTTTGAGCGGACTACACCGGGTAACGGTGGCCTTCGATCAACTCGGTTATCTGGTCGTGCAGGAGCGGGGCGGAAAAGAGGTGCCCCTGGGCCATTTCGCAATTCAATTTCTTCAGGGTGGCCAGTTCCTCGGGGCTCTCGACGCCCTCAGCGACCACGCTCACGCCGATGTTTTGGGCGAGCGCCAGGATGGTACGCACGATCTCTTCGGATTCGCGGCGAATGTGAAGTTTTTCGATAAACGACCGGTCGATCTTCAGGGAATCGATCGGGAACCGGTGTAGGGAGCGCAGCGAGGAGTAGCCGATTCCGAAGTCATCTATATCCAGGCTGACGTTCAACTCCTTGAGCTCCGAGAGCACGCTGAGCATCGGATCGGCGTCGTCCAGCATCGCCACCTCCTTCATCTCCAATCTCAACGATCGTCCGTCGAGACCCGTCTCTTCGAGCACCTGGCCCACGTGCTGGGCGATGTCCTTCCAAAGGAGTTGCTTCCCCGACAGGTTGACGCTCAGGGACAGGGGCGAGTCCCGGGAGATCTCGTCATGCCACTTCCGCATTTGGCGGCAGGAGTGCTCGAGCACCCATGAGCCGAGTGGGATGATCATGCCGGTCTGCTCGGCGACCGATAGGAATTCGGATGGCTCGAGTAAACCACGACGGGGGTGCTCCCACCGTAACAGCGCCTCGAGGCCGGTGATCGTTCCGTCCTCCAACGACACGATCGGCTGGTAGAAGACGCGAAACTCCTCCCGCTCCATCGCCCATCGAAGGTCGGTTTCCAACTCCATGCGGGCGTGAGCGCGACGATGCATCACCGGGTCGAACACCTCGTGGCGAACCGCTGTGCCGCTCTTCACCCGGTGAAGCGCAAGCGTCGCATCGCGTAGCGCGTCCTCCGCTCGCTCATACCCCGTCGTGCTCAAGGCAACACCCATTCGCCCCGACGTGAACACTTCCTCGCTCCCGCACTGAAATGGCTTGGCGAGCTGTTCCTGGATACGGTCCGCTACCCGGAGCGTGTCGCTGATGTCGCTGATGTCATCCAACAAGAATCCGAACTCGTCACCGCTCAATCGGGCAAACGTGTCGACCGATCGGAAGCACGGCTTCAGTCGCTCCGACACCGCATTCAATAGCTGATCCCCCACCGTGTGCCCGAGGCCATCGTTGACCAGGTGGAAACGATCGAGGTTCAGGACCACCACCGCGCACATGTACTCGCTGTGGCGTTTGCAGCGTCCCAACGCTTGATCGATCAAGTCGAGCAGCAGAAGCTTGTTCGGCAGGCCGGTGAGCGGATCGTGTAATGCAGCGTGGAGAGATTCCTTCTCATGCTGTTCCCGCAGTGCATCTTCCGCCTGTCGGCGCTCGGTGATGTCCTCGTAGCCGGTGACTATCGTTCCACCCGCAGATCCGCTGATGACGTCGGACAGCGCCCGCACGAAGAGTGTGCCGCCGTCCTTTCGTTTGTGGACACGCTCGCTTGTCCAGCTGGTCGACCCTTCGGACCAGCCTGCGATCGTCGGCTCCTGCTCCACCGATGCCTCGAAGATGCTCAGATTGCTCCCGACCAACTCGGCGACCGTATATCCGTGCATTTCCGCCACGGCCGGGTTCGCGTAGAGGATCTCGCCCTCGGCATTGGCTTGTGTCACGCCGAGTTGCATGGTGTCGAGTATCGCCTGGGACTGTCGTGGCAGGCTCGGCGTTGCCCGTGTTTTGGTTTTCGGCTGTTTAGTCATGACACCGGTGGCTGGGCGCGACCTGGCGGCGCGAATCACCGCATGTACGCCCTCCATTGAGAGTACGGTCGGCACCGTGATTTTTCAACGATTTCAGGCGTCACCGGGACCGCCTGCCGCCCCTGTTGGATCTGTTGTTATCCCTCCGACCAGACCCGACCGGCCCCCCCCCGGTGGTCCATGGGTTCAACGGTAGTCTCTTCCGGGGTGTCTGTTACTCTGGAGTGTACTCGGCCGGAATACAGCCGCTCTTTTTCAGCGTAAGGTTGACAGCACATTGCGGTGGTATAGCATCCCGGCCCTCGACCCCGCTGATCGCCGGGAAGATTCACAACACATCCTCACCTTCAAGCCTGCACGTATGCCCATCAAATATACTTCCCTCGCCCTCGTGGCCCTGGGAACCCTATTTCAGACACTGGCGCTCTGCGCCCAGGCCGCCGATCAGGCGTCGCCGGGCGGTCCGAGGGTTTTCTTCGACTGTCAGGGGTCCGAGTGCGACGACACGTACCACCGGACCGAGATCCCCTGGGTCACCTGGGTTCGCCTACAGCAGGACGCCGATATTCACGTGATCATGACGAGCCAGAGAACGGGTGCAAACGGCCGTGAGTATCAACTGGACGTCATCGGGCGAGAGGCGTATTCGGAATACGAGGATCAGAGCTTTTACCAGGCGCTTTCGACCGATACCCAGCGCGAGCGCTTGGACGGTGTGTCCCATGCTCTCGGACTGTCCTTTGCGCGATTCGCGCAATTCGCGGGGTTCCGCGACCTGGTCAGCCTGCAGGCAAATCGTCGTGGCCCCGGAAACGGAGGTCGCGGCCTCGTGTTTTCGGATCAGGTCGATGACGCCTGGAACCTTTGGGTGTTCGATGTCAGCGGAAACGGCAGTTTCAACGGAGAAGAAACCCGAACGTCACGCCGGTTTTCAGGGAGCGCCACCGCCTCCAGGGTGACCCCTACGTGGAAGCAGAGCTACCGAACGTCGGTGAACTATAACTTCCAAAAAACCAAGTTTTCCGACGGCCGCAAATTCGTCGACAGGCGTACGGACTGGGATTTCGACGCCACGGTCGTCTACTCGGTGGCCGAGTTATGGTCCCTCGGTTTTACGTCCCGCTTCGGTCGTAACACCAGGGAAAATCAGGCGTTCTGGGCCGAGATCAATCCAGCGGTCGAGTTCAGCTTATTCCCATACGACGAGGCAACCAGGCGATCGATCACTGTCTTCTACGAGATCGGACCCGTGTACTACGAATACTTGGAGCTCACGCAGGATTTGCTCTTCGACGAGACTCGGTACAAGCAGTCCCTGACGTTCGCGGTCTCCCAGCGGCAGACCTGGGGAGACGTGAGGCTCAACGTCCAGGGATCGCATTTTCTCCACGACTTCGACCGCAACAACCTCGATGTGGGCGGATTCGTCTCCTTCAGGATCACCCGCGGTCTGGACGTGAGGTTTGGGGGGAATTACACGTTGGTGGCAGACCAGCTATACCTCCCCTTCGACGACCTGACCGACGATGAGCTTCTGACCGGGGTGAGGCGGGCAGCCACGGACAAGCGGTACAGCTTCTTTGTCGGACTGTCGTTCCAGTTCGGTTCGATTTTCAACAATGTCGTGAATAATCGATTTCCGGGTGGTGGCGGGTTCGGAAATTTCGGAGGTGGCGGAGGTCAGAGGGGTGGGGGCGGGCGCCGGTTCTAATCTGTTCCCTCGTCTCCGAACGAGACCCCGATGCTTCTCGCTGTCCTCACCAGGTCGCCGTCGGTGGGCACCAGCTTGAGCTTGCCCACGGCCTCCTTGAGAGGCACCGCGAGGACTTCGGGTGGGTGCAGGGCGACCATGCACCCGAGGCGTCCCTCCCTCACCAGCTCCACAGCGGCAGACCCGAACCGGAGCGCGAGAAGACGGTCGTAGGCGTTGGGCTCGCCGCCTCGCTGAAGGTGACCGAGGACGAGTGAACGCGTCTCGTACCCGGTGCGCTCTTCGATCTGCAGGGCCAACTTCTCCGCGATGCCGCCCAGGCGGTGTTCGCCACGCGCTTGCGCCGTCTCCTGGAAAGTGGCGGATCCACCGGCCTCGAAGGCGCCCTCGGCTGCCACGACGATGGCGAATCCCGGGCCCTTCTCGTAACGCTCCTTGATCTTCGCGCAGAGTGCGTCCAAATGGTACGGGATCTCGGGAATCAGGATGATGTCTGCCGTAGCCGCTACTCCGGCGTAGAGGGCGATCCACCCCGCAGTGCGGCCCATGAGCTCCACGACCATGACCCGGCCGTGGGCTTCGGCCGTCGAGTGGAGGCGCCCGATGGCGTCGGTGGCGGTGTCGACCGCCGTGTGAAAACCGAAGGTGACCTGGGTGGCGGCGAGATCGTTGTCGATCGTCTTCGGGACGCCCACGACGGGGAGACCCCTCTCGGACAGCGCCAAGGCGATCTTGAGCGAGCCGTCACCACCGATGGCTATGAGCGCGTCCCACTCTCGTCGGTGAAATTCCTCGATGACCTCCTCGGACCGGTCCACGAGTTCGACGGTGCCGTCCTTCCTCTCGACAGGCCAACTGAGGGGACTTCCGCGGTTGCTCGTCCCCAAAATCGTCCCGCCGAGGTGCGTGATGCCGCGAACGGAGTCTCGGGTCAGATCGACCACACCACCTTCCTCGAGGAGTCCCCGGTAACCTCGGAGGATCCCATACACGCTCCAACCAAGGCCGGTTGCGGAAAGAACCGCGGCTCGAATTACGGCGTTGAGGCCGGGTGCGTCGCCGCCGCCGGTGTTGATGGCGATCTTCATGAGGGTGCCTACACCGAAGCTCCCGTTATAGGTCTCGCCAGTCCGTATCGAGGATTTTGTGATGAAGCTCGGAAGCCAGGAGGAGCTCCACGACGGAGCGGTCCAGCATGCCGGCCTTGGCCTCCATGTCCAAGATCTCGATCGCTCTGTCCGCTGAGAGCGCCTTTTTGTACGGGCGGTCCGAGGCCGTCAGTGCGTCGAAGATGTCCGACACGGTCATGATGCGGGTCTGGATCGCGATCTGGCTGGCCTGGATCCCCCTCGGGTACCCGGTGCCATCGAGTTTTTCGTGGTGACCGTGGGCGATGTCGGCCACCTGGGCGAGGTTGGTGGTCCACGGGATCTGCTTGAGGAAATTGTAGGTGTGCGTGACGTGGGATTCGATCTGCAGTCGCTCGTCGGGATCCAGGGAGCCCTTCGGAATACATAGGAAATGGAGTTCGTCTGGCGTGACGTACGGAACCTGCTGATCCTCGAAGTCCCGGAAGGTGGTGGCAGCGATGTCCTGGAGGATTTCCGCACTCGCCTCGGGCAACACCTTGGGCTCGTTGGACTCTCGAATGGCTTCCTGGAACCGGTCCACCTGGCTCTGGGACTTCTCGTACTCCTCCTCCAGGCTCTGAAGGAATAGTTCAAAACCGTCTTCGCCGTGTTCGAGAAGGTGCTCGGCCCGTTTCTTGTGGAAATCCGACTCGAGGGTCCGGCGTATCAGGTCGAAACGGGCCTCGATCCGTTCCAGGAGGACCGGAGGCAGCTTTTTGGACTTCACCAGGACGTCCTCCCGTACGCCGACCTTTCCAAAGTCGTGAAGGAGTCCCGCGTAGCGTAGCTCCCTCATCTGTTCGCGTGAGAACTTGGTGTCGCGGAAGGGGCCGTCATTCGCCCGGTCCGCGGCCTCGGCGATGTCACACGTGAGCGTTGCCACCCGGACCGAGTGACCGGAAGTCGTCGGGTCCCGTTGGTCGATCGCGATCACCGACGCCTTGATGAACCCCTCGAAGAGATTTTCGATATCCTTGTATAGCCGCCCGTTCTCGATGGAAACCGCGGCTTGTCCCGCAAGAGATTGTACCAACTCCACGTCCCTCTCTCCGTAATCCAGGACGTGCTGTTCGGAGGACTGTTGATCCCGAATCACGGCCCCCGGATTCGATTTCTTGTTGATGAGTTGAAGCACCCCGACCACCATGTCCCGATGATCCTTCATGGGGACGATCAGCATGGATCGGCAACGATACCCGTACTTCAAGTCGTACGACGGGTTGTGGGAGTACGGTTCTGACTCCGAGATTTGGTAGGCGTCCTCGATTATCAGGGGTTGACCGTGAAAGGCGACGTATCCGGCCAGGCTGGAATCGTCGAACGGCAGGGAAAAATCCGGCCTGGGTAGGTCCGGCAGCGAGGCGTTTTGGGCACGGAGAAAATGCAGCGTCCGGAGGCCGACCTTCTCCTCCACGACGAGGTAGAGACTGCCGGCGTCACTCGTGGTAAGGTGTCTCGCCTCGGTGAGGATCATCCCCAGGACGACGTCTGGGTCTCGCTCACTCATGAGTGCCATGCCGATGTTGTTCAACCCCCGGAGGTCGCCGCGGAGCTCGTCGAGTTGCAAAGCCGCGTTCGATCGGGCCAGTTCGGTCGCAGAGGTGCGCGCGGCCGAACGGAACGCCCGGAGTTGTGCCTCGGCGCTACTCAGATCATCGAGGTCTAGGAAGAGGCGATCGATGCTGTCGGCGGCGGCGCGTGCCTCCGGGCCCTTCGCCAAAACCATGACGTGCTTGGGCACTGACGCGAGGAGATCGCTTTCCGCCAACTCCGCCGTGAGGATGAGCACCGCGGGTTGAGCGTCCGTTTCCACGTCGGCCAGATCCGAGATGGGGACGATGTCGACGCCATCCTCGAGGGCGCGGAGGGCCTCCGGGATTTCGTCGGAGGCGGAGAACACGACGAACGTTCTCATGGGAAAGGGTACTCAGCCGATGATGTCATCGCGCTCCGCCGCTGCGCCAATTTCGACGCTGTAGCCGCGCGCTCCGGCCTCGGCTCTGTGAGAGTCGACGATCTCGGACAGCTCTTGGTCACTTCGGCACGGGTCGTGGTGAAAGAACAGGACTTTCTTTGCGCCCGCCTCATGGGCTAGCTCCACGGCTTGGCCGAAAGTCGAGTGGCCCCAGTCCGCTTTGGACCCGTACTCCTCCTCGGTGAACATGGCGTCGTGAATGAGCACGTCCACGTCACCGAGAAAATCCACGAGGTGCTTCCGCCATCCCTTTCCCACCTCGTAGCTCCCGCCGGCGAGCTCGTTGTCCGGTAGGTATGCCAACGAGACCCCACCATAATCCACTCGGTGTCCCACGGTGAAGGACGGATGCCTCATGCGCATGGCGCGCACACAGAAGCCGTCTTCTTCCCAGGCGTCGGCGTCGAGATTCGAAAATTCTTTCTTGGCGGAAAACGCGGTGAAAGGGACCGGGAAATTGATCGGCGCCATCTGATCGGCGAAGAGCTTCTCGACGTCACCGCTCTCGTGGCCCGGCCCGACGATGCGGAGCGAGGCGTCTGCATCAAACAGCGGCAGGAAGAAGGGAAACCCCTGAATATGGTCCCAGTGGAAGTGTGTGAGAAAAATCACGGCATCGTGTGTGTCGGCCTCACCCATCATGCTCACTCCGAGAGGTCGGATTCCGGTACCCGCGTCGAAGATGAACCGGCGTCCGTCCCCAATTCTGACCTCCAGGCAGGGGGTATTGCCGCCGAATCTGACGGTGTCGGGGCCCGGGGTGGCGATGGACCCCCGTGTACCCCAGCAGGTAGCCTCCATTACCGAGTGCTTCCTTCCTGAATCGATAAGCGTAGTTTGTGAACCCCGGCGGATTGCATGCTCCGAAGTTCCCTCTCCGGCGAAGGGTTGGCGATTGGCGACGTTACTGGAATTTACGGACAGGCCACCCACTTGGGCGAGGGTGGCGATCTGGCGGTCGCAGGAGCGTAACGCCTCGAGTACCTCCCGTCATCGGAGCCGGCGTCCTGTCCCACAGCTTTCGCCGAGGCGTATTTTGGATCGACTGAACATCGAAGGAAACGGCTCAGGGGTCCGCTGACTTGATCACCGAGCGCGATGACCTTCTGCCTGAGGAGGTGACCGAAAGCCTGCGCCGGGTGGATCTCTTCAAGGCTCTTCCCGACGACGAGTTTCAAGCACTCCTCGGGGTCCTCAAGGGAATCAAAGCAGGTCCGGGTGATCGCCTGTTCGATGAAGGGGATAGGGACGACAAGTTCTTCGTCGTGACGGCGGGGGCCGTTGAAATCGTAAAGGCCATTCCGGGCGGTGGAGAGGAAAAGTTGGCGGTTCGGCGAGCCGGGGACGTGTTCGGGGAAATGGCTCTCCTGAACGATGCTCCACGTTCGGCCACTGCGAAGGCGACCGGAGATTGCGAATGTCTCACCCTGTCGAGGGGAGACTTCGAGAGGCTCATGGGCGGCGACTCCCTTGCGCTCCGTCTGCTGAGAATGCTCTCGCAGACGCTCCGGGCCCTCTCGACGCGCTTCGTCAATGTTGAGCGGGGCGAGGCGGACCCCAGGGACAGCGTTGGCGAAGGCGGGCGTTCGGTCCGCTTTGAGCGGAGGGCTCGCAGGGTGAAGGTGGACGGCTTCGATGTCGCTGGGGGCTCCGCACCGAACTGGGCCGGTATCGAATTGAGTGCTTGGGAAGCACTTCGTTTTTCCGACGGCCGGCTGGGGCTGATGGCGCTGGCTCTGCAGGGAGAACGGGTGCCGCCCCTCCATCAGGTGACGATCGCTGGAGCGCTCTTCAGAGAATTCACCCTCGCCGGGGAGCCGCCGGAGACTCTGTTCGCGCGTGTCGGAGACAGTCTCCACCGCAACCAGGTCCCTTCCGGAGTTCAGTTCGTGGAGGTAGGGATGCTCGTTCCCCAGGGCGACCAGGTGCTTTGGTACAACGCGGGTGGCCTTCAGTGCGCGCTCCTCCGTACGGACGGCACCTCCGATGAATTCCTGGATCATGGGCCACCGCTAGGATTAGGCGCGGGCTCTCGCCCTGCGGTAACGAAGATCCCGATCGACTCCGGTGATATGATACTGGTTCTTTCCGGGGGCTCCAGGGGAATCTTTCGGGGGGCCGTCGAAGCCCTGACAGGTTTGCAGATTGGGACAGCCAGAGAAGTCGTGAAGAGGGTGCAGCAGGCCATCCGGGGGACGAAGGAGTCCTACCCTGATAACGCGACCGTGCTCTTCCTGCGGCGGCACTGACCCGATAATTTCGGGGTGAGCTGATGCCCCTTTACTCAGGATGGGATGATATGTCCGTTACCGAAAAAGACGTTCGGAGCGCCCTGAAAACCGTGAAGGATCCGGAGTTGAACCTGGATCTGGTGGTGCTCGGGCTGGTGTACGATATCGAAGTGGACGAAGGCGACGTGCACGTGGTGATGTCGTTGACATCGCCCATGTGTCCCGTCGCAGATCAGATCGTTTCGGACGCTCGCGACGCCGTATCCAAGATCGAGGGGGTGGAGAGTTGCGAGGTGGACCTCACCTTCGATCCCCCGTGGACGCCGGACCGGATAGCACCCCTGATTCGGTCATCCTTGGGGTTGTGAAACCTACTCTACGAGTTGGACGTCCTCGAGGTAATCCCGTAGAGGGCCCGTCAGCTCCACTGCGCGTTCCGTCACAGCCCGGGTGAATGGCTCCGGAGTATCCGTGGAGCCGGTCAGGTGATGAACCACGGCCTCTCCCAGTGCCACGTCGGACACCGCCGCCGCGGAATGATATTGCGCGTAGCGGGTGCTTACACGCTTTTCGAAGTGGGGTAGTTGTGCCCGTGGTGTTCCGTTATCCACCATGTCTTCGAGGACGGCGTCGTGGAGTCCGTCGAGCGCTCTCTTGAGGAGGTCCGCCGGCGCACGCCCGACGAAGGCTTGCTGGGCGCCCCGCGTATGGGCCCACATCAAGAAAATGAGGGCCTCTTCCACGGCCCTTTGATGGGGCTGCCCGTCATCGTCGATAAGGCCGGGATCGGCAAGCGGGGAGGAACCTTCCCACTCCGAAATGAAGTCGGTGAAGCTCTCCCACACCAGGACCGCCAGGTCGTCAGCCAGGCCCTCAGGCGTTATGGTTTGGGGGGCTTGGAACTCCTGTATATCCTCGGTCATATCTTAACCATGGGTTCTTTCGTGACATCCACTTCGCGAGGGTCTCCCAATTCCGCCCCGCGAGGTTGGAGTGTCAAGATTTTTTTGGGCCGCTCGAGGGAGTTTTTTAGTCATGACGTTCGAATTATCATCGCATAGCACGGCGGAGCGTCGCCGCCGGCGGATGTCGGGGGCCTTACTTCTCGCCGGGGCCCTCGCTGCCGGAGCCTGCGCCGGAGCATATTCTCTTCCGTCGCCACGTACGCTCGTCAATCATACGGGCGCCCGAATCCAAGCCGACGAGGGCCGCTTGGCCGTAATCGATCTCTGGGTTCGAAGGCAGCAGGAGGACATCGTCGCCGATCCGTCGTTTTGGATTATCGAGGACAGGTCGGCGGTGGAGAACTATCCGTGGGATGCGTTGAGTATCAGTGGTGACACCGCTGTGGTTCTCGTGTACGCTTCGGCGCCGGAGTCCGGCGCCTTCATGTCCATCTATGGTCATTTCCATTTGATGCGAGTTTTTGGTCGGCTCGATGAAGTTCTACCCGAGGCGATCGACTCGGTGGGTTATCCTCTCGAACGGGCGATCCTATCACGCTTGTCCGACGCTTGGTTGTACGGGCGTGCGGCGTACGACATTCCTCCTTACGGACCCCTCGACGAGCTTCTTTTTTCCAAAGAAAACGGGTATCTGGACGCTTTTATCTTTTCGTCCCGCCGCGAGGAATTCGAGGAGGAACGCGGTACGTGGCTGCAGGAGAATCCAGGACGCGAGGAGGAGTATCGGCAGTGGTTCCTGGAGACCTTCGAGATGGAGCCGCTCGGCTTCAGAGACCCGGATCATATTTGAGTCGGACCTCAGTTAAGAGAACGGGTAACGGTTAAGAGAACGGGTAACGGCTGGAGGGAGCGAGAACGTTACTGAAGGGGCCCCGACACCTTCCATTTGGGGCCGATCACGCCTCCGTTTCCCTTCCGCAGTTTCACGTGGATGTCCACGCGGCCGGTCCGGTGGAGCCGGTCATCGGAGGGATGTCCTCCAAAGAGCGGGAAACCCTGCACCTCGACCTCGAATGAGGTTGCTCCGTCAGGGGACGAAACGCTGAGCTTGGCGCTCCTCAGTTCCCGGATGGTGGGGGCGTCACCCGCTTCGAAGCGTAACTTCAGGAACCACCCCCCGTATGGGGCCTCCATCGAGTCGAGCACGCGGAAGATGGCTTGGTGTTTTCTCACAACGGTTTCCATATGGACTCGTTGGGTATGTGGTCCTCGGACCGGGACGCCAGAGTGAGCCGTTCAACAATCCTAGAGGCGTTGGAGGCGGTTGTGAAGCGTTGAAGATAGAAGACTGGTTGTGGGCCGACGTTGGGGATGGGCGGAGCGATCGGCCAAGGGCCGGCCAAACGGCGCGGGAGATCGTGGAGTGAGAGTTACGATCGCTGGTCTGATCGGATACGCCGCCGTCGTATACGTCCTCTTTTCCTTCACGCGGCTCGGGTGGCTCGACGCGCTGTTCCTCGCCGTACTCATCGAGCTTCTTCCCGTGTTCGCTTTTGTCCAGGTCGATCTGGCTCGTGACCTCGTCGTGGAGCGCGTTCAGGCATACCTGACCTCGTCCGTGATGATTCTGCTTCTGGGTGCAGCGAGCCTCGTGCTGGGATCGAGGCTGGTGGGCCTGGATGGGATGGGCCTTCGGATCGAGCCGAGGCAGGTCCACCGGGCCATTCTCTGGGGTGCGGCCACCTTCGCCATGGGCACAGCGACGTTGGGTTTTTTCCTGGTCCTTCGAAAGCGCTTTGGGTGGAGTGAAAACCGTCTCATACGGGAACTGATGCCGGTCACACGGCGAGAAAAGGTGTGGTACGCGGGGTTATCGTTCTGTGCGGGGTTCGGCGAGGAGTTGGCCTACCGGGCGTATGCGATTCCCGCTTTGATAGTGGCGGGAGGCTCCGCTTCGGCGGCCCTCGCGCTGACGTCGGCGGCTTTTGCGGTCCTGCATTCGTACCAGGGCGTCTTGGGGGTCGTGCGAACTGGAGTCGTGGGCGTGATCATGGGTATGGTATTCCTCCACACGGGAAGCGTGTGGCCGGGGATCGTCGCGCACGTGCTGATCGACCTCGCCGTCGGCTTCGTCCTAGCCGACAGATTGCTGGCGGAGGCGTAACCGAGTCTCCGTCGTAACCAGAGGATTTGGTATGGAAATCGACCTGGCATTATTAGCCGATGCAGCCACCATCGACGCGTCGGGAAAGCTGAGTATCCTCGGGATTTTCGATCGAATCGGCGTGATACAGTTTCCCGCTCAGCACGGGCGGGTTACCCTCGTCTTACGGTTCATCGCAGGGACATCGGAGATGGGTTCTCATGAGGTACACATTCGGATGTCGGATCCGAGCGGCGCAGAGGTATTGTCCCTGACCGGAGAGATGCAGCTGGTGGGGGGACCGTCCCCTCGGGACGGTATCCGCGTTCCCCATATTCTCAATCTCGATGGACTGGTCTTCAGGGGTCCGGGCATGTATAGCTTCGACGTGAAGGTGGATGGGGAGCATCAAGTGTCTTTGCCGTTATCCGTGGAGGGGCCGCCGGGGACTGGAGCGGCGGCTTGACCCCATACTTGCAGAAACAAACGCGCGAGCGAATATGTAGAAAGGGAGTAGGGCTTCGCGCGACGGGGAGAATTACGTGATCGTGCACTGCAACTTCGAAGAACTCACCGCCCTCAAGGCGGGTGCACACCAGGTTCTCGAGGGGTATGCTCCCGAACATGGCGTGATCGCGGCTCCTCCGGAGGAGCGCGAGCAGGTGGTGGCCCTCCTGCCACGGCTCGGTGGCGACTTTTCGGTGACCACGGTTGCCGAACAGCGGTCGTTGCTCCACGCCGTGACGATTGTCGTCGAGATGCTTCGCGTCGAGATGGAGACCATGGTCGCGACCAATCACCCGGCGCATGAAGTTGCCGTGGCCGCGTACTTTGATTTCGCTCACGCCTTTTCCGTCCAGACCCGGCTCTACGAGGTAGGCTTCGAGATGGAGGCCCTCGTAGAATTGGTCACCGGTGGGCCTGTCACAGACGAAATCGCCAGAGACTTCGTGTTTCCGGACTGATTTTGGGCGAGCCCTTGGAAACGGGTGGGGGTGTGCCCGGCGACCGCAACGCACAGGGGGCCAGCTTCTCGGAGGAGGCGGTCCCGCACATGGACGCGGTATACAGATTCGCGTTGCGCCTCACGGGTGCCCGAGACGAGGCGGAAGACCTCGTACAGGACACCTACCTCCGCGCCTTTCGTGCTTGGGAGCAGTACGCGCCGGGAACCCGCTGCAAGAGTTGGTTATTTACGATCTGCCGGAATGTGTTTCTGAGGGGGCGGGAGCGTAGCCAGCGCCATGATGAGATCCTCCTGGAAACGGCGCAGGACGATCCCCGGGCGATCAGCCGCGAGGCACCGGTCTTTGCGGCGTCTCGGGATGAGGACCCGGAAGGTGAGTTCTTTCGGTCCATCGTGGACGCAAAGGTTTTCGAGGCGATAGACCAGTTGCCGGAGGAGTATCGGATGGCCGTGGTGCTTTCCGACCTGGAGGATCTTTCCTACGGAGAGGTCGCCGAGGTCCTGGAAATTCCCGTTGGAACCGTCAAGAGTCGCCTCTTCCGTGGACGCCGACAGCTACAGCGTCAGCTGTATCAATATGCTCTCGAGATGGGGTACATCTCGGACGCAGGAGAAAGATAGGTGTCGTTTTTCAAGGCTTTGAAAAGATTGTTCAGCGGTACCGGCCAGCATGGCCGAACCGACGGCACCGATGCGTCCACCAGCAGCGGCTCTCCCGGTGAAACGGCGGTTGCGATGATCCCCTGCGACGAGGCCAGCGCCCGACTCTTTGAGTACCTGGACGGCGAGCTCGAGGGCCTGTCCGAGGAGGAGGTCCGCCAACACCTGGCGGTCTGTGAGGCCTGCTACCCTCGTGTTCAGTTCGAGAGGCACTTCCTCGAGGCTTTGCAGCGGTCCCAGAATGGCGGTCGTGCGTCAGCGAGCTTGAGAGAAAGAGTGCTCGAGGCGCTTGCGGAAGACGAGCGGCCGGAGTGACACCCCACTGAATCACATGTAGTCGGGGAGCCGTACGTCGTTTTCGACCGGCAGCCCACGGTACTCCTGCAACAGCCTTCCTGCTGTTTTTGCCCTGGCTTGCTTTGGTCCACGCATTCTGAGATCGTAGGCGAAGCATCGTTCCGTGATGCCCCGATTTTCGGTGTGTATTCGGTTTACCTGGAGATGGAATGACGGCCCAGACGCGCGAGCGCATCCTGCCGAGGCTCATCGAGCAGGAGATGCGAGAATCCTTCCTCGACTACTCGATGAGCGTGATCGTTCAGAGGGCCCTTCCCGACGTTCGGGACGGCCTCAAACCGGTCCACCGGCGCATCCTCTACGCCATGGACGAAATGGGAATGCGCCCCGGCAGCCCCTATAAGAAAAGCGCCCGCATCGTCGGTGAGGTGCTGGGGAAATATCACCCCCACGGCGACGCCCCGGTCTACGACGCTATGGTGCGCCTGGCCCAGGATTTCTCCCTGCGCTATCCCCTCATCGATGGCCAGGGCAACTTCGGTAGCGTCGATGACGACCCTCCGGCGGCCATGCGCTATACCGAGGCCCGCCTGGCCTCCGTAGCCGAGGAAATGCTGGTCGATATCGACCGGGATACCGTCAATTTCACCGCGAACTTCGACGGCTCTCTGCACGAGCCCACCGTCCTCCCGGCACGCCTGCCCAATCTACCGGGCA
>JADFMD010000053.1 GCA_022564055.1 Gemmatimonadota bacterium
GCCCCTCTCGCCAGAGATCAACCGGTTCTTCTACTCGGCCGGAATCCAGATCTTCGAGGGCTACGGACTCACCGAGACGAGCCCTGTCACCAACCTCAACACGCCGGAGCACCTCAGGATTGGGACGGTGGGGAGACCGATCCCCGGTACCGAAATCCGAATCGGAGACGGTGGGGAGATTCTGATCCGTGGGCCGCAGGTGATGAAGGGATATTACGAGCTGCCGGAGGCGACGGCGGAGGCCATCGATGCCGAGGGCTGGTTCCATACCGGCGATGTGGGGGACATCGATGAGGACGGCTTTCTCAGCATCACCGATCGTATCAAGGACATCATCGTTACCGCTGCGGGCAAGAACGTTGCGCCGCAACCGATCGAAAACCAATTGAAGGGCGATGACTTCATCGAACAGGCGGTCATGCTCGGTGATCGCGAGAGCTTCTGTGTTCTGCTCGTGGTGCCGAGTTTTCCCAACCTGGAGGCGTGGGCGCGAAGGAGGCGGATCCATGCTCCGGACCGAAACGCTTTACTGGCCTCGAAGCAGGTGCAGGACCAGATGGAGGCAAGGGTAATGGCTTGCCTCGAGGACCTGGCTCGCTATGAGAGGCCCAAGAAGATCGGCCTCCTCGCCGCTCCTTTCACGGTGGAGGACGGCACGCTCACGCCCACCCAAAAGGTCAAGAGAAAGGAGGTAAAGGCCCGGTATCGGAATCTCATCGAGGCCTTCTACCGGAAAGAGAACTTTGACCAGACGGTCTTCGTGGAGGCATGATGTCAGGGACGAACGTGGTCACGGTCTTGGTGACGACCCCGGGGAAGCAGTCGGCGCTCGCGCTGGCTCGCCAGGTCGTTGAAGAATCGCTCGCGGCGTGTGGCACCGTGATACCGAACGTCACCTCGGTCTTCCGATGGAAGAAAAAAGTGACGGAGGAGGAGGAGGTTCTGCTTATCTTGAAAACTAGCGTCGGAAAATGCTCGGCGCTCATCGCCAGGGTCGCGGAGCTTCATACGTACGAGGTCCCCGAGGTGTTGTCTCTGCGCGTCGAAGATGGATTCGGACCGTACCTCGATTGGGTGGGTGAATGCACGTCGATGGAGTCGCTTGATGGCCGAACATAGTCCGGAGCAGGACCGGCATCAGGAGCCAGGGGGCTTGCCTGAGGCCCTAGGACCCGACGGCCAGGAGGGCAACCCGCTGGCCCAGGCGTTCCGGAGGTTGAGGGAGGGTCGGGGCCGCGAGGCCGCCAACCTCTACCAGGACATCGTGAAGCCCCGGCAGACACCCATAATGGCGCACCTCGAGCGGGGCATACAGAACGATGAGCTCGGCCGTCACGAGTTGGCGATCGAGGAGTTTCTGGCCGCGCAAAAATTGGAACCCGACAACGTCGAGGCGTTGGCCCACCTTGCGGCGGCGTACGGAGCGTTGGGCCGATTCGCGAAGGCCGACCGCGCGATCGGCAACGCCATTCGTATCGATCCCTCGAACCTGCAAGCACGAGTGGGTGCGGCGATTCTCTCGTTCCGAAAGGGCCTTTACGCCGAGGCGGAGGTACAGCTCAAAACGATTTGCGATCGGAACCCGTCACACGGGCCGGCGCATTTCTACCGTGGCGAGGCCCTGAACCGGCTCGGTCGCGTCGATGAGGCGCTGAGGATCATGGAGCGAACCATCCAACTCCAGCCGCGGAACTGGCGAGCCTACCATACGCTCGGGATGCTTTTCGACCGCAAGAAGGATCCGGAGCGGGCCTCGGCGATGTACCGACAGGCGAGAGAGCTGAACCATCTGTGATCGAGGTACGCCAGGAGAATCTGGTCACGGCTGACGTCGAGTGTATTCTCCGCTCCGTCGGTTCGGGGCTGGAGCCACTCACGGCGATCGGGAGAGAGGTCGGGGTGGCGGCGGGCGAGGCGGTGATCGAACGCCTCGAGCAGATGGGTGACCTTCCGGTGGGGGGGGCGGTGATCACGCCCGCAGGAAATCTGTCTGCCGCGTTCATCGTCCATGTAGCCCTCCAATCCCACGAAGAGCCGGTGAGCAGAGGTGGGCTCCGTAGGGCGCTTCAGAACGGACTGAGGCACGCTTGCCGGATGGGCATCGAGACGATGGCCATTCCGCCGCTCGGCATGGGACCCGGAAACCTCGATGCGGAGTCGGCCGCGGACGTGATGTTCGAGGTGCTACGCGGGCACATGGACGATGAGGAGTACCCCCGGGAGGTCACCGTGATGGTTACCACGGAGTATGACCTGCAGGCGTTCGCTTTCAGCCTGGCCCAAGATTAAGTACAGATCGGGCTGTGGATGGAGTAGTATAGATCATGAGACGAATACACGTGTCGGCCCTGGTCTTCGTGATCTGGTTCGCCATGATCGGATGGCAGGTCCGGCGCGAATATTTTCAGCCCGAGCTCACCCGATTGGCCGAGGCTGCGCTTTCCCTGGCACCGGGCGTCAACTTCTACACGCTTCGCCTCGGCGACCGCACCATCGGGCAGGCTACATCCCGTCTGGATACGGTTCCATCCGGTTTCGAGCTCGAGGACGTGATGGTTCTGGATCTGCCGGCGCTGGGTCAAACCGGATCCGCCGTCGTACGGTCGAGGGTCTCGCTGAGCCACGCGCTGGTGATGGAGTCCTTTTCCTTTTCCCTCGACTCCGAGGTCGGACGCTACCGGGCCGACGGCGTCCTGGGGGCCGACTCCACGCTCCACGTCACGATCGATGCCGGGGGATCGAAGCAGGAGGTGTCTTATAAGCTCGCGGAGCCGCCGATTTTCTCCGCCGCCCTGCCCATCCGTATCGCGATAGCGGGGGAGCTGAAGGTCGGGAACACGCTTCATCTTCCGGTCTTCGATCCTTCCACCCTCTCCACGAGGACCGTGGAGATTCGGGTCCTCGAGTACGACACTCTGATCGTCCCCGACAGCGCTTCCTACGACCCGGTGTCGAAGCGATGGTCGCCGAGCCGATACGATTCGATACCGGCTTGGAAGATCGCCGAAATCTATGGCGGCGTTCAGGTGGAGAGCTGGGTCGATGAGGACGGGCGGATCCTCCGCGCGTCGAGCGCGCTGGGCTTTACGATGGAGAAGACCGAGTACGAGTTGGCCCGCCAGGCCCAAGAAGACGCCTCCGGACTGGCTTCACTCGCTATCGATGAGGACGTGATCCTCTCGACTGCCATTCGAAGCAACGTCGATCTAGGGGCCGTCGAGGAGCACGAGGTACTGCGTTTCCGGCTGACTGGCGTGGAGCTCTCGGGGTTCCAGCTCGAAGGGGGCCGCCAGACACTCAGCGGTGACACGCTCACGGTCCGACGCGAGAACTGGGACGCCCTGGATCCCGGCTTTTCGCTCCCATACAAACGGATGGATTTCCGTGAGACGCTCGAGGCACAGCCGTTGATCCAGAGCGACGATCCACGGATCCAGGACGAAGCGCGCCGGGCGGTGGGGCGTTGGCTGCGTAACCCCAAGGAGGCGGCTGGGCGCCTCACGACCCGGGTGGACCGCATGCTCTCCAAGAGCGTGACGTTCTCCATACCGAGCGCTCTGCAGGTTCTCGACTCACGGCAGGGCGACTGCAACGAGCACACCGTCTTGTACGTGGCGATGGCCAGGGCGCTGGGGCTTCCTGCCCGTACCGCCGTGGGCCTCGTCTACCTCGACGGTTCCTTCTTCTATCACGCGTGGCCCGAGGTGTGGTTGGGCGAATGGGTGGCGGTGGATCCCACGTTCGGCCAGTACCCTGCGGACGCCTCGCATATCCGATTCGTGGTGGGCGGCCTGGCCCAGCAGGTCGAGATCATTCGTCTCATCGGACGTCTCGAGATCGAAGTGCTGGAATCCACTCCGGCCGGGGGCGGCAGAGCGTGAGGCCGCTGGAGTACGGAATGACCGAGTCGGTCCAGGATCAGCTGAGGCGCCTGATGGACGGCGTCGGTCCAGGAGAGGACGCGACTCCGGACATGCTCGAGCTCACCGGAATCGTAAAGCGCTACGGAGATTTCGTGGCCGTCGACGGCATCGATCTCAGGGTGCCTCGGGGTGAGATCTTCGGGTTCCTCGGACCGAACGGCGCCGGCAAGACCACGACCATTCGTATGATCGCGGGCGTACTGGAGCCGACCGAGGGCAGTGTGGTCATCGGGGGCAACGATCTCGCGACTCATCCTGTGGAGGCGAAGTCCCGGATCGGTTACATCCCCGATCGCCCGTTCCTTTACGAAAAGCTTTCGGGTGGAGAGTTCCTTCGTTTCGTCTCGGGGTTATGGGGCAAGGATGAACCTGCCTCGGAGGACCGTGCGGATGGGTTGTTGGAGATTTTCAACCTCCTGGAGTGGAAGCACGAGCTCATCGAAACCTACTCCCACGGCATGCGCCAGAAGCTTCTCATCACCTCCGCGCTGATCCACCAGCCCGAACTCATCGTGATCGATGAGCCGATGGTGGGGCTCGACCCGCGCTCGGCCCGTATTCTGAAGGATCTCTTCCGAGTGTATGTCGAGCGGGGGGGCACCGTATTTCTGTCCAGCCACACCCTCGAGGTGGTGGAGGCCGTGTGCGACCGGATCGCGATCATCAAGGAGGGTGCGATCATCGCCAAGGGCACCATGGACGACCTCCGGACGCTGGTGGACTCCGGTGGTGCCGATCTGGAGGAGATCTTCCTCAAGGTCACGGGAAACGAGGACATGGCCGAGGTCGTGGCCGGGTTGCAGGACTCGTCCTTCTGACCACGCGGTCGATATGAACGGCATCACGTACACCGGCGCGGGTGTCCTCAGGCTTCTGGGGCCGAAGGTCCGATCCAAGCTCAACCGGAACAAGACCGACGAGCGCCGCCGGTTCAAGTGGGGCCTCTTGGTATTCGTCGGGCTGTTCTTCTGGACCTTCATTTTCGGCGTCATCTTCCGGATGCTGCTCTATTTCCGCGGCACCCAGGGGATCGGCGACCTGTTGGCCGCCAAGCTGTTGGGACTCGCCCTCCTGACGTTCCTGATGATCCTGCTCCTGTCCAACGTCATAACGGCGCTCTCCACCTTCTTCCTCTCCCAGGACATGGAGCTCCTGGTTGCGGCTCCGGTCGATTCGGTGAAGCTGTACGGGGCCCGCCTGGTGGAGACCATCGTGGATTCGTCCTGGATGGTAGCGTTGTTGGCTATCCCGCTCCTGGTTGCGTACGGAGTCGTCTACGGCGCGAGTTGGCCATTTTACGGTTTGGCCGTAGCCACGATCATTCCGTATCTGGTGCTTCCCGCCGTGGTAGGATCGGCCTTCACGTTGATGCTGGTAAACGTATTTCCCGCCAGGCGCACGCGAGACCTTCTGGCACTCATCGGCCTCTTCGCTGCCGCAGGCGTTGTGGTACTGTTCCGGTTCCTTCGCCCCGAGCGGCTGGTCAGTCCCGACCAATTTCGCGATCTCGTGGATTTCATGGCGGTGCTGAGAACGCCCACGTCCCCCTGGCTCCCGAGCGAATGGGCCGCCCAATCTCTCATGTCCTATCTCACGGGAGGGTTCGATCCGTTTCCGCTCGCGCTCCTCTGGAGTACGGCTGCTGCATTCTTCGTGATTGGGGCATGGCTGCACGTCCGACTGTTCCGCACCGGGTTCACCCGTGCGCAGGAGGGGGCGGAGCTCCGAAAGGGAGAGGCACGCTCGAGGTGGTTGGAGCGGCTGATCCGGGCGGCGCCGGCCACGCGTCAGTTGGTGGCCAAGGAGATTCGGGTGTTCTTCCGAGACACCACGCAGTGGTCGCAGCTGATTCTGCTAGCGGTCCTCGTGGTGGTGTACGTGTACAACATCAAGGTGCTGCCTCTGTACACCGGTGAGGAGGTCTCCTTTTTTCTGATCAACGTCGTTTCCTTCCTGAACCTCGGGCTCGCGGGCTTCGTGGTGGCCGCCATCGCGGCCCGCTTCGTTTTTCCCGGTATGTCACTCGAGGGACGGATGATGTGGCTCCTGCGTTCTTCGCCGTTGGACATACGCACTCTGTTCCTCGCCAAATACTGGGTGGGCACGATACCGCTGCTCTTGATCGCTCTTCCACTCATCGTGGTGACCAACATCATCCTCCAGGCTTCTCCGTTGATTCTGGGAATTACGACGGTGACCATGGTCGGCGTGACCTTCGCGATTACGGCGCTCGCTTTGGGCCTGGGCGCCCTCTTTCCGAATTATGAGACCGACAACATGGCTGAGATCCCGACGTCATTCGGGGGCCTCATCTTCATGATGTGCGCCGTGAGCTATCTCGTTGTGGTGGTCATCCTCCTGGCTTGGCCGGTGAACGGATTCCTGCAGGCTCGCCTCGCCGACCCGAGCGGGGGAGCGGCGGTCACACCGCTGTTGTTGGGTACGGGCGGCGCATTGTTGATCACGGTGGCTTGCGTGGTGGTGCCGCTGCGGGCGGGAATCCGGAGGGTCCGCTCGCTGCAGTAGCGGAGGCCCACAGCACTTCTTCAACCGCCTTCTAGCAGAGACCCCCTGACCGCATTAGCATGCCACCATGCTAGATGCCATCAAGTCGTTTTTCAGTGCTACCATGGAGCCGGAGTCACCGGAGCAGGAGGTGGCGGAGCCGGACGTGCGTTTGGCCGCTTGCGCCCTGCTGATCGAGATCGCGTACGCCGACGACGAATTCACGGCGGACGAGAGTCAGCATCTCCTGTCGGCTGTGCGCCGCCAGTATGGGCTCGACGTGGGAGAGGCCGAGAAACTCCTCGAATTGGCCGAGAAGGCCCGCGAGGACGCCGTCGATCTGTGGCAGTTCACGAAGCTGATCAAGAAAAACTACTCGCTCGGCCAGAAAATGGTGCTGGTCGAGGTCATGTGGGGCCTCGTGTACGCGGACGGAGAGCTATCGAGTCACGAGGAATCCCTGATGCGCAGGGTGTGTCATCTCCTCGACCTCGCACCGGGTTACCTCGCCGACATTCGACGGAAGATGGAGGGCGCGAAAGACGAGTCCGAGGACCCATTGTAGAGGTACCCGCCCCGGTGCATATTGAGAGCCATGGATCTTCTTCCGGGCGGTTACAACTTCATCCACATCGTGTTCTGGGGCGTCATGGCGTTGGTTTCGGTCGGCACCATGGTCGTGGCCACCATTCTCGGGACGGGTCTGGTGCTGCTGTTTTTGGAGTCGGTGGGAAAGGCCTGACCCTTTTCCGTGATCCTCTTTCTACAGATCCTCGGCGCTGTCGGTGCGCTCGCACTCGGCTTATATCTCGGGGCCGGCCGGTATACACAGACCCAGCAGGAAATCGACGTGCGCATGGGCGGTGGAAAACCACGGCGGGCCAAGCGTCACTTCATGTGGCTCGATTATTTCAAGGCTCAGGAGCGGGCGTCCGTCCGCCGGCGCACCCGGACATACTTCCGGACGGAGATGCCCCGCCCGAGTGACCCCGTGCCCCCCGAGAGCAACTCGGTGGCCCACGACAAGGAAACTGGAGCCTAAGACCCTCGGTTTGCGGCAGAATCGAGTTCGGCCCGGAATCGAGCTCAACCCAAAACAAGGTTCAGTAATACGAGAGCCAAGCCGATAAAACCGCCCAGTAGGTAGCCCAGCCGAACGATGATGCGGAGCTCCTTGTGAGTGACCTTCCGCACCAACTCTTCCATCTTCGCCGGCGGAAATTCGAGGACCTTCTGCTCGACGCGGCCGGCGATGTCGATTTTTTCGATAACCGCCGGAACCTGGGTCTGGAGCCACTCCCAGACCGGGTCGCTCATCGCCTCTTCCAGCTTTCTCGCCGATCCCTCGGGGAGCCAGTTCGCAGGGGTTCCGATCGGTCGATCAGGCAAGCTCGACGCGAGGCGGGTAGCCACCTCGCGGAAAAGCGTTTCTGCCGCCTCGCTCCGTGCCGCACCGACGAGCCACTCGGCAACGCGATCAGGCGGAAGTTTCGCCAGCACTTCGCCCCAGGTCCGGGCGCCCACGCCCTCCAGCGCGACCTGCAACTTCTCTACGAGAAATTCCCGTGATGCCGGGTCCTGGGCGATATCGAGGATCCAGGTAGTGACCGTCCGCCGTGCGTCCACGACGCTCTTGTCCTCCTCATCCCCCAGCACGGACGTCACGGGCCTGCGCAGAAAATCTACGATCGCATCATTGATCCCCCGCGCCATGGCGTCCTGCATGGTCGGGTCCTGGAGTAACTCGGCGAGTCGCTCGGCGCCCTCCTCTTCAATCGTGTCGAGGACGTTGTCGACCGATGATTCGGTGATGATGAGCTTCGCGACTACCCGTTGATGGAACTTGAGATCTCCGAGGAAGCGACGCAGGAGCTCATTGATGAAGGTCTTGAATCTGGCTCGCGCCTCTTCGTCCTCCAGGGTCGATCCAACCCGGCGAATCGCGATCGGCAGGTAAGCCGCAATGCTTTTTTCCACGGCCCCCACGAGCCCTAGCGGGAGCACTTCCTCGAAGGTACGGGTCGGCTCGAGGAGCTTGTGGGCGGCGCGGCTGAGATAGTCGTCGATGGCTCTGCTGAAGTCTTCACTCTCGACCGCACCGGTGAGCCATTCTTCGACGGCTTCGGCTATGGCGCTTTCACGGGCCGGCGTCAGGATCCCCGCCACCGGCTCATCGGCGATCGACCGGACGATCTCCTCGGCGCGCTCGGCCACCGCCTCGGCGAATCGGTCGGATTCCAGGTATTCGCGCAGGCGAGCCAGTCCGAAGTCCGCGACGTCCTGGAAAATCTCATCGGTTTGATCATGCATCCGCTTCGGGATCATATCCCGCAGAGATCCGCGTTCCGTATTGAGAACGGAGTCCAGAAATCCCGAAAGGTGTTCGTCGAATGCCTGTCGGACGGCTTCGTCACCGAAGGTCTTCCCCAGATCCTCAGGCGTGAGCAGGCGCGTACCGACGGTCCGTCCGATCGCCGTCGCCAGGCGCGCCTGATTCTTGGGAATCGCCCCCTGGAGCATCTTCAGGGGCCGCTTACCGAGGCGGGGGGCCTCGTACGGGTGAAAAAGCATCCAGATGGCGATCGAATTGGTGAGGCCGCCCGCCATGGCGCCGAAAAAGACGGTAATCAGAGCGCGGATCAACTCCTGGGACACGCCATCACCTCTTCGGGCCCATCACCTGGTCAACGCTGTACGTGGCGTACGAGCCCCCGTACCTCGAGGGAGTCTCCGTCCAAGACGGCCCAACCGGTTACCTGGTAGAGGCCGGTGACCGGAAGTATGGGGCCTGCTCCACTCTCCGCCCGGAGCTCCATACCGGCACTGGCCAGCGAGATCTGGACGCCGCCGTCGAGCGAGCCTATCGAACGAATTTCCCACTCGACCGGCACATCCCTACGCGCCTCCTCGAACGACCGCACCGCGCTCCACTCCACCTCGACCTCCGGCCATCGAAAGTCCTCATCGCCCATTCTGCCCCACGCCGTGTAGGCGGGTAACCCGCCAGGCGACTCGACCACAATGACCAGGCGGCGTGGCCCGGTCAGGAACATCCACTCCCCGGGTTCGGGGCCCTCTCTCAGGCGGGCCCGATTCATGTCGAGCACGATTCCCTCGACCCGTTGGTCTCCGAAGAGGGCCGCCCCCTGATGCACGCGAAACGTCTCTCCCCGATTTCCACTCCAATCCGACATCCACTCATCGATCACGACCTCGAGTTGCCGTTGTCCCTCTTCGAACAGGATCCGCTCCAGCGTGCCACCCATTCCGACCACCAGATCCATCGGGCCTCGGGGCTGAATTCGAAACGGCGTCCGGCTCGGTCCGGAAATCCACTGATCCTGGAAGAAGGGCTCCCAAACTCCCGCCCGGGCAAGCCAGCCCTCCGCCCACCGCTCCACGCCATCAGCGGAGGAGGAGGTCCGGAAAAACCAGGGCACGACGATGGCGCTGTCTGCGTCCACCGTCATGAACACCACGTTCCGTTCGTAGAGGCCACCCTCGAAGTTTTGCTCGGCGTCGTCACTCGGTTGGAGCCCCGGCTGGGTGACCGGAGGCGCGGGGGCGTTGGCATCGCAACCGTACAAGAGAACACACAGCGCGAGGGAGGCGAACCCTTCCCGCATCAGGCCTGCCGGGTCAAGCGTTCTGTTTCGCGCGGATCGAGGATGGTACCCGGCCCGGCGTCGAGCAAACGATCGAGCCTCTTGAAGAAGCGCCCGACGCGGCGGACGTTCATGCCCAGATCCGCACGACCCCTCAGGGAACCGGCCCGGATATCGACCCGCGTCAAGGCGTTTTCGTCCAGTCCGATACGAATCTCGAGATCGTCTTCGAAGCGGAAGACCACCGTGGTGCACCGAACCCGAATGAAGCCCGCAAGATCATCCGCCTGGAGTAGTCTCCATCTCCCGCGCTCCTCGACGAACCTCAGGCAGGTACGCCACACCTTCTCGTAGGGAATGGCGTAGGTCCGGCCGATCAGCCGCGGATCGTCGGACCAGGGGTCGGTCTCGGCTCGATGGTTGTACAGCGCTTTGGCAAGGCGTTGTGCGAACAAACGGCTACCCTCCGAGGCGATAGCGAATGGGGGTCGATCTCTTGACCCGGACTCTCCGCCAGTGTTCCATAGTGGCTCGACGGTCATCGTTGGTTGAACCCCTGGCTCTTATTCATGAAAGCGATTATTCCGCTTGCTGGAAAGGGTACGCGTCTTCGCCCGCACACCCACACCGTGCCCAAGCCGCTGATTCGCGTCGCGGGACGGCCGGTCATGAGCTACATCCTCGATGACCTCGGCGAGCTCGGCGTGGACGAAATCGTTTTCGTGGTGGGTTACATGCGACAGGCCATCGAGCGTTACGTGGCCGACGCGTATCCGCACATCAAGGCTCAATACGTGCTCCAGGAGATTCAGGACGGGACGGCTGGCGCGGTGAAGTTGGCAGAGCCGTTTGTAGACGAAGATGTGCTGATTCTCTTCGTGGATACCCTCTTCGATGCGGATCTCGCGCTGGTTCGCGGTGTCGGCGAGGGCACCGGGGGCGTCATCTGGGCCAAGGAGGTGGAGGACTACCAGCGGTACGGCGTGATCCTCACCGACGACGACGGCTACATGGTACGCATCGTCGAGAAACCCTCGGAGCCGATCTCGAAGCTCGCCAACATCGGGCTCTATTACATCAAGGACTGGCGGCTCCTCTTCGACGGAATCCGGCACACGCTCGACGCCGACCCCGGCCCGTCGGGCGAGTTTTATCTGACCGATGCTTTCCAGTACATGGTCGACCACGGCTCGAAGATCCAGGTGGCGCCCGTCGAGGGCTGGTACGACTGTGGGAAGCCGGCGACCCTGATCGAGACGAATCGGCATCTGTTGCTCGAAGGGCGAAGCGGAGTCGCGGACTCTGCGACCGTGGAGGGTTCGACCTTGAACCATCCGGTTCGCGTCGAGGAAGGTGCGGTGGTCCGCAATTCGGTGCTCGGACCCAACGTGACGGTCGAAGCGGGAGCTCAGGTCGAGGATTCGACCGTTGCCGACGCGATTCTTGGCTCGGGCTCCACGGTGATCGGCTCCACCCTCCACGATTCTCTCGTGGGTTCGGGGTCGAGGGTCACGGCGTACCAGGGAGCCCTCAGCATCGGCGAGGATTCCGAGGTCGAGGGGAACCGCTAACCGACCCCTGAAACCAGTAGCAGGGTATGGAGCGCCCGCTGGATTCCCACCGGACCGTCTTCGTTGCGGTACCACTCATCGGTCGTATGGACGGCCCCCGCCGAACCGCCCGCCCCGAGGGTGATGGCCGGGATTCCGAGCGACATCGGGAGGTTGGCGTCTGTCGAGGCGGCCGTAACCCGGGGCTCTGCGCCGGCCGCTCCGGTGGCTGCGAGGGCGGCCTCCACGAGCGGGGAATCCAGATCCGTGACGCCGGTGGGCCGGTTTCCCACCAAGCTCACCTCGAGGTGGAGACGGCCCGCCTGCCCGGTAACGCCGGAGTTCTCCTCGGCCACGGACCGATCCAACACTGCCCGGAGCCGGTCCTCGCCATCGTCGAGGCGGCGGCTCGATTCGCTCCGAAGGTCCAGATCGACCCAGGCCTCAGACGGAATGGCGTTGACGCTGGTCCCTCCTCCCCACCGTGCCACGGTGAGACTCAGCGCCGGTTCGGTAGGCTTCGGCCACGCAGCCAAGGCGCCCACCGCCCGCCCGAGCGCGTGGATGGGGTTGGGTGTGCCCCAGTCGTTCCACGAGTGGCCGCCACGGCCACGGAGGACCACCCGAAAGCGCCGTGCTCCGAGGCCTCTCGTGACCACGTAATCGAGTCCCGCTCCGTCCAACGAGATGAATCCGGCGGCCTCCGATGCCGTACCCTCGGCGCGGAACAGGTGACGCACTCCACGGAGATCTCCCCTCCCCTCCTCCCCCACCGTGGCGGCGAACAGGATGGGACGGCGAGTCGTGATGCCCGCTTTCGACAGGGCCCGAGCGACCGCCACGAGGGCGGCGAGGCCCCGCGCATCGTCCGAGATTCCGGGGGCTCGAAGGACGTCGCCGTCGACGCATACCGTCACGTCCGTTCCGGCCGGGAAAACGGTGTCCAGGTGCGCCGAAAGCACCAGCGGCTCTCGATCTTCGGCGCCGGGTCGGACCCCGAGCACGTTACCGACCCCGTCTTGATGAACGTCGGTAAGACCTGCCTCAACGAGGAGCTCGACCATACGGCGTCCTCGGAGCTCTTCGCCGAACGGCGGGGCCGGAATTTCTGTGAGACCGATCTGGTCGACGAGCGTCTGGTCGTCGGTGGCGACGATCTGCTCGTGCGCCGCTCGGACGTCGGCTTGCTCCAGGAGCTGGCTCACGGACAACATCCGTATGGGGAAGGGCTCGCCCGCCGGCGCTAAAGCAGCGCCTGGATGAAGCCCCCGTCTACCGGGATCGACGTTCCGGTGATATAGCTGGCGCGTTCGGAGGCGAGAAACGTTACGAGCGCCGCGAACTCGGTGGGCTCGCCGATGCGCCCCATCGGGCTCTGGCTCTTCCAGCGGTCGAAGGCCTCTTCCACCGTGATCCCCTGCGTCTCCGAGATGTTCGCGGCCAGCGAATCCAGCCGCTCGGTCTTCGTGAAGCCTGGCATCACGTTGTTCACGGTAATGCCGTCGGCGGCGACCTCATTGGCGAGTGTCTTCGCGAACCCCGTCACGGCCGCGCGGACGGCGTTCGACAGGATCAGCCCGTCGATCGGCTGCTTCACGGCCACCGAGGTGATGTTGATGATCCGGCCCCACCCCGCCTTCTTCATCCCCGGAAGCACCGCCCGAGTCAGATTCAGGACGCTGTTGAGATTCTGTTCCACGGCGGTACTCCACGCTTCCACCGAATGGCTTTCGAAGGGGCCGGGCGGAGGTCCGCCGGTATTCGTGATCAAAACGTCGATCTTCCCGAAGTCGGACTCGGCTGTTTCCATGAGACGGGCCACGTCGGCCGGTTTGCTCAGATCCGTGGGGACCGCAACCACTTCGACGCCCGTTTCATCGTGGATCGCCCGACCCGCCTCTTCGAGTGGAGCCACGGTTCGGGCACAGATCACCAGGTTCGCACCCTCCCGGGCCAGTTCGTCGGCCACGGCCCGGCCGAGACCGCGGCTCGAAGCCGCAACCAACGCTGTCTTACCTTTGAGACCCAAATCCATTCGTTACGCTCCGTTCAGCTCCGCATCAGGGTTCGTTCAGCCCCGAAGATAGTCGTCATCCCCAGTCAGCCAGTCCTGTCTGGGAGGCACGAAGACGTCCAGGTCCACGGTGTCTTCGAGTGCCTCCGCGCTGTGGGGCACGTTGGAGGGAATATGTAGAACCTCTCCGGCACGCACGACTACCTCCTCCGTCTGGTCGTCCCCAATCCGAAAGAGCAGTGCCCCCTCGAGAACATAGGCGAACTGCTCGTTCTCATGATGGTGTTTGGGGACGCTGACTCCTTTGTCGAAGTAGATCTGCGCGAGCATGCCCTTCTCTCCGTTCACCCAGTGCCGGCGCAAGCCGGGTTTCAGCTCCTCCATGGGCAGGCTGTCCCATGAAACGTGTCGGACGGTGGAATCACTCATGTGCGGATCCGGTAGGCGTTGTGGACTGACTGCTGTGATGCGTCGGGAGCTAATAGAACCGCCCCGGTTTGGTGGGGGCAAGATGGTGCCCGGCGTCCCGTTGTGCGATTCTTGAACTCAACGGGTTGGTGGAATCGAGGAGAGCACCGTGGCCGACAAATCCGAGGCCCGCTGGCGAGAGGTCCTCACGCCGGAGCAGTTCGAGGTCTTGCGGCAGAAGGGCACTGAGCGGGCCTTCGCGGGTGCGTACTGCGACGCGAAGGATCCTGGGACCTACCGATGCGCCGGGTGTGGTGACCCCTTGTTCAGCTCAGAGTCCAAATTCGAATCGGGAAGCGGTTGGCCGAGCTTCTACGAGGCGATCGAGGGCGGACGGGTCCGTACGGAGGAGGACCACACCTTGGGCATGAAGAGGATGGAGGTTTTGTGTGGAAGCTGCGGGGGTCATCTGGGTCACGTTTTCCCCGATGGCCCGGCGCCCACGGGCCTCCGCTACTGCATCAACTCGGTGGCGCTGGCGCTTGAACCGGACGAAGACGCCGATGTGGACTGATCCCTCGGCCCGCCGGCGGTCACGCGTCTTGAGTACCGTCGGCACCCTGATCGCGGCATTCTCGGCGTTCGGGTGCGGAGGAACCGGGCCGGCCCCGACCTCGGGTAGTTTCGAGGGTTTCATTCCGGATCTGCGTGGCGAAAGGGTGATGGTGTTCCCCGTACAAATCCCTACTGGAGTGCCCGGGGACGCGAGCCCGGAGATCGATTTTGCGCTTCGCAACAGGACCCGGGAGGTCGAATGGATTTTTTCGGACGAGCTCGAAGCCGTGCTGGCGCGCGCTCCCACCGTCGACAGTGCGGTGAGGGGACTTCCGGTGGCCTTCTTTCTCAGGGCGGAGGTAAGGCGGGTCGGTGATCCGCTATTCGGTCAGCTTCTTCGGTTGGGAGCGCTGGTAAACTCGGAGATCGCCTTGATTCCGTTGACGGTCCGCGCCGGGGCCGAGGGTGCCGGTGGGACCTCGGTCGTTGAGATCGTCGCGACCATTTTGAACGTGCGGACCGGATATGTGATCTGGTTCGGGGTCGTGGCGGGCCGGCCGGGCTCGGTCGCCGATTTCGCCTCAGTCGCTTCGGCGGCGGAAAGGTTCGCTGCAACGTTGTTGTGGTACGTGCAGTAATAGTTGTGGTACGTGCAGCCATACAGGTGCAATAATAGTTGTGGCACGTGCACTATTTTGTGACGCGAATTGCAACAAGTGACGGGATATCTCGATGAACCGTAGGACGATGATCGATGTGCTGGCCATGAGCCTCATCCTTTCGCCTCTAGCGTGTGAAGAGTCGGCCGACCTTTCGGTGCCCACTGAGAGCGAGGCGGGGGCCCACTACGCGAGCTCTTCGGACCTATCCGTCCGTGTGAGCGGCAACGTCGTAGAGGTCACCGTCGAACAGCCGCTCCGGCAGGTGCGCAGGGGTGGCTCTCTTTGGGCCAAGGTCGGACCCTACATCTACCTCTTCACAGATGAGACACAGAGTCTACTGCGGGCGTATCCAGGCGTGTCCGGGGTTCGGGTCATCACGCGGACGGACGGCGGTCGCAACGAGGTGGCCCGCGCCTTTCTGCACAGGGACTCGTTGAACGAGCTCACCTGGAGACGAGCGAGAAACATCGCCGGGAGAGCACGCACGGGGGGCACCCAGCGTCCCGTGCTCTTGGAGCAGCTCGTCAAATGGGGTCAGGATCACACCGAGTTCGGGTATAACGAGGATTTCGTCGGTTAGCTTCGTGAGGGGGGCGTTGGCGTGATTTGGAAGGACCTCGACTCACTCGAGGAAAGGTGCCTGCTCTGCCGTGAGACCAAGCCCCGGCAGGATCTCGACCGGCTGCTCTGGTGCGACGCGTGTGTTGCCGATGCCAAGGCGCGGGCCCTCTCTCGGAGCTGGTATGTCGGCTCTGCCATCGCGTTGGTGCTCGCGCTGTGGATTTGGCTGTACATCCAACCCTCGGACATGTTGATCGGCGGATGGATCGGAACGGTCGTCGCCGCCCTCTATGTGAGTGCACGGGTCGCGCGCGAGGTGCTCTACGGCGTTGCACGTTTTCGCGGGGAAGCCGCCCACCTGGAGGCCACCCCCACAGATCCCGCCGAGTAAATTCGCACCCATCCCGCTCGCAGGTCGATGTACTTACTTTCCTGATCGATTCTTTTTGATCCAATCTTCTCGATTGAGATCCGGGCTCTCAAATCCAGAGTGAGGCACACGCATGGCCAGTAAATTCCAGGGGATCGACTTCTACGACGTCGACTCGCTCCTGAGTGAAGAGGAGCGCATGATCCGGGACACCGTGCGCGAATGGGTCGAGGAGCGCGTGATGCCGATCATAGGCAAGGCGTACATCGACCGACGTTTTCCGAAGGAGCTCATTCCCGAGTTGGGGGAGATGGGCATGCTAGGCCCCACCCTCCCGGAGGAGTACGGCTGCGCCGGCCTCAATAACATGGCGTACGGACTCATCGCCCAGGAGCTCGAGCGGGGTGACTCGGGGATTCGGTCCTTTGCTTCGGTGCAGGGTGCCCTGGTCATGTATCCCCTCTTTACCTTCGGCAGTGACGAGCACAAACAGGAGTGGCTACCCAAGCTCGCCACGGGCGAGAAGATCGGCTGCTTCGGGCTCAGCGAGCCCGACTTTGGGTCGAACCCGGCGGGTATGATCACGACGGCGAAGAAGACCGACGACGGGTGGGTGCTGAACGGCACCAAGATGTGGATCACCAATGGATCCATGGCCGACGTCGCGATCATCTGGGCGCAGACCGCAGAGATCGGCGACACCAGCGGGATTCGCGGATTCGTGGTGCCCACGGACGTGGACGGCTTCTCGGCTCGCGACCAGAAGGGGAAGCTGTCGCTGCTGGCTTCTGACACCAGTGAAATACATCTGGAGGACATTCACCTGCCCGACAGCGCCCTTCTGCCCGGGATCGAGGGGCTGAAAGGCCCGCTCCTCTGCCTCACCCAGGCGCGTTTCGGCATCACATTTGGTGCGGTTGGCGCGGCGATGGCCTGTTTCGACGAGGCCAGGAGCTACGCAAAGGAGCGGATGATGTTCGGCGGTCTCCTCGGGGGCAAGCAGATCCAGCAGATCCGGCTGGCGGACATGCTGACCAAGATCACGCAGGGCCAACTGCTGTGCATCCAACTCGCCCGCCTCAAGGACGCCGGTACCATGACCTCTCAACAGGTGTCCCTAGCCAAGCGAGCCAACGTCGATATGGCGTGCGACATCGCCCGCGAGGCCCGGAGGCTTCTGGGGGCCAACGGAATCCTGGTCGAGTACCACTCGATGCGGCACATGGCCAACCTGGAGTCGGTCTACACCTACGAGGGCACGCACGACATCCACGGGCTGATTCTGGGCCAGGCCGTGACGGGGATCGCGGCGTACTGACCTTCACTTGGAACCGCTCTCCTTGACTCAGTATGTCAGTATATCAGATATTCTGACATTAGGAGGTGGATTATGTCAGTTTCAGAAACTGGCCGAATTGGGAAGCGAGGCACCTTTGTAATCCCGGCGAGACTCAGGCGGATCTTCGGCATACAAGAGGGATCTGAGGTGATCGCCGAGGAAACGCCGGAGGGGATACTGATTCGTCCCGCCATCACAGTACCTCTCGAGATATACGGCCCGGAGCGGAAGGCCGAATTTTTCCTCTCCAACGCCGTCGATGATGCGGACTATCAGCGCGCCTTGAACGAAGTCCGCAAGATGGGATTGGATCCTGCGAAGATCCGGCATCATCGTCCGGGGGACGAATGATCCGTGGATCGCCTCTTTCTGGATGCCAAGGTGCTGTTCTCTGCCGCGTACCGGGACGACGCCGGAGTGCGGCGGCTTTGGACCGCCCCGAATTCGGAGCTGGTCACCTCAGAATACGCCATTGAGGAGGCTACTCGAAATCTGGCGGATTCCAATCAAAAGGAGCGATTGGACGGACTCCTGGAGTCGGTCGAGGTGGTCCCGGCCGGGGTCCTCGACCCAGATGTCCGCGGCGACGTACAGCTCCGCGACAAGGATTGGCCGATTCTCAGTGGGGCTGTCTCGGCTGGAGCCACGCATCTCATCACCGGTGATATTCGGGACTTCGGAGTCTACTTTGGCCAGAAAGTACTCGGTGTCCTCATCCTCCCTCCGTCCCAGTACCTCCAGGCTCGCTCCCAGCAAACGCTTCCTAAAGCACCCTCCCCAGGCGCCACTTGACCCTTTTGGGGGGCCGAATAGTTTTCAACCCTCTCCTTCGGGAGATTTGCCCTGCTAGCTCAACTGGCTAGAGCAACTGACTCTTAAGGATTAGGCTCGCCTAAACATCGGGTACCATCAGGTACCAAAAGGCGTGCCCCCACTGCTTTTCCCTCCGCGGCTCTCCCTAAGCCCACACCATCACATGACATGGTAGGCCCCACTTTGGGCCGCACTCTGGTTCGGGAACCGCGTCCGGTCGGACGAGCAGGCGCGACATCGGTGTGCGCATCGGGCATGGTGAAAATACTACGTGAATGCCTGACCCCCGTTCGGGCGGCCAGCTCGGGGCATTAGTCCCGGTCGTCCGTCTCCTCCCCAAAGTTCCGAAGCCGCTCGCTCCGTGTGTTGGCAAGGAACAGCAACGCGGGGGACATCGCGACCACGTAATCTCCGAGCGTCTCCTCGTCCCAATGTGCTGGCTTGATCGATAATGCTTCGAGGGGCCCCGCCAAGGTTCTAGCGATCTCTTTCTCGATCCGCCTATCCGCCGAGTCGTCTTCGTTGCGTGCGGCGGTTAGTGCACCGGCGGGGTCCGAGAGTATCTCTTGGAATCGGAGTCGGAGCCATACCTCGTTGAGTGCTCCGAGCCAATAGGGGATTAGCTCAACAGTAGGACTTCTTGGCGATTCAACCTCCCCTTCGGCGCTCTGCAGCCCGTTGGTGTCGTCCTTGCAGCCACCTCGCCATAGGTGTTGAGCAGGTTCGAGTTCGTCGTCCCCGCGCCCAGGTTCACCCACTCGCCCACCCACGAATCGCCCAGGAATCCCGCGTGCCCCTTGTTGCTGTACCCCTGAAAGATGACGCCCGAGACTTCGCCACCCACCTTGCACACGGGGCCGATCGCGGTGTTGGCGCGAATCACCGCGTTCTCCGCCACGATCGAGTCAGGGCCGACATACACGGGTCCGATGATCGTCGCAAAGGGTCGCACGATCGCGCCACGCGCGATGACGATGTGTCCCTTGTCCGTTTCGAGCACCGCCGAGGCGTGGACGGTCGCCGCAGGGTCGATGGCGGCGCAGAAACTGCCCTCCGCCGAGCCACTGCTCTGTCCGGTGAGGGAATCAAGGTCGCGCACAATCGCCTCATCGCGCAGTGCCCGGACATGCCATGGCTTGGAC
>JADFMD010000163.1 GCA_022564055.1 Gemmatimonadota bacterium
CTGTTCACGCTTCCGCCTGGGTACCGCACCTCAGAAACCAACACCCTCTACGGCGTCGCCCCGGACGACCAGCGGTTCTTGATGGCCCGCGCCTACCAGAGCGAGTCCCAAGAGAATACCGGCCCGCGGTTTGTCCTCGTGAACAACTTCTTCGAGGTGCTGAGGGAGCGGGTGGGGAACTAACGGAAACCCCTCAGAACGTCAGCACCAGCGGAATCAGCGTCGACGCCGCCACGGTGATCAACACGATCGCGACGATATTCATCCAGATCCCCGAACGCACCATCTGCGGGATCGTCAGGTAGCCCGACCCGAAGACGATCGCGTTGGGCGGTGTCGCCACCGGCAGCATGAACGCCATGGCCGCCGACAACGCGGCCACCGCCATCAGCGTCACCGGCGCGAAACCGAGGCCTACCGCCACTCCGGCCATGATGGGCATCGCCATCGTGGAGGTTGCCGTATTGGATGTGACCTCCGTGAGGAAGACGAAAAGGGTGGCCACAAGCGCGATGATCACGACCGACGGGACCGCGTCGAAGGCGCTGACACCGGATCCGATCCATGTGGCCAACCCCGAGCGGTCCATGGCCCGGGCCAGGGAGAGGCCGCCGCCGAACAACACGAGGACGTCCCAGGGAATCTTCTTCGCGGTGGGCCAGTCCAGGGCGAAGACGCCTCGCTTGAAGTCGACCGGGATGAGGAACAGCGCGAGAGCTCCCGCCATCGCTATGGTGCCGTCGCTCACGAACGGCAGGTAGGTCTGAATTCCAGGGATCGTCACCGCCGCCAGCTCCTTGGGCGAGCGAAATACCCAGGCGAGAGCCGTGAGAGTGAACACGACGGCTACGCTCTTCTCCCCGCGGCTCGCCCGTCCCAGCGCCTTTCTTTGCTCAGCCAACACAGCGTCGGCATCTCCCGAGATCTTCCCAGGGGGATACAGGACGTAAACGAGCAGCAGCCACGAAATGGGCAGCATCACGATCACGAACGGGACGCCCACCATCATCCACTGAACGAACCCGATCTCGATGCCCAGCATCTCGCTCGCGGCTCCCGCCATGACGGCGTTGGGCGGCGTTCCGATCAGGGTGGCGGAGCCACCGATGTTGGCGGCGTACGCGGTCGCCAGCATGAGGGCGATGCCGAACTCGTAGGGCCCCTCCTGGTCGGAGGGCCGAAATATCTCCCCGAGCGCAAGCGCGATGGGAAACATCATTGCCGCCGTCGCGGTGTTCGAGATCCACATGGAGATGAAGGCGGTCGCCACCATGAACCCGAGCACCAGGCGGCGCGGGCTGGTGCCGACCGCCGCCACGATGCCCAGGGCGATCCGGCGGTGTAGCCCCCACCGCTCCATGGTGACGGCGATGAAGAATCCTCCCATGAAGAGGAAGATCAGCTCGTTGGCATAGGGAGCGGCCGCGTCCGGCATTCCGAGTACGCCGAGGGCTGGGAAGAACACGAGCGGAATGAGAGCGGTCGCCGTAATGGGGATCGCTTCGGTGGTCCACCATATGGCCATGAGCGCCGCGACCGCCGCGGCGTTCCACCCGATGGGCGAAAGACCCGCGGGAGCTGGAAGCAGGAGAATGAGCAGGAAGACGACCGCACCCCCGAAGAAACCGGCCCACTGGGTGCGGCGCATTCCGGGTCCTCGGTCGCCCGGGGGACCCTCTCCTGAGACGTCCATCAACGCATCGAGCCTGCCAGCCCCCTCAGGGTTGCTGCGAGCGAACGCAAACGACTCCGATCGGTCGGGCGTTCGCCGGCGAAGGAGACCCGTGAATCGCTCTCCAGATCGAAGGCCGTCTCCATCAGTTGGGCGAGCACCTCTGCCCGCTCGAGCTCGCTCCCCTGCCGCTCGAGCCGCTCCAAGGCGCTGGTGATGCTCACCGCCCGGTCGGCGCGGATGGCGTTACTCCTCATGAGTTGGTCGAGGTAGGAACGCGCCACCGCGAGGGTGGGCTCCCAAACGATCTTGGGCTGGGCCTGCGCGTTGAACACCGTCATTCGGACCTGGGCGGCCGCGTCGATCTCGTTCTGGCTCAGATGCTCGCTGGGCAAGAGACGGAAGACGTCGAAGCCCCTGGACATCTCCGCGCCGTAGATGAAACCGTTGTACCAGTACGTCGACCAGTAGCCGCCGGAGACCATCTCCTGGTCGCTGATCGGTCCACGGTCGAAGTACGCGATCTCCACGGGGTTGGCCGGATCCGTAAAGTCGAACGCCGACAGGCCACCCTGATACCAGGCCTGCACCTTGATGTCCCGCCCCGGAACGGGGATGATCGACCCGTTGTGAGCTACGCAGTTCTCCTCCGCGGTCTGGGGGGCGCTCAACTTGTAATAGCCGGCGAAAAGCAGCTTACGGCCGACGATCTCGAAGATGGCGTCCGCGCCCCAAGTCGGTGGGTCGCTCGCCTGGCAGCGGGGTTGTCCGCCCCCACCCCACTCGTCCGTGAAGATCACTTTGCTCCCGTCGTTGCTGAACGTCGCCGAATGCCAGTACGCAAAGCCCGGGTCCGTGACCTCGTCGATGCGGTAGGGGTTCACCGGATCGGAGATATCCAGGAGAATGCCGTTTCCTGAGCAGGCGCCCGCGGCCAAGCCGATCGCCGGATACGCCGTGATGTCGTGGCACCGGTTGGTCGAGCTCGTCTCCTGGGTTCCCGGCCCGTGGTCGCCGCCGCCCCACAGGCCCGCGATGTCACCGGTCTGCTCGTTCGTGAAGATGCGGGGCTCGCTCACGACCCGGGCGTCCTGGGGCCGGTCGAGGGGCACCCGGATCACCTCGATCCGGAAAAACGAGGTGTTCGGGTCTTCCGCACCAAGGCTCGAACAGCCCTCCAACTCTTCGGGGGCACGCACCCGGGAGCTCGTTCCCTGCACGTAGATGTAAACGTTTTCGTCGTCCCTGGGATCTTCGACGACGGTATGCGTGTGCGAGCCTCGGCAGGTTTGCACCACGGCGACTTGTATGGGGTTACGGATGTCGCTGATGTCGAAGATGCGGATGCCGCGGAGCCTCTCGGCGCTGATCGAGTCCGCCACCCCCTGCGTCCCACAGTCGATGCGTGCCGCCTGGTCCTGTACTGAAATGAAGAGGAGATTGCCGTACACGGAGGGGTCGCCCTGGCCCCCGGGACAGATAACGGAGACGCGCAGCGTCGGGTTGGTAGGGTCTTCGATGTCGTAGATCTGGAAACCCCGGTAGTTGCCCTGGATCGCATAGTTCGCGGTGAACGCGATGTCGGAGTTGGTATATCCGCTGGCGAACGCTGAATCGGGATTGACGAACCCCACACCCTTGGGGAGCGAAGCCACCAACTCGATGTTGCTGCTCGCAACTCCGGCGTCGTGCCACCCGGGCGCGAGTCCCACGCGTGGATCCACGCCGGACGCGGTGTCTTGCGCGGCCAACGCCGCTGCGCCGACCGACGGGCCGGCCACGGCAAGCATAGGAACGGCAAGCAAAAGCACGAATAGTCTGGACCGGTTCTTGGTAGCCTCGTGTAAAGCGGTCCAGCAACCGGTCCAAAAGACGTTCATTCCGCGTGTCATACAAAACCTCTTGGGTGTAGGGTATCGGCTTGAGTGTGGGGTATCGGTCATCTCCGTGCCTGTAGCATCGTGGTCATCCGTCCGATCTCGATGATCTGGTCGGCGTCCACGTGATTGACGTACTGAAAAATGGCGGGCTCCTGGCCGGCCCGGGGGGTCGCGAAGAGCCGTTGGACCATCAGCAGCGCCCCTTCGTGGTGCACGATCATAAACTCCAGAAAGAGGCGGTCGAACGCAGCGCCCGTCGCGTCGGCCAACTGAGCCATCTGTCGCTCGGTGAGCATTCCAGGCATGAGCTGTTCGTCACCGAGAGGGGTCGAGTCGGGTTCGCGCACGGTTGGCGCATCCGCACCACGAGATCCCAGCCACGCCTTCATCATCCCTATCTCGGCGGTCTGAGAGATATCGATCCGCCGGGCCAGCAGGCGCATCCCCTCACTCTCCGTCCGGCCGTAAAGGAGCTCCGTCATGTCCAGGGCTTGGCCGTGGTGGTGGATCATCCCCTGCATGAACCGTACGTCCGCCTCGACGTGTACCGGTGGCGCGAGGGCAGCCGCCTCCTCGGCGGTGAGCGTACGGGTTGGCTCGCCGGGCGCGCCCGGCTGCACGATGACCGGGGGCGGATCCTGCGCGCTCACGGGTAGCGCGGCGATAACCGCGACCATTGCGACGGCGGCTGCGAGAGGGAAGCCACCTGAAAACCGTTCGAGGAAAGTATTCATGAGGGAAAGTACGCTAGTGAGGCGGGTGTCGAAGGACAAGGGAGGTGGGGGCATCCAAAAACCGGTGGTGGCCCGGCGGCCCGGCGGCCCAGGTGGCTCCGAACCGGGCTCCCCCTTTAGCTTTCAAGGGTGCGATGTTCAGCGCCGCACACCTTTCCGTGTCGTAGTAGTGAGGAACGCAGGTATTCCCGAGCCAGGATGAGTCCGCCGATGACCGAAGATCGAGATGCCCAGACCCCGGACGAGTCCGCTTCGGAGATCACGGAGTTCATGATGCCGGGCCAGGTCAACAATCTCGGGCACGTGTTCGGTGGTGTCGTGCTTTCGATGGTCGACCACGCCGCCGCTATCACGGCCATGCGTCACGCACGGCAGCCGTGTGTGACGGTGTCGATCAGCCAGGTCGACTTCAAGGAGCCGATCTACTCAGGGGAAGTGGTCACGTGTAGGGCGAGGGTCCACTACGTGGGACGAACCTCGATGGGGATCGGCGTCCGAGTGGTAGCGGAGAATCCGATCACGGGACATCGACGCGAGACCAACGACTGTTACATGACCTTCGTGGCTATCGACGAAGACAGCCGGCCGGCGCCGGTACCGGGTTTGAAACTGATCACGGACGAGGACAAGGAGAGGTTCGAGGACGGCAAGCGGCGGCGGGAGAGTCGTGAAGCTCTCGAACGGGAACTGGCGAACGATTAGACTGGGCGAGGAACTGGGCGAGGAATCGGGTGAGGAATAGGTTTCACTCGATTTTTGCAAACTGGCGTTGCCTCAGCCCCGCTCCACCACCATCGCGAACCCCAACCCGCCCGCCGCGCACACCGTAATCAATCCCAGCTCCACGTCCTGCCGCTTCATCTCGTTCAGCAGCGTGGTCGTGAGGCGGGCGCCGGTGGCGCCGAACGGGTGGCCGATCGCGAGGGAGCCGCCCATCACGTTGATGCGCTCGACGTCGGGGTGCCCCACGGCTTGGCTGCGGCCCAGCTCCTCCTCGGCGAACTTCT
>JADFMD010000164.1 GCA_022564055.1 Gemmatimonadota bacterium
GAGCCTCGAGCCCGGACAGACCGCGCTCCTCAAAGTGGAGCTCACCGAGGAAGCCGCCGAACGCGTGGCCGCCGCCGACGGTGCCGGTGTGTCGCTGGAGGTACCGGACGGCGTGCGCCTCGAGACCGCCCTCGTGTGGATCCCTTCCCTCAGGGAGGCCGGCTGGCGCATCGCCGCCGAGAGCCCCGGTGAGTATGAGCTCGTAGTGCGGATCGGCGAAGAGACCCTCACCAAGTCCATGCGGGTGTCGGGGACCACGGTGCTCCGCTCCCCGGTCCGCCCGTCCAGCCTGCTGGATCAGCTCATCTACCCGGCGGAACAACCTTTGCCTCGCGGGTCGAACGCCGAGGCGATCAGGCTCGGCTACGTGGAGGCCGAGATCAACCTTTTCGGCTGGCACACACACTGGATCATCGCGTTCTTCATTCTCACGATGGTCTTTGCTTTCGCGCTGGCCAAGCCGTTGGGGGTGAAGATCTAGGGTGCTGCTGGGCGTCGATTCACGCCGGCTCGACCGCGAACTGATGGATCACCCACCCCGCCTGATTCACGAACTCGACGGTCGCTAGATCGGGGCGTACGGTGAGGCGGCCGTGTCCTGATTCCGGCCAGTACCTCTGGTACCCCGTGACCTCACGGCCGAACTTCCACGGAGCTCCACAACTACCCGGGAGCGCGTAGTGGATGCCGTCCACGACCTCGTCCAAGAAGACGTGATCGTGCCCGAAGAAGAAGATCTGCACCCCGAACTCGCGCATCATCTCGTGCACCAGGTGCTGTTCACCCACCAAGGCCGCTCTCGGCCCGCCCCGACCGTACAGCGTCTCCATACTGGTGGCCGCGTTACCCCCGACCGGGTGGTGGATGCACACGAACTTGAACGGGTGGTCGGAGGCAGCGAGCACACCCTCGAGCCAGGAGAACTGGGCAGCGCCGAGCGACCAATCCCCGACGAGCGTGACGTCGGCCATCGGCGTCGACAGCATCCCCGAGGGCACCGAGTACGACTGGACATTCAGCACGACGAAGAGCACGGGACCCCAGTCGAACGCGTAGTAGTCTTCATTCGGACTGCCGCCCTGGGGATAGGTGAGGTCGTTGGGGCCGGGCGTGAATCTTCGCCGGACGTCACCCATCAGGGCCGCGCTCTCTGCGGGGAACTTGCCGGATTCGCCCTCCCAGTTCCCGATCAGGCCGAAGTGCGGACACGAGACCGAGAGCGGCGCCATGTGTTGTCTGTACATCGTGTAGGCAAAGTTGGCGCCAAAATCGTCATACTGTGCGTAGTCCCGTGACGTGTTCCAGGCGACGTTGTCCCCCAGGGCGATCACGAATTCTGGCCGGTCCCGTTGCACATTACGCACCACGTCGTCGAGCGCTTGGACCGGAGTGGATCCCTCGGCGAAAGAGCCGGTGTGCGGGTCGGCGGTGAGCGCCGCCGTGAAGCCGACCTCGCCTACACGCTGAGTCGTGAATCGTCCGGTAGCGACCGACATGAGATCCTCTCCTGACGCTGCCATGAGGACTCGGTAGTCGTAAACGCTACCGGCCGCCAAGTCGCCGATCTCCCAGGTGACGAATTCACCCGCCGCCGCACTCCGATCAGCTCCCGCCGCACTCCAAACAGTCGGCCCCAGCAACGCCTTGATCTCAAGCCGTGCCGTAGTGTCCACGAGCCCGCTTCGAACGCTCACCAGAATCGACTCGGTGGTCGGTCTGGCGAGGAAGGGGAGGAGCGAGAGGGACGGGACGACTTGGCCGCCTTTTGCGTATTGCGGGAGCCCCAAGGCTGCCGCGCCCGTGACCCCCGCCAAGAACGACCTGCGCGAGAGATCTCCCCTCGAGCGGGTCACTCGGGCCTACCTCCCAAGACTTCGTGACACGGGCCGGCACACCATACCATCGTGCGCTCCAATCCGGCGGAATTACACCTCATCGACCCTTCCACGATGGGCTGCTGGGGTACGGGCTGCAAGGCGTAACCCAAAAACAAAGAGGCCCCGAAGCCCTTCGGCTGCGGAGCCCACTCCCACCATGTCGGCGGTCCCCCCCTCCCATCCGCTCACCCGTGGCGTCGTCGTCTGCCATAGTGGCAGAGTATAGGGTATTTTGGCAGAAGCTACGGGTATTTTGGCAGAACCTAAGGGCGCCCGTCAGGCGGACACCCGAGTGGTCATGCGTTCTGTGTCAGCACGAAGCCGAGTATCAGGAATGCCCAGGACGCAACGATCAGTCCCACTCGGATCGCCTTCATGGCTCGCTTGTTATGTACGATTTTGGTAAGCATTTTCTCATCCACCCCGTTTTCCCAGGTCGTTTCGACCTTTCACCAATCAAAACCGCCCGCCTCGGGCGGTCGTACAACTCAAGTGCAGGAAGCGGGCCAAACTCCAATCGTTCACCCGCTTTCGAGCCATCCGAACCGTGTGTAACACCCTTATATGATTCAACGACAACCAGTTATAAGATACGAAAGGTCGTTGTGACGGCCCGATCTCGAGCCCCGCCGTCACCCCTCGTGTCGGTCTCGGTTCGCTTTGATGGCCGCATTCAAGAACTCAGCCAGACCGGGAGCATATTTCTCGTAGTACTCGGTGAACCGCGGGTCCGCCACGTACATGTTCCCCAGGCCGGCGTGCATTTCGTGAGAACAGTCGTAGAACCAGCGATCGATGTGCAGCCTGTGCTGCTCGGCCAGGTCCATGGCCGCCACGTCGTCCGGTGCGTCTCCGGCTCTGAGCCGTTCGGCGAGCTCCGCCGTGATGGACTCACCTTGGGCCATGGCCTCCTTCCACTGATCCTTCCCGTACTTCCTCGTGCGTCGCTTCGACTGCTCCAGAGCCGGTCCCGCCCAACGTTCCTCGACTTCGGCCTCGTGCGCCTTGGGATCGAAGTCCCCGAATACCTCGAACATCTCTTCCTTCGTCATGGTTATCCCCTTTTCGTGTGCGTCGAGAGCGGTTTGCACCGCCCCGATCATGGCCTGGAGACGATCCTTCCGGACCACCAGGAGATCCCGCTGCTGGCGTAACGCATCAGCCCGGTCGTACTCGGGATCCCGGAGTATTTCGTTGATCCCCTCGAGTCCGAATCCCAGCTCGCGGTAGAACAAGATCTCCTGAAGCCGCTCGCAATCAGCGTCCTCATACAGCCGATAACCGGCCGTGGACCTGGCGCCCGGCGTCAGCAGACCAAGCGCGTCGTAGTGGTGAAGTGTTCTCACCGTTACCCCGGCCACGTCGGCCATCTGCCCCACCGTCAACGGCATGTCCCGTCTCCTTTCCAGGAAGCTTAAACCCTGACGTTACGTGAGGGTCAAGAGGGTGTCACGCCATCGGTCGTCGGAGAGGCTTCCCAGGGGGTGAGGGAACGCTTGGAGAGGGTACTGCGAGAGCGTGGCGGCGGTGAGCGACTCCGCCGAACTTACGGCTCAGGGGTTAGGAGATCTTGCGCCGTTTGCGCCGCATGAAGTCCATCATGATGTGCTGGCCGAGCGTCTGGGTCGACGTGAAGTAGGCCTTACCTCTCGCGATCTCCGCGACCTTCTGGACGAACTGCACGAGATACGGATCCTGCGCCAGCATGAAGGTATTGATCAGGATTCCGGCGCGCCGGCACGCAGACACTTCTCGGAACGTCTGCTGCAGGATGAGTTGGTCCATCCCTCCGGAGTTCTTGTAGATCATCCCGTCGGGCCGGGTGATCGCAGACGGTTTCCCGTCCGTGATCATGATGATTTGCCGCATGTCCTTCTTCTGCGCCTTCAGAATGTTTCGCGCCAGGAGCAGTCCGTCCGCCGTATTCGTGTGGAAGGGCCCCACCTGAGCTTTCGCCAGCTGGCTCAGAGGGATCTCCTCTGCTTCATCTCCAAACGTGACGACGTGCAGGGAGTCTCCGGGGAACCGCGTACGGATGAGATGGGAGAGAGCCAGCGCCACGCGTTTGGCCGGAGTGAAACGATCCTCCCCGTATAGGATCATCGAGTGTGAGATGTCGAGCATCAACACGGTGGCGCATGAGGACCGGAACTCGGTCTGGTGCACCATGAGATCCTCATAGTCGATGTTCAGCGGCACACCGAGCCCCTCCCGCTCGATGGCATTCTTGAGCGTGGCGGGCACGTCGAGGTTCAGGGTATCCCCGAACTCGTAAGGCTTGCTCGCAGCGTCGGACTCGACGCCGGTCGAGAGGTGGGGTGTTTCGTGGGAGCCGAAACTCGAGCTTCCGATCGCCGAGAGAAGGCTCTTGAGTGCTCCGTACCCGAGGAAGTCGGTGCCCTTCTGGGTCAAGTTGAATTTCACGTGCTGGGCCGCATCCTTGGCCTCGTCGATCTCGCCCATTCCCGTGACGTCCTGGACGGCACCGGGCATAGTCGGGGTGCCGTCTTCGAGCGTCAGATAACCCTCCTCGACCATACGTCGGATGAGATCGTCCAAGAGGTCGGCGATCTGCTGCTGAACCGCCTCGTCTCCCTGACCCTCGCCGCGCAACTCCTCGACCATCTCCTGTGTGAGTTGACCGCTCTCGATCAGCGCCTTGAGGAGAGCGTCCTTCAGAGCGTCCACCGAACTCGTGTCCTCGAGGCCCGACCATCCCCAGAAGGGGTGGTAGTTGGGTCCCCCGGCGAAGCCTCCGTCCATGAAAAACCCCGAGAGGGATTCCATGAGGGCCTCGAGGTTCATGGCGTCGAGCCAGCCGCCCCGATACTTGGTGTAGGTCGAAAATCGCATAGTGGAGCCGGATGATGGGTGGGACCCTGCATCTCCTTATCAAGTGTAACCGAGGGTGAGCGCGGCGGCCACCTAGCCGCTACGTCCGCGCTCCGTCCGCCGGCCTCCTCGAAGAATCCAATAATCCGTCCCATCCAGACATGGACAGATTTGAGAAGCCGCAGTGGCCCGAGTCCGGGACCGAGGGCTGAGGGCGTGTTGAAGAGCCCCATCCGCCGTGTGCTCGACAGCAGCCCCTGCACGGTCCCGTCGAAGCCTAAACCCTCCCCTCGTCCGCCCAGAAGCCAGCCAGGGCCTAGCAAAACCCACGATTAGATTACAGGCATATTTTCACTGGACCCGCTCCCTGAAAAGCCGGTCCCCAAGCTGCTCCCCGAAAGCCGCCTTCTATCAGAGGATGCTCGCATGATCGACTTCGCGCACAGGGTATCGACAAAGCCCCCCGCCCCTGCAGCCCCGGCCCCCGCAACCCCGGCCACCTCCACCCCAGCCACCTCCACCCCGGCCACCCCCACCGCAACGACCTCCACCC
>JADFMD010000054.1 GCA_022564055.1 Gemmatimonadota bacterium
ATTTCCAACCGGCGTTGACACCCCCCTCCTGCCCACGTGAAGAGGGGCTGACGGTCCCGAGGAGGGCAGTCTGCCGCCGCAGGCGGTAGAGCGAAGCGCTGACCGGAGCGGGACCGTCAGCCCCTCTTCAACCCACGCGCAAGAAAGAAGGCCTAGGACCCGACGCCCCAGGGAGTCCCCGAAACAGACAGACCCGATGCGGGTAGCTGAAGGATGGCTACCGCTACCGCTACCTCCACCATTCGTGGCCTTCCGAAGCCCCTTGCCCAGGCGATGGAGGCGTATGCCGACCGCCTGGATGTTGAGGTGGTGCGGGACGCGTATGAGCTGGCGCGTGAGGCCCACTCGGGTCAGCGAAGGGCGTCCGGTGACGATTTCGTCAGTCACGCGGTCGAGGTAGCGACTATCCTCGCGACGTTGGGTCTCGACACCGATTCTTTGGTTTCGGGTCTTGTCCACGACGTCGTGGAGGACACGAGCGTTTCGGTGTCGGACATCGAAGAACGCTTTGGCCAGAACGTCGCGACGATCGTCGATGGAGTCACGAAGATCGGCCGCGTGGAGTTTCGTTCGAATACGGAACAGCAGGTCGAGAACTACCGCAAGCTCCTTCTGTCGATGGCACGGGATGCGCGGGTCATCTTGGTCAAACTGGCAGACCGTCTCCACAACATGCGGACCCTGGACGCGCTCCAAGAGGACAAGCGGCGCCGGATAGCGCTGGAGACCAGGGAGATCTATGCGCCTCTGGCTCACCGGCTTGGCATGGCGGCCATCCGTTGGGAACTCGAGGATCTGGCCTTCAAATACCTCGAGCCGGAGGCGTTCGCGGCCCTGAGAAAAAAAGTTCGCCAGAGAAGAAAAGAGCGAGAGCGCCAGGTGCTCGAGATGCAGCGGCCACTCGCCGAAGCGCTCGAAAAAGCAGGCGTTCCCGCCGAGGTGACCGGGCGTCCGAAGCACCTCTGGTCCATCTATCTCAAGATGATGAGTCGAGATTTACCCTACGAAGAAATCTACGACCTGATGGCCATGCGTGTGCTGACCGATGACGTGCAGAACTGTTACGCCGCGCTGGGCGTCATTCACAACGAATGGACACCGGTTCAGGAGCGATTTCACGACTTCGTCGCGACCCCCAAGTCCAATATGTATCAGTCGCTCCACACGACGGTCATCGGACCTGAGGGGCGCCGATACGAGGTCCAGATCCGAAGCCATGAGATGCACCGGACTGCGGAATATGGAATCGCGGCGCATTGGCGCTACAAGGAGGGGATCACCGAAGCGGAGTCGAAGGGTAAGCCGGACGAAGTCGATGAGGCCCTGACGTGGTTCCGCCAGGTGCTCGATTGGCAAAAGGATACGAGCGAGCCGGAGGAGTTCATGGAATTCCTTCGGATGGACCTTTTTCAAGGCGAAATCTTCATCTTCACACCCAAGGGCGAGGTCAAACAGCTCCCAACGGGTGCCACGCCGATCGATTTCGCGTACTCGGTCCACACCGAGGTGGGACACCGCTGCGCCGGAGCCCGGGTAAATGGCCGGATCTCCCCGCTCTCCCGGGAACTCAAGAATGGCGACACGGTGGAGATCATCACCGATAAACGGCAGCGCCCCAGCCACGACTGGCTCGCGTTTGTAAGGACATCCCGTGCGCGCGGAAGCATCCGCCAGTGGATCCGGAAGCGGGAGCACGATTCCGCTCTTAAGCTAGGGAGGGATTTTTTCGACCGGGAGATCAGAAAGGCTCGCAGGGGAAAGCCGACGAAGGCCCAGTTGGAGGAGGCGGCGCACGGACTCGGATTTACGGAGTTCGACCAGGTGCTGACCGCCCTCAGCCGAGGCGACGTGACGCCCACCGGGTTGATACGTGCACTCTATCCGGATGAGGACCCGCACGACGTGGTCAACCGCACGCCGACGAAGCTCGAACGCATCGCGGATCGAATCCGTCGCTCGAACAGGGCCGTGCGAATTCAGGGCATGGACAGCCTCATGGTCCGGTATTCGCGATGCTGTCAGCCGCTTCCGGGCGACCGGGTCATGGGCTACATCACGCAGGGGCGCGGTGTGTCGATCCACCGGGTGGACTGCCCGAACGTACTCAATCTGTCTGAGGATCGGCGGGTCGAGATCGAGTGGACCACCGAGAAGGACGACCGTTTCTACGTGAACCTCTTCCTGGAGGGCACCGACAGGCGCGGGCTCCTATCCGATGTGGCTACGGCGATCAGTGAGACCGGCACCGACATCGTCAAGGCCGACATGCGAGGGGCCGAGAGGGGCATGCTTGGTAGGTTCGCGGTAGAGGTGCGGGACCTCGCTCACCTCACGAAGGTCATGACGGCGATCCGCGGCGTGAAGGGGGTCGTTCAGGTGGACCGGCGGGATGCCTCCGAGGAGCAGGATCTCAACTAGGAACCTGTCGACCCACGGTACCAGCGATGCCGCAATTCGAACTATCATCTTCCTACACCCCCAAAGGGGATCAGCCGTCCGCTATCGCCGAGCTGAGCGAAGGGCTGGCCCGCGGGGATCGCTTCCAAACCCTCCTCGGGGCCACGGGCACGGGGAAGACGTTCTCGATCGCGCATGTGATTGCCCAGTATGGCCGCCCCACGCTGGTCACGTCCCACAACAAGACGCTTGCGGCGCAGCTCTACGGGGAATTCAAGGCGCTCTTCCCCAGTAACGCCGTCGAATACTTCATCTCCTATTACGACTACTACCAGCCGGAAGCCTACATCCCCTCTACGGATACCTACATCGAGAAGGACGCCACCATCAACGAGGACATCGAGCGGCTGCGCCTGCGGGCGACGTCGTCGCTGATGGAGCGTGAAGACGTCATTGTCGTCGCTTCGGTCTCCTGTATTTACGGGCTGGGAAATCCGGCGGACTACCGGGCGCTCATGCTCCACCTGAGTGTGGGGCAAAAGATCGAGCGCCGGGAGATTCTCAGGGCGCTCGTGGAGATTCAGTATCGCCGCAATGATTACGAGTTCGATCGAGGCACCTTTCGTGTGCGGGGCGATACGGTCGAGATCTTCCCGGCTTACGAGGAGCAGGCGATTCGCGTGGAGTTGTGGGGCGACGACATCGAGCGGATCACCCGCTTCGAGCCTCTGACGGGGGAGAAGGTCACATCGATGGAGCGGGCGTCCATCTATCCGGCCAGTCACTACGTGACCCGACGGGAGGTGATCGAGGAGATGGTGCCCCGGATTCGGGCCGAGATGAGGGAGCAGGTGGCCGCGTTCGAGGCGGCCGGCCAACTCCTGGAGGCGCAGCGCATCGAGAGCCGGACGAATTTCGACCTCGAGATGATGCTCGAGATCGGGATGTGCCCCGGCATCGAAAACTATTCACTCTACACCAGCGGCCGGCGGCCCGGGGAGCGTCCGGCGTGCCTGATCGACTACTTCCCGGAGGATTTCCTGCTCGTGGCCGACGAGTCGCATGCCTCGGTGCCACAGCTCCACGGGATGTACAAAGGCGATCGATCCCGCAAGGAAACGTTGATAGAGCACGGGTTTCGGCTTCCCAGCGCTCTCGACAACCGGCCCCTACGATTCGACGAGTGGGATGCGCTGATCCATCGGGCCGTTTTCGTTTCTGCCACGCCGGGCGACTGGGAGTTGGAGCGCTCCGGCGGCGTAGTGGTGGAGCAGATCATTCGTCCCACCGGGCTCGTGGACCCCGCCGTGGTTGTACGTCCGGTCAAGGGCCAGGTGGACGATCTCCTCGCCGAGATCCGGGACCGCGAGGCCAAGGGCGAGCGTGTGCTGGTGACGACGCTCACCAAACGCATGGCGGAAGATCTCTCCGAGTATCTTCAGTCCGTGGGGGTACGGGTGAGTTACATGCATTCCGACATCGTTACGATCGAGCGGATGAAGATCCTACGGGACCTGAGGCTGGGGAAGATCGATGTCCTGGTCGGCATCAACCTCCTGCGCGAGGGCCTGGACCTGCCGGAGGTCTCCTTGGTAGCGATCCTGGATGCGGACAAGGAGGGTTTCCTTCGCGATAGCCGCTCGCTCATCCAGACGATCGGTCGGGCCGCCAGGAACGCGGAGGGAAAGGCGATCTTGTATGCGGATAGGGTGACTTCCTCCATGCAGGTCTGCATGGACGAGACGAATCGGCGTCGGGAGATCCAGGTCGCGCACAATCTGGAGCACGGTATCACGCCCGAAACGATTCGGAAGAGTGTCCAGGAGATCGAGTTCACGACGCAGGTCGCGGACGTGAGAGGAAAGCCCAGGGGCCGGGTGTCGGAGCCCAAGGCCCGGTATGCCGACGAGGTGAACGCCGAGGAGTTTCTCAAGATTCTGGAGCAGGAGATGGCGGAGGCGGCGGAGGCGATGGACTTCGAACGGGCTGCGATCTTGCGGGACCAGGTCTTTGAATTGAGGGCTGCGATCAAATGATCGCGGTGAGGGGGGTCGGATGATTCTCAACGAGGACGAGATGATCCGCTGGGGTGAGGCCATCGGCGCAGCGGCGCGCACCCCGCTGTTTCTTTTTCTGAAGGGTCCGTTGGGCGCCGGCAAATCGGTGCTCGCGCGCTCGATCGTCCACGGTGCGGGGGTCGAGGGCGCTGTTCCTTCGCCGACCTTCAATCTCATGTTCCGATATTCGTCGAGCCGGGGCGTCGATGTGGTGCATATGGATCTGTACCGGGTTACGGATCCCGCTGAGCTATGGGAGCTCGGATGGCAGGAGCTCGGGGGTCAGGATGAATTGGTTCTGGTGGAATGGCCGGATCGGGCTGAGGGTATGCTTCCCGAGCACCGGTGGGAGATCACGTTGGGTCCGGTGGCGGGGGACCTGAATGCGCGCACGGTATCGGTGATCCGGTTCGGTGTGCCGCAGTCCCTTCCTGGTTTTCCGGTTTCGGTGTCCTCGTGACCGCCGTCGCAAGATGGGCGCGGTCGGATGACGGGGGTGGCGGTATGGCGATGGGCGTCATGTGATGGGCAGGGCAGCCCGAGCTTGGTCGGAGGAGGGGATTTACCTCGCCCTGGATACGTCTACCACCCTCGGATCGGTGTGCCTGGCCGAAGGGAGCCGCGTTCTCGCCGAGCGGGTGATCCGGGGCCAGCGCTCCCACTCCTCCGATTTGATTCCGACGATCGACGTGGTGCTTCAGGAGGCCGGCGCGAATCTTTCACAGCTCGCCGGCCTGGTCCTGGGGGCCGGTCCGGGTTCGTTCACGGGTGTGCGAGTGGCCGCAGCGACGGCCAAGGGGTTGGCCCACGCGCTGGACATTCCTCTCTGGGCGATCTCCTCGCTCGAGGCAGGTGCGGCCGCAGTCGATATCGAACGGGTCGAGCCCTCCGTCGACATCGGCGGGGCGGCGGATCCGATGGGAGGACAGGCGTCAGCGCTGTCCGATGAGGAACGGGCTTCGCCGCGTTATGTCCTCTTCGATGCCCGGAGCGATCGGGTATATGGTGCGTGCTACCGTCCGACCAGAAACGGATTCGACGTGCTCATTCCGCCTCATTCGACCACCATCGGGGCGGTTCTCTCGGGGGGTGTCCCGTTTTCCCTGTTTGCGGGAGACGGAGCCCAGAAGCATGCGGACGAGATCCGCGGTGCCGGTTTTACACTGCTACCCGCGCCGCTCGGGATGCCGACAGCGGCCGGGCTGCTCAGAGCTCTGGCGAACTCCCCCTCACGCGATTCCGTGGTGGACGTCGCCCGCTGGCAGCCGGAGTACCTTCGGTCTTCCTCGGCGGCACGATGTTCCGGATCGGGCCCATGAGCAGGGCTTCAGTGAAGGTCTCGGAGGACAGGCTCGGCGGAGAAGAATCTTCCCTGTTCCTGAGGCCGATGGCGTCGGCGGACGTTTCTGAGGTTGCCCGAATCGAGACGACGGCGTTCTCCACGCCCTGGAGCGAGCGGACTTTCCGCTCCCTGCTGCACCGTCCGGGTGTGGAGCTTTGGGTGGCCGAGTGGGGGGGGCAGCTCGCCGCCTATGCCATTCTCTGGAAGGTGCTCAAGGATGGAGAGTTGGCCAATCTCGCGGTTCGGAAGGATTTACGGGGTCGCGGCATCGGTTCTGGCCTTCTCAGCCGAATCCTGGAGGTAGCTGAGGACTCGGGTGTGCGAAGCCTCTACCTCGAGGTTCGGGAATCCAACGGGGTCGCTCGGGAGATGTATGCCCGGCGCGGGTTCCAGGAAATTGGCGTCCGAAAGGGCTATTACGAGGGGCCCCGTGAGGACGCTCGGGTGCTCAGGAAGAGCCTTATGGGTGCCTGAAATACGGAAACGTTTGTAGTTGAATGGCAAAAAACGCGTTGACCCCCAGGGCCTGATCGGCCTATCTTCGACGTTGAGTGATAGTGCATAAAGTCCCGTCCCATATGGAAAGGGAGCGATCATGGTCCGGTCCGTGACGGCCGTGCTGGTGTTGATGATTTTCCCCGGTTTGATGGCCGGACAGGAGCCCGTACTTCAGGTACCCGCGCGGGCGACGCTTGAAGAGGTGGTCCACTTCGATTTCGATGAAACCGCCATCACCTCCGAAGCCGAGCTGCTGCTGCGTGCGAAGCTGCCAATCCTGCGTGACAGCGCTGCCTTTCTTCTTCTTCTCGAGGGTCACGCCGACGAGCGGGGCTCGATCGAGTACAACCTCGCGCTAGGAGGCCGGCGTGCCGAAAGCGTACGAGAATTCCTCACGGGCCTCGGGATTTCGCCGGATCGGCTCACGACGACCTCGTTCGGAGAGGAAAGGCCGTTGGTGAGTCGCAGCGACGCCGAAGCCTGGGCTCAAAACCGCCGGGTCGAATTCGTGATCACCGCCGTTACCGTGGGGACGGTGGCGGTAGAACCCGTGGGAGGGATCGAGCCGACGCCGGTGGCTGCTGAGCCGGTGGTGGTCGGAGACGTGGAGGTGGCGACCCCCACGGCCGAAGAGCCGCCACCCATCGTGAGGACCCGCCCGAACTTCGAGCGGGACCGCAGGTCCAGATTCTACCGGGACCCGCGAGCGGCTTCGATGGTCCAAGCAAGAAGTGACCCGGATGATCTATGGGTGGCACGGTCCTCAGTGTGGTCAGCCGAGTGGCTGGGTGCGGCGTCTTTGGAGGCGGTCGAATTCGACGGCCGTATCGAATCCCTCGTGACCGAGAGCGAAATCCGAACGGCTTTTCCGTACACATGGGTGCGACTGGATCTGGAGCCCGGCTTTAGGGTGAGGCTGGGGGACGCTCTACAGATCTACCGCCCGGCTCGCGTAAACCCGGAGTTGGGTGTTGTGCTCCGGCCGGTCGGTGTGATGTCCGTGACGCGCGTGGCGCCGAATGTGGTCGAGGGCCTCGTGCTCGAGGTCTTCGGGCTGGTCCACGAGGGAGATCTCTTTCGCCCCGCCCCCGCCTACGACATGAGGCCGGGCCAAGTCCCTGGGAGGGTCACCCGTCGGAGCGCCGCCACGGTCATTGAATTCGGAGAGGTCCACCAGTTGTATGGTTTGAGACACGTGGTGATCCTGGACAAAGGCACACGGGACGGCGTCGACATGGGAGACGAATATGTGGCTTTTTCCGGGGACGGATCGACCGAGCAGGTCATTGGACGCCTGAGGGTCGTGTTGACCGAGGAAGAGACCGCATCGGCCGAAATCGTTACCCTAGAGGGCCCTGTGTTCCAAATCGGCACTGCCCTTCACTTGGACCGGAAGATGAGGTAGGCGCCGACTCATCCACCTGAGGGGCTTCCGTTGACGCACGCAGTCGCTCTTCTTCTCTATGTCGGATCACTGCTCCTGTGGTTCCGCTCGCTCCTGAGCGGAGGCCGCGGTCGCGGCGCCGTGATCGCGTTTGCTTTGGCCGCCGCCGGTGTCGCGGTACACGCTATCGCGTTGGCCCGTTTCACCGTTGAGTACGGCCAGCTCCCGCTCAATGGGCTAGCGCCTTCCCTCTCCACCGTCGCTCTCATCATCGGCATCGGCTTGGTGGCCACGCTGGGTCTGGGCGAGGGCCGCCGTGTGGGCATCGTGCTCGTTCCTGTCGTAATCCTACTCGAGGCGGTTGCGGTTTCGTTGGGCATCGAGCCGGCGCCCGAGATGCTGGACTTCCAAGGGGCTTGGTTTGCCTTCCATGTCACCTTGGCCTTCGTCGGCTTGGGCGGATTGGCCGTGGCTTTTGCCTCGGGCCTGCTCTACCTGGTGCAGCTTCACGAGCTCAACACGAAAAGGATGGGGCGCCTGTTCCAGTTCACGCCTCCTCTCGCCACGCTCGACCGTCTGGGCCGGACCGCCTTGGTGGCCGGGTTCATCACGTTTACGCTCGGCCTGGTCCTCGCGTGGATGTGGACCATCAGCTTCCGGCAGTCCTTCGACCAGTCGAACCCCAAGGTTTTGTGGGCGGTCATGTGCTGGTTCATCTTCGTCGCCGCTCTCGGAGTTCGAATGGGGGATGGGGTGAAGGAGCGAAGAAGCGCCCTGGCGAGTGTGGTCGGGTTTTCGTTGATCGTGATTTCCTATCTCGGCCTTCGCCTGGTGAGCTCTGAGGGGGGGTTCTTCCTATGAGCCCCGTCTCGGTCGTGGGCGTCAGCCACCTGACGGCGCCCGTCGAGATTCGGGAACGTTTCGCGTTCGCACCTGGAGAGGCCGAGGTGGCGCTGGGCGCGCTCCGTAGCGAAACCGAAGTTCAGGAGGCCGTGCTCCTCTCCACCTGCAACCGCACCGAACTCTACGTTTGCCCCGGGGGAAATGAGGGCGTTCAAGAGGCGGCGGAGCGGGTGCTTGCGGAGAAGGCAGGCGATGTGGTGGGCGGAACGAAACAGTACCTATATCGGCACGATGGCGAGGCGACGGTCCGCCATCTCTATCGCGTAGCCGGGGGGTTGGATTCTCTGGTCCTCGGAGAGGCCGAGATCCAAGGACAGGTAAAGGACGCCTACGAGTTGGCGGGACGGAATCCGGGCACGCCAGCTCTGGCCGGACCCATTCTACACCGACTCTTTCAGTCGGCCTTGGCTGCGGGAGGACGTATCCGGTCCACGACGCCGATCGGAGAAGGCGCCGCATCCGTTGCGTCCGTGGCCGTGGAGTTGGCGCGAAAAATCTTCGGTGGGCTCGAGGGCCGACAGGTGATGATCCTTGGAGCCGGATCCACCGCGGAGTTGGTGGTGGAGGCGCTCGCGCGCGACGGTATCCGAGGGCTCGTGGTTTCCAACCGGTCCCATGAGCGCGCCGCTGAGCTCGCGAGTAGACTTTCGGGGCGCGCGGTGCACTTCGATGAAATGCCCTTCGAGCTGGCCAGAACCGACATCCTGATCGCGTCGACTTCCGCACCGCACCCGCTGGTGACCCGAGACGGATTTCGCCATGCCAGGAAGGACAGCCAAAGCGGGCCGCTACTGATTCTCGACCTGGCGATTCCACGGGATGTGGAGCCTGAGGTCGGTAACGAGGCGAACGTTTTTCTTTACAATGTGGACCATCTTCATGAAATCCTGGACGACACCCTGCTCAAACGCCGGGAGTCCGTCCCCGAGGCAGAGGCCATCGTCGACGAGTACGCCCGGGAATTTCTGCAGTGGTACGGAGCCAGGGACGTAGTCCCGGTGATCCGCAGTCTGCGCGCGCGTTGGGATGACGTGCGCGAGCGTGAACTGGAGCGCCTTTGGCGAAAACTCTCACACCTCCCGGCAAACGATCGAGACGTTGTGGAGGCCTTTTCCAAGCAGCTCCTGAACAAGCTCTTGCACGACCCCACGAAGCGCTTGAAGCAGGGCATCGGCAACGGGAGGGGCGTCGATTTTATCGATGCGGTCCGGTACTTGCATGACCTCGAAACGGAGGAAGCCGACCGCTCCGAGGGGTCGGGGACGGGCGATGACGATGAGGCCGACGGCATCGGAGTCGACGTGACACTAGCGGAAGACCAATGATGCGCCTCGATGCGTTCTTGTATTCGAAGCATTTTCATAGATGAGCGATGCCGGTCGAAGGGTTCTCGTCACCGGGGGTGCCGGATTCATCGGCAGCCACGTCGTCGATGCTTACCTGGAGCGGGGCGATCGCGTGTGGGTCGTCGACGATCTGTCGAGTGGCCGGTTGGCGAACGTAAACCCGGAAGCGGAGTTCCTTGAAATGGGAATCCAGGAGCCGGCGTTGCATGACCTTTTCCGAACGGTGGGCTTCGATTTGGTGAGCTTGCACGCCGCCCAGATCGACGTTCGCTCCTCCGTTGGCGATCCTGCCCGGGACGCGAACATCAACGTCCTCGGAATGCTCAACGTACTCGAATGCGCCCGCGAGACGGGGACCGGGAGGATCGTGTACGTGTCGAGCGGCGGGGTGGTCTATGGTGAACCGGAGGAGATCCCCACACCGGAGGGCGCGCCCAAACTTCCGCTCTCTCCCTACGGGGTCACGAAGCTCTCCGGGGAGTATTACTTACACTACTATCGGGCTATCCATGGCCTCGCCTACGTGGTGCTACGGTATGCCAACGTTTTTGGACCCCGCCAGGATCCGCATGGGGAGGCCGGCGTGGTGGCGATCTTTTGTGAGCGACTGCAGTCGGGAGAGGAACTCATTATTTTCAGCGACGGCGAGCAGACCCGCGACTATGTGTACGTGAAGGATGTGGTGAGTGCGAACCTCCTCGCATCCGAGATGGTATTGAAGCCTGGAGCGAATATCGATGCGGTGGCCTACAACGTGGGCACGGGAGCGGGGACTAGCGTGAATCGGCTTGCGGATGTTCTAGAGAATATCGCCGAGGTACACCCTGGTCGGGTTTACCGCGAGGCGCGCGCCGGAGAACTCCGGCACAGCACGCTCGACGTGTCTCGCTTCGCCGAGCATGGATGGGCCCCCCGCTACCCACTCGAAGGGGGTCTCCGGGAGACGTTTCACTTCATCGCAAATCAAAAGATCGGAGCTTGAATGGGGCTTTCGACCCTCCTCGCCCAGACCGGTGCGCCGACGAGTGTCTGGGATATGGTGTTCGGCGGGAGCGTGCTTACCAGGCTCATCCTGTTGACCCTCGCGATTTCGTCGGCCGTTTCATGGGTCCTCATTTTCTGGAAGGCCAGCCAGTTCCGAAACGTTCGGCGTCAGGGCGACCGTTTCGTAGAGAAAATGGAGCGCGCTCCCGGGCTGGCGGAGGCTTACAAGGCCGTTTTGGCCCTTCCGGAATCTCCCTACGGCCGGGTTTTCCGGCAGGGAGTGAACTTTTTCAACGAGCTGCGGCCGGGCGCACTCCGCGAAGGCGCCCCTTCGGGCGAAGGGCTCTCCCTGACCCAACTGCAGGTGCTGAAGCTGGTTCTGGAAAAGGAGGAAGCCGAGGAGCGCGACGAGCTCGCTCAGGGCCTCATCTGGTTGGCGGTCCTGGGTTCGGTGTCGCCGCTCATGGGTCTCATGGGGACCGTGCTGGGCATCACGACCACCTTCCTTGGGATTTCGGCATCCGGCTCGTCGAACATCGCAGCGGTGGCTCCCGGCGTGGCCGCGGCGCTCGTGACCACGGTGGCGGGGCTTTTCGTGGCGATCCCCGCGGTCATCGCCTACAACCATTTCCTCGCGAAGCTGAACTTGGTTAGCGGAGAGCTCGAGGGTTTCTCGAGCGAATTCATCGGCACCCTGGCGCGGGAGGGGCACGTATGATGGGATCGCGTGGGCGTGGGCGTGGGCGAGATCTGCAGCCCATGGCCGAAATCAACGTCACGAGTATGGTCGACGTGGCGTTTACACTGCTCATCATCTTCATCATCACCGCGCCCATCCTTCAGGGGGGCATCGAAGTCGCGGTTCCCGAGACGGAGGTTACCGCACTCACGGCGTCCGAGAACACGCTGATCGTCACCGTGGACCGCGACGGAATGGTGTACCTGGGGGAGACCCCCATGGACCGAGCGGAATTTGCACGATCCTTCGCGCAAATCGTGGCGGCTGGAAGGACCGAAGAAGTGTGGATCAAGGGCGACTCACTCGCTACCTGGGGTGCGGGTGTCGATGTGATCTCCACCGTGGCCCGTAGTGGGATCAACTTCGCGGTCGTGGGCACGCAGAGGCCCCCGGAATAGACGCGGTATGAGCAGCTCTGGAGCGGTTCCGAGGCGCCAACGGGGTCCGGTGGTCGGAAAGGGCCCCGTTATCGGGTCCGCCGTTGTCCATACCGCTGCGATTTTGCTGGCTTGGTGGACCACCGCCGTGCCGCGCGACATGCCCGATTTTATCGTATACGAAATAAAGTTGATCTCTCCTTCGGCCGCGGAGCTCGGCGAACGGACCACGCCACCTCCCGAGGAGTTGGTCATCGAAAGGCCCACCGACCCGGTACCCGAACCGCAGGAGGAGACGCTTTCCGTGGTCGTCGAGGAGGACGCTTCTCCCCAAGAGGATCCGAGGCCCGAAGAGACACTCACACCTCCCGACGTCGAGCCGGTCGAGGATCCGACTCCTGCGACCAGCCCGGATCCGGATCCGGATGTGGAGACGCCGGGAGAGGATCTCAACGTTCGGATGGAGGGTGTTCGGAGAGACTATCCGGCGTATTACAACAATATCATTCGTCAGATGCAGCGCTGCTTTCGTTGGCGCGGGGACGAGAATTTGCGCGCCACGGTCTATTTTGTGATCGATCGAGACGGTTCGGTGTCCGAGGTCGATATCCTGGAGTCGTCACGGAGCATAGCTTTCGATATCGAAGCCATGGGGGCGGCGGAGTGTGCCGGCAGCCGGACTCGCCTCGGACCGCTTCCGGAGGACCTCCCGTTCGATCGGCTCCCGGTCCTCTTCAAATTCGACCCTCGAGCCGGACGCGGCCTCGATTTGGAGGAATGAATGGACGCAATAGGGAAGTGGAACAGATCAGACAGGAGGGTATTCGCGTGCTGAGAGCGTTCGCATGGGCGGCACTGGTTCCGATCGCGCTGATAAGCCCTCTCGCTGCGCAGCAGGACTCGATTCCGGGTGTGACCTTGGGGTTGCTGTACGAAGCGGAATTTCAGCCTGCCTTGGCGGTACAGCCCTTCTCCGGCCGTCTCGGAGGAGAGACGGCTGCCGCTCGGGTCGAGGAAATTATCGCGACGGACCTCCGCTACAGTGACCGATTCCAGATCATGGATTCTCTCCCGGCCTCCTTGGTCGGTGACCAGATCGACTACCAGCTTTGGGATCAACTGGGGGCCGTCTGGTTGCTTTCGGGCTCCCTGGAGGGGGCCGGTTCCGGATTCGTGCTCGTGCTGGAACTCCACGATGTGGTCTATGAAGAAATCCATGCGCAGGGACGCTTCCCGATCCCCGCCACTCGTGATGAAAATTTCCGACTGGCCACCCATATCGCCTCCGACGCGATTATCGAGTGGATCTACAATGAGCCCGGAATGGCCGCGAGCCGGATCGTTTTTTCACTCCGAACGCGCGACGGCAATCAGGACTTGTACCTGATCGACTCGGACGGCCGAAATTTCAGGCGGCTCACCGAATACGACGACCTCACGATGTCTCCGTCCTGGTCTCCGGACGGGACACGTATTGCCTACTCTTCGCGCAAGGACACGGGGTTGCCGCGCATCTACGAATTGGACCTGGAGACCATGGTGGAGAAGCCGCTCCAGCCGGGCCGAAATGGCGACCACCAGACCCCGGCCTATAGTCCGAATGGCCGTGACGTGGCTTTCTCGATCATGGGTGGGAACCGAAGTGGGATTTTCTACTACGATCTGGAGCGCGGTTGCTGTCTCACCCACGTGAGTGGGGGACGGTGGGACGACTTTTCGCCCACCTTTTCGCCGGATGGGCGGTGGCTTGCGTTCAACTCCAACCGGTTGGGAACTCCTTTTCCACAGATCTTCTTGATGCCCGCCTCCGGAGGAGAGGCGGACCTCATTTCCCCATATCTTCACGGTCAGGAGGGCTACTACACGTCGCCTGATTGGGCGCCGTTCGGAGATTATGTGGCCTTTCACGGGCGCGTAGGACGGAGGGGGAGCTACAACATCCTGGTTGCGAACGTGGCTGATCGCGGGCGCCGCCTGAGGCAGCTCACATGGGAGGGGAACAACGAGGATCCGAGTTGGGCTCCCGACGGGCGCCATCTCGTTTTTATCGGCCGTCGGGACTGGGGCACCGGTCTCATGGTGGTCGATACGGCCACGGGGAGGTATCGGATGCTCCGGCGGGGGCTCGACGTCCGGGTACCCGATTGGTCACCCGCCTTGGGCTGGGATGGTCCTTAGAGGCGGCCGCGTCCATATTATTGAGCCATCGTCCATGTTATTGCGCCATGGTGCTAATCGGCGTATATGCTTACTCTTATTGCGACCCACTTTCGGGCCAGAGTAGGTTTTTGAAACCAGCGTTTCGTCAACAGGCTCGCCGAGTCGGGTAAGCCTCTGAGATGTCCACTCACCGACAGGACTGAGGATGCGGATCACACACCTTTTCGTACCAGTTATCGCCGCCACGCTCATTCTCAGCGCATGTGGGGGCGGGGACCCGCCGCCGCCGCCGATGCCCGGGGGCCCCACCCAGGCCGAGATCGATGCGCGAAATGACTCGATTGCTGCCGCCGGGGACGCTGAGCAGGCGCGCACCGAGGCCGAGCGCGACGCTCAACGCCGTGAACAGGACCGCATGAACCGCGAGAGAGACGAAGCCCGAGAGACGCTCGAAGCGGTGGTGCAGTTCGATTACGATGAATCCGACATTACCACTGCGGGAGAGCGGCTTCTGCGTGCAAAGCTACCGATCCTGCGTAGCAGTCCCACGGTCCGCCTCCGCCTCGAGGGACACGCCGACGAACGGGGCTCGACCGAGTACAACCTCGCGTTGGGGAGTCGGCGTGCCGAGAGTGTGCGGGACTTCCTCTCCGGCTTCGGGATTTCGGCGGATCGTTTTACCACGACCTCGTTCGGGGAAGAGCGGCCTGCGGTCAACCGCAGCGACGAGTCGGCTTGGGCTCAGAACCGTCGGGTCGAGTTCGTGATCACGGGTGGTCAAATCGTGGTCAGCGAGGACGATTAAGAACACCAGGAAACTCCGGTTGGGGAAAGAATGAGTATGACCCCTCCCTTCGGCATGTCGGTCGCACTTTATCGTGGCTGGGGCCGTGGTGGAGGGGTCTTTCTCATTTCCGCGACGTTATTGCTGGCGTCGGGGTGCGCCATGAAGGGGGATATGCGGCGCCTCCAAGACGAGCTGACCCGGAATTCGGCGCGGCAGGAAGCCCAGCTACGGGAGTTGTCCGCAGCCATCCAGGCCCTCCAGGAAACGCTTGAGCTCCAGTCCGAGATGGTCGTGGACACCCGTGGTGGGATCGCACGGGAGCTTCGGGATATCCAAACCCAGTTGTCCCAATTGGGGGCGTTGACCGGGCAGATTCAGCGCTCCGTGGTGTTGCTCAATACGCGTATCCAGGCCGATGGCGGCCGGGTGACGACCTCGGATCGGCGCGCCGACCCCGATTCCCTCCGTGCCCTCGTCGGGCGCGGCGGAGGGGGTCCAGCCGCCGCGGAAGAGACGTACGAGGCGGCGGTGGTCCAGTTCAATCGTGGTCAGCTCAACACTGCACGTATGGCCTTCGGGAGCTTCCTGATGGACTATCCCGATCATCGGCTGGCGCCCTCGGCCCAGTTCAATCTTGCGGATATCTCCGAGCAGGAAAATCGCCTCGACCAGGCGATCGAGGCATTCCTCCGGGTTGCTGAGTTGTATCCTACGGCGGACCGCGTTCCGGTAGCGTTGTATCGAATCGGCAACATCCACGTTCTCCAGCGAGAGTTCGATGAGGCCGTGAACTATCTCGAGCGCGTGGTCAACACCTATCCTGACAGTGGCGCGGCGGATCTTTCCCGGGACCTGCTGCAGGAGATCCGCTGAGGTCCCGCACCGTGTCTGATGCGCTGCCCAGAATGTGACGCCCGGGAGAACCGCGTCGTCGACACCCGCGATAGCCGGGGTGGGCGCGCGGTTCGGCGCCGCAGGGAATGCGGGGTGTGCGGGGCCCGCTTCACGACCTACGAGCACGTCGAAGAGCGACCCGTACGCGTCGCCAAACGTGACGGAAGCGGCGAGGATTTCGACCGAATCAAGCTACTTCGAAGCATCACCATCGCCTGTGCGAAACGGCCGGTGACCGAGGCGGACATCGATGCCATCGTGGATGCGGTCGAAGAGAAGTTGACGAGGACTGTGAGCTCCGAGGTTTCCAGTTCCCAAATCGGCGAAATCGTCATGGACCATCTCGCCCCGTTGGACCGAGTGGCCTTCGTGCGTTTCGCCTCCGTTTACCGGAACTTCCAGGACATCGGTGAGTTCCAAGACATGGTGCACGACCTGAACGCAGAAGAGCGCCGTCAGGGCTCAGCCCGGAACCAAGAGGAGCTCCCACTCTGATATCTCCCCACGCGACGCCGTCCGACGGCAGCGTGGCGCTCCGCGTACCCGTGGTTATGCACGGGTGGCTGCTCGCCCCACCCATTCAAACAGGCTCTAACGCCTCCGGTCATCCAGGATGGCAATCTTGATTAGAAATTCCCGCGGAGAGATGCCCTTCCTCGACCATCTGGAGGAACTCCGCTGGCGGATTCTGTGGAGTCTCCTGGCGGTCGTCATCGGCGCCGTTGTGGGCTTTGTCCTGGTGTCGCAATTCGGGGTGCTCGACATTCTCATCAGTCCTTTCTACGAGGTGATGGGAGAAGAGGAGAAGCTCGTGTTCCTTTCTCCGACGGAGCCGTTCTTTCTCCTCCTCCGAATCGGGATCCTGGTCGGAGTGGTTCTCGTCTCGCCGATCCTCATCTACCAGGTATGGGCGTTCCTGTCGCCCGCGCTCGAGCGGCATGAGAAGAGGGCCATTATCCCAGCTCTCTACTTGGGGGTGGTCCTCTTCGCGGCCGGGGTGGCGATGTCGTACTACCTCGCGCTTCCGGTCACGCTCCGGTTCCTGTTGTTTTTCGGGACGGACTACTTTGACCCGATGCTGCGGGCGGGCGACTACTTCGGTTTTGTCACCAAGCTGCTCCTGGCGTTCGGTATCCTGTTCGAGCTGCCCGTCGTAATCATGATCCTGTCCGCGCTGGGGCTGGTCACCCCTGGGTTTCTGCGGGAAAAAAGGCGTCATGCGATCGTCGTCATCACCGTGTTGGCCAGCGTTCTCAGCCCGGGCGACCTCGTTACCATAACGGCCATGATGATGATTCCGATGGTTTTTCTCTACGAATTCAGCATCCTTCTCTCGGTCGTGATCACCCGGAAACGTCGGGCGCGGGACATCGGCGGTGACCCTCCGGAGGGATCGGTCGAGGCCGAATGAGCTCCGGGGGACGACGGCCCCAGGGTCGCCTCGGCTCCTGGGTAGTAGCGCTCGCACTGGCGGGCCTGGCGGCGGGTAGGCCCGCGCCTGCGGCGGCCCAAGTGGTGGATTCACTCGAACAGGAGGTTGATTCCGCTCGCATTCGGGTTCTCGAGCGGCTGAGAAGCCTCTCCAAACCCCCGGGCGTGGATTCCACCCTCTTCGCAGCCGACTCGACGCCGGGACAGCGGAGGGTGGCGCCGCCACCGCCACCACCGCAAGCGGCCGACTCGTTCATGGCGGCCCTGCTCGCGTTACCCGGCTATTCGGTGTCCCAGTACTCCGGGGGCGAGGTGCGCTTCAATGTGGAGACTCAGCGCATGACGCTTCTCGGAAATGAAGATACTCCGGCCCAGCTGCGCCAAGACGGGATGACCGTCACGGCGGCGGACACGATCAACGTGGCCGATTCACTCATCTGGACGGCGGGCGAGACGGTGACGGACCGGCCTGGGGAGGAGCCGGTGCGGAGCTCGAACATCATCTACGACCGTCGGGAGGACCGTGGGACGGCGTTCGACGCTCACACGACCATGGCTCAGGGTGCGATCTGGGTCATGGACGGGGATCTTCCCGCAATCCTCCCCGATACGGTCTTCGGCCATAACATCAACTTCACGTCCTGTGAGGAGACCAAGCCCCACTACCACTTTGCGGCACGAGAATTCAAGGCCATAGGCGGCAGCTGGTTCGTCGCCCGAAATGTGACGCTCAATTTCGACGATGTCCCGGTCTTCTGGCTTCCGTTCATCTTCCAGAGTACGGAGTCGGGGAGGCACAGCGGTATTCTCATGCCGCGCTTCGGCGTCAACGACATCGTGCGAACCTCTCGAGGACACACGCGGCGCCTGTCCAACGTAGGTTTTTTCTGGGCCATCAACGACTACGCCGACGCCACCTTCGCGGGGGATTGGTGGAGCGACAACTTCACGGCCTTGACGGGTGCTTTTCGCTATCGGGTAACACAGAAGTTCCTCAACGGATCAGCGAACGTAAGGCGCTTCTGGAAGGTTGACGGCGGTCGAGAGCTCTCCTTCGACACGCGACACAACTGGACCGTCAGCGAACGCATGGACGTGCGGATTTCGGCGCGTTACGCCTCTAGTTCCAGCTTCGTGAGACAAAATTCGTTCGATCCGAGGGAGGTGACGCAGTCCATCAACTCGGAGGGTGGCCTGAGGCGCCGATTCGATTGGGGGGACCTGTCGGTCAGTGCTGACCGCAGGCAATTTCTGAGCGACGACCGCGTGGAGATGACGCTTCCGACTGCGAGCTTGTCTCTGAAGACGATCACCCTATTCAAGGCCCCGCCTAGCCGCGCCGGGTTCTTCAACAACATGACCTGGTCGGGAAGCGCGAGGTACCGGCGCAGCACCGTCGTGCGGGCTGCTCAGACCGACAGCGTCTTCACGCGAAGCCTGGCCGACGAGGTTCGAACCACCTCCAGCATGAGCAGCGGTCTCAACCTGGGTGGATTGTCGTGGTCGCAAAGCTTGAGCATCTCCGAGACGTCCAACCTCGCCATTCCGGCCGCGATCGCGTTTCCCGGAGACACACTCGGTCCCCTACGCACGGACTCGGTGGATCTGTCGACTGCGGACCTCACGTGGAACACGAGCCTCAACTACCAGCAGCGTCTGATCGGGACCACGACGTTTACTCCCAGCTTGCAGATTTCGGGGGCCGCCAGGCGTTCCGACGAGATCGCGGAGGCGCCGAGTTTCGTATTC
>JADFMD010000165.1 GCA_022564055.1 Gemmatimonadota bacterium
GTGAGGAGTTCGGCATCCCTAAGGTGCACCCTCACCGCTTCCGTCACACGTTCGCCACCTGGGCGATCGAGCAGCAGGCCCGGGAGATAGATGTCCAGCGCCTCCTTGGGCACTCAACGTCGGCGATGCTGCGCCGCTACACGGCTTCCTACGATGCGGAGAAGGCGGCTCAGGCCCACGCCTCGTTCAGCCCCGGCGATCGCCTTGGTGCGGCACCCGTCAGCGTGACTTGAGTTCTGCCGGAACCCCCGATTTCCCTGAAGTTTCCCTGAAGCTCCCCTGAAGTTTCCGTATCTGGCGCCTTATCAATTGACGTGTTTCGGCGCGGGGCCGTTTTCACCCCGTTCTTACCCCGGTTTCACCCCGGATTTCGCATTTGAAGCGCAGCAATTGGCCACGCACGGTGTGACTTTTAATCCGGGAGTCGTGGGTTCGAATCCCACCGGGCCCTCCACGTTGCTTCCCTATCTAATGCAGGCCGGCCAAAGTGGCCGTTTTCTTGAGTCCCGGATTTCCACTCCGGGAGTCCTGAATCCGTCACCACCGCCGCCCGGGTGCCAGACACCGTCTCGCGTGCCGGCCCTCCGAACCTGTCTATAATGGGCGACACTCAAGGAGGCCATCCGGATCAATGTCCCAACAACTTCCCGAAGGCACAGTCACCATCCTCTTTACCGATGTCGAGGGCTCCACGGACCTCACGACGAGCCTTGGTGACGAGCCCGCCCGTGAGGTGCTCCGTGCTTGTGACGAACTTGTCCGCCAGCAGGTGGCTCGACACCGGGGTCAAGAGGTCAAGGGCACCGGCGATGGCTTCATGCTGGCGTTCACGTCGGCGCGGAGGGCTGTGGCCTGTGCGGTGGACATTCAGAGGGCTATTGCAGGACGCAACCGGCGTGAGAACGAGCAGGCGGTGCATCTACGCATAGGGTTGAACACCGGTGAGGTCATCCGGGAGGAAGAAGACCTCTTCGGGGCGACCGTGATAGCAGCGGCGCGCATCGCCAACCACGCCAATGCCGGGGAGATTCTCGTGTCGGAGGCTGTGAAGGTCGTCCTGGGTGAAGCGACGACAGTTAAGCTGGAGGACCAAGGTGAAACGCAGCTGAAGGGCTTCCCTAGGCCCATGCGGCTCTTCACGGTGTCCTGGGAGGAAGCCGTTGGGCCGGGAGTATTATCGCTTCGCGAGCAGACACCATTCGTCGGCCGGGAGGCGGAGCGCGCCGAGTTGCGCCGTCTCCTCGAGCAAGCAATCCGCGGGCAAGGTTCGCTCGTGCTCGTCGGCGGCGAAGCAGGCGTCGGAAAGAGTCGCCTAGCGGAAGAGTTGATCGCGGAGGCCCGCACGCGAGGCGTGTTCACCGCTGAGGGGCGTTGCTATGAGATGGAAGGAGCGCCACCTTATGTACCGTTCGTTGAGATCATCGAATACTCCGCGCGAGTAGTCCCTCAAGAGAACCTACTGCGTGCCCTTGGCGATTCGGCGCCCGAGGTAGTAAAGCTTGTCCCCAGGCTGCGTAGGATGGTTCAGGGCCTCGGTGATCCCCTCGACCTACCTCCCGAGCAAGCCCGCCACTATATGTTCGAGAGCGTCTGTGACTTCCTAGAGCAGGGTTCTCGGCTCCAGCCGATGTTGCTCGTGCTCGACGACCTGCATTGGGCAGACGATTCCAGTTGTTTACTGCTGGAGCACCTCGCGCAGCGTCTCAATCGCATGGCGGTCCTGACAATCGGGACATATCGCGATGTCGACTTGGTTCCCGAAACACCTCTCACCGGAAGCCTGGAGCGGCTCAATCGAAGACGGCTCGCTCATCAGCTGTCGCTCCGAAGTTTTGGCGAGGAGGAAGTCCGCTCGATGCTCGGGTTCCTGGGAGGGAAGGAGCCACCAGCGGGTCTCGTGCGGGTCATCTTCGGTGAGACCGAAGGCATTCCCTATTTCGTCGAGGAAGTCTTCCGCCACCTCCTGGAGGAGGGCCGGCTATTCGATGCTGAAGGCGGCTGGCGGTCGGAGGTCCAGTTGGGCGAGGTAGAAGTACCAGACAGCGTCCGCCGGGTCCTCAGCCGCCGCCTCGAGAGGGTCAGCGAGCCGACCCGTGAGATCTTAACCCAGGCTGCCGCCGTCGGTCGGGACTTCACATACGAGTTCCTCAAGGCGCTCACCCAGAGCGAAGAGGAGAGCTTGCTCGACGCCGTGGAGGAGGCGGAGAGCGCCCACCTCATCCGGTCCAGGGAAGGAGCGGCCGCCCACTTCGCCTTCTGGCACGAGCAGATCCGCCAGACTCTTCTTGCCGGGCTCTCCTTCCCCCGGCGACAGCGATTGCATCTGCGCGTGGCGGAGACGATCGAGCAGCTATTTGCGGACTCGCTCGAAGAACACGTAGCAGATCTGGCCTACCAGCTATCCCTTGCGGGAGAAAAGGACCGGGCCGTTGAGTACCTAACGCGGGCGGGTGAAAAGGCCGCGGGCGGGTACGCAAACACGGAGGCCCTCGAGTACTTTCATCGGGCGTTGGGCATGGACCCGCCCGCGCCGCAGCACCGGCGGCTCCTGCAGCAGCGGGCAAAGCTCTTGCTCGGTCTGTTCCGAGGGCGCGAAGCAGCTCGCGACCTGGAAGCACTGCTCGAGGCTGCTCGGGAGGACGGCGACAAGGCGCGCGAGCTTGAGGCGCTGCTGGACATCGGTTCGGCCTACTACACGATGGCGCTCGACGATCCCGCGGTGCTTGACCGCGCGCGGGAAGCTCTGGAGCGTGCCTACGCCCTCGCCCGGGAGCTCGGGGACAAGGCGAGCATGGCCTGGTCGCTCATTCCCACCCACCGCTTTGCTGACTTCTGGTCGGGATACTGGGACAAGGCCAGGGCAAACCTCCAGGAGGCTGCGGCGTTAGGCGAGGAGATCGGTGACGAGGAGATCATCCTCGATGCCAAGCGGGTTGCGCTGAGGTTCATGCCGCCGGTCGAGGCGGAAAGAGAAGCCGAGGTAATTCGTGCGGCGCTCGAATCCAAGCACCAGCTCGTGCGCCTCAACGAGCACCTCTTCCATCTCATGTGGCTCTACTACGGGCGGGGGAAGTTCGATCGCTGCATCGAGTGCTGTGAGTCGGGCATTCAGCTGGCCGGGCGAATAGGCACGGAACCGGTGCTGTACGCTTCCATCAAGGGCCTCGCTCTCCTCGACCTGGGGCATTTCGGCGAGGCGTGGGACTCCTTCCAGCGAGAAGTCGCAGATGAAGCTCACCCCTTCGGCCGCGCCCAGCGCGACCTCGCTATCGCCGCGTACCTGCTGGAACTCATGGCATTCGAACGGGCCGAGCAGGCGGCACGGTCGGTCATCGAAGAAGCGCGAATCCTGAGCCGCCCCTGGATGGTCGGCTGGGCGCAGACGATCCTGGCAAGATCGCTGGCCGAGATGGGCCGCCTCCACGGCCGTACAGCGGAGATCCTGCGGTCCGAGATCGAGGCAGCGGCCGGGACCCACTCCTTGCTCACCTTCATGGAGGCAGCGGGTGCCGTTCCTGGCGCTGATACCGTGGCGGAGGCCCTGCTGGCGCGAGGGGCTGCGGCGGATGCGCTCGTGGAGGCGGAGAGGCTTGTGGCGGGATCAGAGACCCGCGGGCGAGGGCGCGACTATGCCCCGGCGCTCGAGCTGAAGGCGCGGGCGCTCATCAAGCTCGGCCAGCCTGCTGAAGCTCTGCTGCTGCTGGACGAAGCGCTAACGCTCGCGACGGACATGAACTACCGACGGATCCTTTGGCGGGTTCAGCGGACAAGGGGAGATGCCTATTCGGCGCTTGGTAACGCGGATGCCGCTGCAGGGAGCTATCAGGAGGCAGCGGCTGTACTTCGAGCACTGGCTGATACGATCCCCGATGCACAGCTCCAGAACGGTTTCCTATCGAACCCCGTGGTAGTCTCGACATTGAGGGCCGCGCAGTCCGAAGATAAGAAGGGAGGCCACAGATGAAGCTCAGACCGGGAACGCCAGAAGAAGCCGGAATGTCTCCAGCGAGGGTCCAGCACGTCAAGGAGCTGGCCCGGAGCTGGGTGGAAGACGGTACTCACCATGCGCTGGTCGTGCTGGTCGCGCGCCGGGGGCACATCGTCCTGCACGAGGCGTTCGGCACGTTATCGCCGGAGCCCGAGTCACCGCCACTGCCACTGGACGCCATCTTCCCCCTCGCTTCGGCGACCAAGCCGGTCACGGCGGCTGCGACCATGTGCCTCGTCGAAGACGGTCGCGTGGGCCTCATGCGGCCGGTACGCGATTACTTTCCGGAGATCTCCGCGGAGGGCACGGAAGAGGTGCTCGTCCATCACCTGCTGACGCATCTCTCCGGCTGGACAAACATCGATGCCCAGACAGAGATTGAGCGTCTCCTCAAGGAGGGAGGCGAGATGCCGGCCCCCGAGCCGGGCCAGCACCCGTTCCACGCGGGCCTTGCCAGTCTCATGCGCACGCTCCCTCTCGCCTGCGGTCCGGGCGAGGCGATGCAGTATTGCAACATCAACTATGAGCTTCTCGCCGACCTCGTGCGACGGGTCAGCGGTACGCCGATCGAGCGCTTCGCCCGGGAGCGCATCTTCGAGCCGCTCGGCATGGCAGATTCGAGCTACGTGCTGCCGCCCGAGCATCGGGAGCGCAAGGTCCGGCGCGGCGAGGGGATGCCGGGCTCGGAGGACCTGGGGCCGGGTCTACCAAGCTTCGACTCCGAAAGCTTCGAGGGAACGCCCTCGGGCGCCAGCGGGTTGCACGCGAGCGCGCGCGACATCGCGGTCTTCGCCCAGATGCTGCTCAACGGCGGGACCTACGACGGCCAGCGTGTCCTCAGCGGCGCGTCCGTTCAGGCGATGCGGCGGAATCAGGTCCCCGAGGGCGTTCCCGTGATCGGGGAGCTTTTGGGACCGGACGGCAAGCCGATGACGATGAGCATGATCGCCGGCGGATACGGATACGGCCTCTTCCCGTTCCTCGACACGGTCACGCCTTACTTTAACGGCGGACTGGCGAGCCCTTCGTCGTTCGGTCACAGCGGATACGGTGGCATCTACTTCTGGGCCGACCCGGAGCGCGACCTCGTTGGCGTCTACTTGTCGGTCGCCCGCCGGAACCTGGAAGACGACTTCACGCCCGACTGGCGTGCGGACATCTTCGTCGACGCGGTGACGGCGGCGGCCGAGGACTAGACTCGTCCGGGAGCCTCATCGCCGAGTCTCGCCAGGGCAGCCCATGACC
>JADFMD010000166.1 GCA_022564055.1 Gemmatimonadota bacterium
GTGGAGAGAATCTTACGGAGGTGGTGGCCTACTCCACCGCCGTGGGGGTGAACAGGACGGGGAAGCTGACGGCTTCAGCAGATTGGGTCTTCACTCCCCGTTGACCACCCGATACTCCACCACCTCACCTCTTGGGCGATAGTGGCTGGGGTGGCCTGGATCAGCACCGCCAGATCCCTAGCCGCCCCGAGGTGTGTGCAATGTTCTGTGCAAGAACGGATGCAGAAAGGGTGCGAAACCCGTGTTTGAGCTTCGCACCCCTTCCGTAGAAACCCGCTTAGTTACGCCATTCTTGCGAAAAACGGCTCCTCCCATGCAGGCTTATCAGGCGTGCGCTCTAACCAACTGAGCTACAGGCCCCAAACAACTCGGGGGTGCGGTATTTAGTGTTCTGTGCGAGAACGACTGATAAGATAGTATCGGCGTCGGCCTGCTGGTAGGCGCGTTTGGGCACGGATCGGACCCAGCTTCCCGAGTCTCAGCGCTTCAGGGTCTCCGGCATGCGCCACGCCACCAGGAGGCCGGATAACAGGGTCAGAACCGCCACCGCCCCGATCGCCGCGCGCATCCCGAAGGCATCGGCGAGCGTGCCGGCCATAATGCCGCCCACCGCATATCCGCTGTCCCGCCAAAGCCGATACACCCCGACGGCCGAGCCGCGCCAGCTCGGATGGGCCACATCTCCGACGGAGGCCAGGAGAGTGGGGTATACCATCGCCGTGCCGGCCCCCAACAGAGCACCGGCCCCGAGCCACCCCGCGAACCCGCTCGTCATTGCGAAAGACGCCAGCGCGAGCGCCTGGACCATCATGCCTCCGGCGATCAAACGCTTGCGCCCCACACGGTCGGACCAGGCGCCAGTCCACAACTGGAGAACGCCCCACGTGAAGGGGTAGATAAAAACCAGCCAGCCGATGTCGGCCACACCGAGTCCCGCCGCCGCGAAAAACAACGGGAAGAGCCCCCAGGCCAGTCCGTCGTTCATGTTGTTGACCAGCCCGGCCTGGCTTGCACTGGAGAGTGCCGGATGCTTCCAGGTCGAGAGGGCAAAAATTTCGCGAGTGCTCGGTACGGCGTAGTCGGACTCGGGCGAGCCGGGCAGCGGTGGTTCTCCGCCCCGGCCTGCTGCCACCTGGTCGGCCTCGAGCTGGGCATGTCCCAGCGTCTCCCGCACGAACGTGACCGAGAGTCCCAGCCCGACGGCCACGAACGCGATCCCCAGGTAAAACGGCTCAGGCCGGAGTCCATACACCTGCGCGATATAACCGGTAGCGAGCGCGGACAGCGCGACCGCGACATAGCCACCGAACTCGTTGAGGCCCATCGCCAGGCCCCGTCGCCGAGGGCCCGCAAGGTCGATCTTCATGATGACGGTCGTGGACCAGGCGAGCCCTTGGTTGATGCCCAGGAGAACGTTCGCCGCGACGATCCAGTCCCAAGAGGGAGCCCACATGATCATGAACGGCACCGGAATTCCCACGAGCCACCCCACTATCAGGATGGGCTTGCGACCGTAGAGATCTCCCAGCCGCCCCGCGAAGAAGTTCGCGACGGCCTTCACCAACCCGAACGAGACCAGGAAGGAGAGCGCCACTCCGCGAGAGGCAAGCCCGAACTCCTCCTCTGCCAACAAGGGCAGAACCGTGCGTTCCAGGCCCACCATCGCGCCCACGAAGGCATTGATGAGCACCAGAAGCCAGAACTGGTTTCGGTTCGCCGCCAACCCGAGTTTGATCGTACCTGATGGGGCGGGCGATGACCCGGAGTCGAATTCGCTCCGCACTAAATGGGGCCCCTCACACTCCAGCCGGCTCGAGCCCGAGGTTGGTGGCCCGAATGCGAGCCGCGTCGAGCGGCGGAACGGGGATCTCCTCCAGCATGAGCCGGACGAAGTCCTCCTCGTTCTCGAGCGCGAACGCGCGGTTGTGGCGGCGCTCGAAGCCGATGGTCGAAGTCGGGTTCCCGCTGAGCCCGCGGCCGCACACCGACCCGGAGAACGCGCCGGGGAACACCCCGAGATGGTCGGGGAGGCGCCGTAGCTTCTCCGCGCTCTGGAAAAGGGCCCTCGCCCCCTCCTCTGCCGAGGTCGCCAACTCTGTGCGACCCATGTCACTGACCATGAGCGTGTGGCCGGTCAAGACCAGCCATGGCTCGTCCGCTCGGGCATGGTCGGTCACCACCAGCGAGATATGCTCCGGGGTGTGGCCGGGGGTATGGAGCACCTCCATCTCGGTGTTCCCCATGTGCAGAACCTCCCCATCCTCCACGCCTTTGAACGAAAAGCTCGTGTCCGCACCGGCGAAGAGGACGTACTCCGCCCCGGCCGCATCGGCGAGCTCGCGGGCGGGCGAGATATGATCGGCGTGCACATGCGTGTCGATCACGTAGCGTAGCGGCACTCCCCCCTCCTCCGACTCCTTCAGATAACGCCCGATGTCTCCGATGGGATCGAGGACGGCGCCGATACCCTCGGTCGGACATCCGAAAAGGTAGGACACGGCGATTACGGGTTCCTTATCCAGATATTGGCGAAAAAGCATCGTTACCCCTCGATCAGTTGGTTTCTGCCCCGGCACCGACCGCCACCGGCAGGCCCCGTAGGGTCCAGTCAGGTATTCCGTCCTCCAGCCGGCGAGCCTGGAATCCCGCGCGCCGAAGCACCTCGACCGCGCGAACCGCGTAGATGCAATACGGACCGCGGCAATAGGCGACGATTTCTCCGTCGGCGGGAAGCTCGGAAAGACGTTCCTCCATCTCCTCGTACGGCATCGAGATCGCCCCCGGGATGTGTCCTGCCGCGTATTCATCCGGCGGGCGTACGTCGAGCACAACCACCTCACCTGCACCCAGCCGTTCGAGGAGATCGTCGGAGTGAACCGCCTCGAGTACATCGGGATCACGGAAGTACTCGTCGATGATCTCTCTCGCTTCGGCGAGTTGCCCACTCGCGAGCGTCTGCAAAGACCGCACAAACTCGTGCACGTCCGAGCCGGCGAGCCGGTAGAACACGTGCGCCCCCTCCTTGCGAGTGGACACCAGGGCCGCATGCCGAAGCCCCTTCAAGTGGGCGCTCGTATTCCCGACCGTGAGGCCAGTCTGGCTAGCGAGCCTGTCCACAGTCTTCTCCCCCTGGGCCAGAAGGTCCAGCAAGAGGAGCCGCGGTTGGCTTCCAACCGCCTTCCCTATGCGCGCAAAGTGCTCGAAGAGCTCGAGCTTGGCAGCTTTCAGTTCCATGGAGCCTGTGGTTCAGGGATGAGTCCGTCTCCAGATAATCATAATTCTATAGAATATTAGAATACTTTGCCGTGTCAACCCCCTCGCCGATTCTCATGACGGGTTCCTATCAGAAGAGTGGCCCGGGCGGGACCGGAATCCGACGCGCGTCTCAGTCGGTCGAGATCGGATAACCCCCCACGAGCCATCCGTGTGTGCCCCCGTTGATGCTGCGAACATTCCGGTACCCGAGCGACGTCAGAAAAAGCGCACCCGACAGCGAACGATTTCCGGTCTGACACACCACCAGGATGGGAGCTTCGTGGTCCTCGGGGAGAAAGGCGGCGTAATCGCTCATCTCTCCGAGAGGCATATTTACCGCCTCGGGAATATGGCCACCGGTAAACTCGTCGGGCTCACGCACGTCCACGACGAAGACCCCTCCAGCCTCGATCACTTCTTCCGCAGGCTCGACGTCGATGGTGAGTCCGGCGGTGGCCCTCGTGTTCTCGATCAAGGTGTTCATCATTCGCTCCTGCGGACTCCCCCCACCTCCGCCACCTCCCCCATCCCTAGCCATCTCCGGAATGTGCCTGCTCATCGATGAGGCATACTTGAAGGCGTTGTCGGGGAAGATCACTACCGCGATCACCCCTGGCTCGTCCGGCACCAGCTTCATGGCACCTGCCAGGGCCATGGCTGAGCTCGGACCGGCGATGATGCTCTCCTCGCGATTGAGCCGCATGCACAAGCCGAAGGCTTCGTCATCGTTTACTTCGACCAACTCGTCATACTCGTCGGGGAGAAACAGGGCAGTCTGCTGGAGTTGCCGAATACTCCGCACACCGGGAATGTCGTGTCCCTCCTGCGGATGCACCCCGAGCACCTTGATCTCCGGGTCCTGCTCCTTGAGGAAGCGCCCGGTGCCCGTGATGGTGCCACATGTGCCCAGCCCGGCCACGAAGTGGGTCACCTTCCCCTCTGTCTGTTTCCAGATCTCCGGTCCCGTGGTCTTGTAATGCGCCCCCGGATTCGCCTCGTTCGTGTACTGGTCGAGCATGTGGAACTCGGGCCTTTCGGCGAGCTCGTGTGCCTTGGCGATGGCACCCTCCGGCGCGCCCGGCGCGGGGCACAGGTCGTCGTCCAGCTCGAGGACTTCGGCGCCGAAGAACCGCAGCATGATCCGCTTCTCGAGGGGAATCGCCGACGAAAGCGGAGTGGTCAGCGAGTACCCCTTCACGTTGGAGATCATGGCCAGGCCCATCCCGGTGTTGCCTGAGGTGGGCTCGACCAACTTCTGGCCGGGCTCGAGGATACCCCGCTCCTCGGCGTCCGCGATCAGGTTCGCCGCGATCCGATCCTTGACGGCGCCGAAGGGGTTGTACCACTCGAGCTTCCCGTAGACGCGTGCGTGCTCAAACGGAACCACCCGATTGATCCGAACGAGCGGCGTCGGATTATCCACATCGGGGAGCAGGCCCTCCATCGAGTCGTAGATTCTCAGTCGATGATCCGGCATCGGTCCTCCGTTCTCCGTGCTCGCCCCTCGGTCCTCGTGGGCGCGTTCAGGGCAACTGAATACCCCGCGTAGGCCAGAGGTTTCAGGTGGGGTTCCGTTCATTATAGGGATTTTCCCTACAGTCGACGTCTAACTCGACGACATCCACTACCTCACTTCTCCCGACTTCGGAAAGACCGCCGGTAAATCATCATATACACATGCATGAATCGCTCATTCAAGGCTGAGGACCCGATGCTTTCGAGAACGGCTGAACACGCGCTCCGCGCCACCATCCTCCTGGCCCGCCAGGATCAGGGCCGACCCCTGTCGGCCGAGGCGATCGCGACGCTCCCAGAAACTACATGGGCAAGACCCTCGGCTCCCTAGCCAGCCGGGGTATCGTCGTCAGCTCCCCTGGACGGAACGGAGGTTTTCGCCTCGCTGTACCGGCCGCGGAGCTCTCGGTAGCCCAGATCATGGACGCCGTGGACCCGCCCCGTCGGAGGAGCTTGTGCCT
>JADFMD010000006.1 GCA_022564055.1 Gemmatimonadota bacterium
AAGGGTCTCCCTCGAAAGCCGTCTCGAGGCTGGCACGGCCTTCTTCGATCAGGCCGAGCCGCAGCTGGTTCATACCGAGGATTCCGTAGGCTCTCCAGGACAGGGAATCGACGGCAATGGCTTCCTGCGCCACGCGGGCCGCCTCGACGTATTTGCGGCTCTGCACGCTCAAATCCGCCACGTCGTTGTATAGCTCCGCGTAGGTCGGGCTGAGCGCAGTCACCTTGTCACGGATCTTCCGGTACTCATCGGTCTGGCCCCGCAGGTAGTGACTGGCCGCGAGCACGCTCAGTGCTTCGAGAGAGACGGGGTTCACCTCCAGCGCCTTCTCGAGCTCCACGCGAGCGTCATCGTGGTTTTCCACCTCGAGGTGGAGCCGTGCCTTGAAGACTCGCGCTGCCGTGAGGTTTTCGTTCTGTTCCAAGGCCGCTTCCACCTGATCCATCACGCCGAGGGTGCCGTTGAACTTCATTGCACGGGCCAGGCCCAGGAGCGCCCGTGGGTGGTTCGGATTTCTCTCGAGGACCTCCCTCAAGGCCGCGTCGGCTTCCGGTCCGTTGTACTTATCGAGAAACAACTCCCCGATCAGAATTCGCGGCTTCAGGTTACCCGGATCGGCGGCCACCGCCTCATCGTAGGCTCTGAGCGCATCCTGGAAGAGTTCGTGTTCACGAATACCCAGGTACTGGACCGCCGTTGCTACGGCGGTGAGGTCGCTCGAGGACAGGGGTGTCGACCCGTTGTAGAGATCGATGAAGGAGTCGAATTCCGAGAATGCGGCGTCTCGATCTCCGTACGTCCATTCGATGATGGCGAGGTTCAGGCGCGCGGAATTCCGATCCACGGCGCCACCTTGGACGGCTCGAGAGAACCGCTCACGGGCCCGGTCGACCTGCCCCAACTCGTAAAGAATTTCGCCGGCAGTGTTGGCGAGCTCGATCGCGAGGGACTCGGGGGCCCGCCCTACGGCCTCGAGCGCGTCTTCGTATCGGCCGATCTCGGCCAGCGCGGACACGTACGCCACATAGGCTCTCCGTCGATCGTCCCGGCTCAGATTCGGGTTCGGATCTGTTTGGGAGATGTCTCGGAGCGCGTCGATGGCCGACTCATAGTCTCCCGCACGAAGATCGGAGATGGCTTGGTCCAGCGTCTGAGCGGCTCCACCGGTTGCCAGGGTGAGGGCGGCAAACGCGGACAGGAGAAACTCGCGCTTCATTCTCTCTCACTCGACCGAGCCCGAATCTCCCTGTTGAGGAGAGCCAGCTCGACGAGCACCTCCTCCAGATCGGTATCGTAGCGGTCCTGGTCGATCTGGCCCCGCACGGCACGGAGTGCCTCGAGACGCTGCTCCAGCTCCGCTCTCTGCCCGAAGAGTGCCTTCAGCTCCGGATCGTCGGTCGCGCGCGCTGCGGCCAGGTTCGGGTCGGCGGCCAGGAACATCGATCGTGCGAGCGCCCCATCCGCAGCGTCCAACAACTCGGTGCTGCCCTCTCCATCGCCGTTGTCGTCGAGCATCGCGTGTTCGGTGGCGATCCGGTTCGACGTCGAATACTCCCGTGTGACCTCGATGCGCGCGAACTCGAAGGCCTCCCAAAGAGACACGCGCCCATCCCTGTCGAGGTCGGCGGCCTCCCCGGCGAAGGCGTCGATGAAGTAGCCCCCGAAGACCGTCTCATTTCTCTCCCTCCCGGTTCTCGTAGCCGTGATTATGGCACGTCCCTCTCCGGAGAGTGCCTTCACGAATTCTCCACTTGCGCTGGCGAGGTTGACGAACGCGACTCGCCGCCCCGAGAGCTGATCGAGGCGGAGTGCGAAATCCTCCGCGGTCAGGTCGGGCCCTGGAAGGTTGAAGCGAGACTCTCCATTGGCGTAGCTGCCGTGCCCGATAAGCACGACAAAGATGTAATCGCCGGGCTGGGAGTTTGAGGCGAGAGTCGTGAAGGCCCCGTCGACGTTCTCGCGGGTCGAGCGGCCCTGGATTCGCGGATCAGCGGCCGGGTCCTCACTCAGAAAGATGATGTTCTCGGCCGGTATGGCGAACTTCTCACCGACTGTGGACACGAGAGTGCTGCTCCACTCCGAAAATTTTTGACGGAACTCCGGGTCGCCCCCCAGTCCCGTGATTATGAGGACGTGCGTGTCCTGACCCCACACCGGTTGGACCGCGGCCGTCACCAGGAGCATCATGGTGGCGACGGCGCTGCGGGAGATCATACCAGGCCCCTCTTCCGCCTGTACCCCCACTCGCCCGCCATCAGGCCCAACACCAGAAGGAGCAGGATGGGCATATCCCAGAGGTCGCGCTCCTCGGTGAGCGTGACCCCGGCGCCGGTCAGGCTGATGTCTTCCGGAAGACTCGCCACGTTGTCCGGCGTGTAAAACAGTCCTCCGGTCTGGTCGGCGATGCGGCGCAAGGTGGTCCCCCGCATACTCGCGTCGAAGTATTCATCAGTCGAGGGCGCCACGTTCACAAAGGCGATGGCGGTTCCGATGGTGTCTCCGGCGCGTGTGGCGCTGACCGAGACCTCGTAAAGCCCCGGCCCAGAGGTGGGAAACCCACCGTCGTAGCGCCCATCTTGCTCCACATCCCAGTCGAGGTGGACCGTGATGGAATCGCCGAAGGGATCGCGTACGACTGCGATGACGTTGGCGTTGTTCACCGCCGCATAAGCTGAATCACCGACCTCCACCGTGAGCCTCACGGGTTGCCCCGGCTCCACGACCTCGCGCTCGCCCTGGGCCCCGACCTGATCGGGCACCCCGTCTGTGAGCCAGCGGAGAAGCTGCCGCCAGAAGGTCTCGTGGGTCTGGTCTTCGAGCGTGATGTCGGCGTGCATCTGCCAGATCCACGAGTCCTGGATGGGCAGCACCATCACCTTACCCCGACCATAACGATGGTAGGCGAGTACGATCTGACGGTCACGGTCCTCCTCCGTACCCCCGGTCAGGAGTGCGGTCGCACCCGGCTTGAGACGTGTGATGGGATTCAGCGTCGTGACGGCCGGGAGCGACTCCCATCGTTCACGGACTGCGTCGCTGTTGTCCTCTCCGAGTTGCGTGGTGGGGTGAGTGAGACCCGCTCTCGTGGGTGTGATGAAGAGCTCACCGAAGTAGGGTCCGGCTCCGGCGCTCAATTCGTCGTCCAGGAAAACGGGCAGGACCTCTGCCAAGCGTGTGCCTTGGTAGCTTCCCTCCGCGAACGAGTTCCGGCCACCGAGGAACAAGAGACCGCCACCTCGCCGGGACACGAAGTCGGCGATCATGTCGAGTTGATCGTGCGTAAAAAAGCTCGCCTCCACACTCCCGAGGATGAGCGCCCGGTAGCGGAACAGCTCTTCCCGTGTCTTCGGAAAGCCGGCCGCGAGTTCTTCGGCGTCGTCCACGTCGAGGCGGAGGAACTTGCTCTCGGCCGTGCGTTGAAGAACCACTACCTGAAGGTTGTCGTCGTCGGACACCGCGCGGCGCAGAAACTTGACCTCCCAGCGAGGTTCGCCCTCGAAATAGAGAATCTTTTCGGCATGGTTCACGACGTCCACCAGGACATCCCGAACGTTGTTCTCCGTGACCCGCTCCCCTTCCTGAGCCGCCACCCTGAAACGCAGCAGACGGGGCCCAGCGTCCGCGGCCTCGATCCGGACCCTGGTGACCACCGGTTCGCCATCGCGCTCGAAGGTTACGTCTTCCGAGGCGAGAAGTTGACCCGTGTCCTCCACTGTGAGCTGGACCGTCCGCCCCGAGTAACCGCGGTGCGAAACGATGACGTCGACCACCAAGGACGTCCCGACAAGGACCTTCCTCGGTATCTCCACACGGCTGATCTGTATGTCCGGTGACAGTTCCTCCTCGCCCAGGCCCACCGTATAGACGGGAACGTTCGCGGCCTGGAGCGGGAGGAGGGATTCGGCCAGGGCCCTGCCCGAGTTGTCGGCGCCGTCCGAGATGACCACCAGGCCTGAGATCGGCACACCGGCCAGTTCCTCTTGTGCCCGCACCAGAGCGTTGCCCAGGTCCGTTGCGGTGCCCGAGTAGGTCAGTTCGCCCATGTCGTTGAGACGGCTCGCGTCGCGGCTGAAGCGGAAGAAGCGGAGCGTGAATTTTTCGGCCAGACCGCTCAACAGGTCGCTGCCTTCAGTGCCGAAGGTCGACCGGACGAAATCACTCCTGGGCACGCCGGCTTCGTCGGTGATTCGCATGCTCTGCGAGTCGTCGATCAGAATCCCCACGAAATTTCGCTGTGGAACGACCGACGTGAGGATGAGGGTGGGCTGAAAGAGGATGAAGACGAGGATCGCAACCAAGCCGAGCCGCAGCGCCGCCAACACCCACCGGTCTATTCGGCGGCTGTCTCCCCTGGCGGCTCCATACGAGAGGAGAGCGGGGATCGCGATCGCAGCTACCCCGCCTAGAATGAGCAGGGCCGGCCAAGGTGACGTGAAGGTGAAATCACCCTCTCGAAAAAAGATCGGCCTGTACTTGAAAAGGAACTCGAAGATCGTCTCCATCAGCGTGCGCCTCGGGCCATCAGTGACTCATCGCGTAGACGATAAAGTTGACGCCCATCTCGTAGGCGTACGTCGAGTATTTGAGCGGGTATTGGGGGTTGTCCGCCCACTCCCAGGCGTCGCCCAGGTCGGTGTTCCAGTTGATGACGACCATGAGGCGTCCGTTTTCGTCGTGGATTCCCCTCACCACGGGAACGTAACCGTCGCGTTCGTGGGTCGGCCCGCCGCGGACCCCGTTGCCAACATTCGGCACCTGGATGATCTCTTCGATCTCGTAAAACGTTGTAAAAATCGGGTGGTCGATATTCAGGTCGACGATCTCGAATTCGGGCAGAACCTGTCGGATCTCATACTCGAAATTTTGCCACTCCCGGGTGCCCCAGAAGTCGTCGATGACCAAGAACCCGCCCTGGAGCAGGTAGCTGCGAAGGCCGTCGATTTCATCTTGCCCGAGCGCCATCCGTCCGACCTCGAGCGCATACAAAAAAGGAAAACGGCGCAGGTCGGGGTCAGCGAGCGTGACGACGAACTCGTGTTCGTAGGCGTCGAGGTTGGGGAGGAGTCGATCGATGAACGAAAGGAAGATCTGATCGGCCCTCGGGAAATCCACCGCCCAGGATCCCCCTCTGCCATAGTACCCGCCGTATCCGGAATAGGCGACACGGGAGAAGTAGAACTCACGCGGGATGCCCTCGGTGAGAATTTGAGGGGGGCTGGGGGCCGTGGGCTCGGACGTCGGAGCGCCCGGCACCGCGGGTGGGGACCCGAGAAGGCCGATCAGTGCTATGGCGCCTATGCTCCACCACATTGCCCGCACGATACGCTCCAGTCTCTCGTCGGTGATACTTCCTTCCAGCGTACCGGGCCGAACGGGTAGCCGCGATGCCCTGACCGAGCCGGCATATCGGTACGTTTCCAGAACGGGAAGGTTCCTCAGGCCGGCATCCGACTTGCGGGCACCTTCCCGGTGAAGCAAAAGACCTAATAGCTTCGTAGGGCTTACCGCAATGACGGGACAGGGGCGCTCACGCATTGAGGAATAGATATGGATCCCATGACAAAAGTTTCCATCCGTGATTTCGCCATCTTCCAGCTCAAGTTGGTGATCGATGGGCTGAAGGACGGCGCGGTCTTTACGGTGTCTTTTGTGGCGTTCGCCGTGGACCTGGTCTTCAGGCGACACGGACGGCGGCGATTTTTCTACAAGGTGATGAGGGTCAGTGAGAGGTTCGACCTTTGGCTCAACCTCCACGGTGCGGCGGAAGTGGCCGGAGACGATTCGGATGGCCTGTTCGGAGGGAGCGAAGCCGGAAGCCACACCATGTTGGGTCAGATCGAACAGATGGTTCGTGGGGGGGATGAACCGTCTCCCAGCAGCGACCCGAAGTCCGTGTTTCTCCGCGGCGGACCGTCGCGCCCACCGTTGATGTAGTCGAGTTCGCCCGCCCTGCACTTCTTCACGGGTTGTGGGTACAGCTTGGTACGCCCCGGCCGGGGTGGCTCGAACACGCTGATGCCCCACCTCCGTGAGGTCGCACCATGAACGCTGCAGTACAAAATGCCTTCAACGAGCAGATCAAGAACGAGCTGTTTTCCGGCTATCTCTACCTCGCGATGTCCGCTCACTTCGATCACCAGAATTTTCCGGGGTTCGCCCGCTGGATGCGGCTTCAGGCCCAGGAGGAGCTCGCCCACGCGACGCGTCTTTTCGAGTACGTACTTCGAAGGGGAGCGCAGGTCGAACTCCACACCATCGAAGCCCCCACGACCGATTTCGGCGCGCCACTCTCTCTCTTCGAGAGTGTGCTGGAACATGAACGGGCCGTGACCGCCATGATCCACAGGCTGTTCGAGCTCTCCGGAAAGGAGGGCGATTGGGCCGCCCAGCAAGAACTCCAGTGGTTTATCGCCGAACAGGTCGAGGAAGAGGACAGTGCTTCGACTGCGAGGGACCAGGTGCGTATGGCCGGTGACGACCAGGCCGCTCTATTGATGTTGGACCAACAGCTCGGGAGCCGCGTTGCCGAAGCTGGCGAAGCTTGATCCCGCGGTACCGGTAGTCGACGTTGGGTGGAGGTCCCGGCCCCTCAATCCCGGCGCGTTTTTTCCAGGCCGCCGGGGCCGGGGTATAGAGGCCTTCCAGGAGCTCGAATAACGCTGGATCGAAGATTTTTCCGCAATCCTCGCCCATGACCGAGAGCGCCTGAGCCCGGGTCAATCCGGCCCGGTAACTTCGGCTGGAGGTGAGCGCATCGAATACGTCGGCGAGACAGAGAATCCGGGCCGAAAGAGGGATGTCCTCCCCGACCAATCCATCGGGATACCCGCTGCCGTCCCAGTGCTCGTGATGATGGCGCACCATGGGTCGGATGTCCCAGGGGAACTCGATCTCCCGGAGCAGGTGCACCCCGGCCTGGGGATGTCGCTTCATCGTGGCCCATTCCTTGGTGGTAAGGGGGCCGGGTTTGTTCAGGATTGACGACGGTACGACGATCTTGCCCACGTCGTGGAGCAGCGCGCCCATCCGAAACCACCTCAAGCGCTCCGAGTCCATCCCCGAGGCAGAAGCGAGGGCACAGGCGTAAGTAGCGACGCGCTCACAGTGTCCTTGCACTATTTGGTGCTTTCGCCTTCGATACGCACCTCCTCCATTACTACGGGCTCTAGCGGGCGGTTCCCGGGACCAGTGGCGGTGCCGCCGATCGTGCGGATCGTCTCCATGCCCTCGATGACCTTCCCGAAAACCGCGTGTTTGCCGTCCAGCCACGCCGTGGGAGCGAGGGTTACGAAGAACTGGGATCCGCCGGAGTTGGGCCCGGAGTTGGCCATCGACAAGACACCCTCCGAGTCATGCGTCAGCTCGGCGTGGAACTCATCGGGAATCGTGTAGCCCGGGCCGCCGGTTCCGTTCCCCTGGGGACACCCCGCCTGGAGCATGAAACCTTCGATGACGCGGTGGAAGACGATCCCGTCGTAGAACCCCTTCTCGGCCAAGTCGATGAAGTTCTTCGTCGTTTTGGGAGCCCGGTCCTCAAGCAACTCGATCTGGAACGAACCGAGGTTCGTAGTGACGTGTGCAATGCGGTTTGACATGAGACTCGTTGGCTCGGGTACTCGGCGAGAAGGCGGCCCCCCCCTCGGCCTGATTTCGGATTATCCCTCAAGAACCGAGTCATGTCCAGAGAGGGGCTAGCGCGGGGAAGCTTTGGGCCGGTCAATCACGAGCCCAGCTCCGCAGGAAGCGCAGATCAGCCAGATTCGATCTCTCACGTAGGGAACGTCGCTCCTTGGAGGGACGTCGGTATGATCGAAGCGGCCCCCGCACCGCGGGCAGACCGGGTCAGAGCCTCCCGCAAGTGCGACGCGGACGCTTTCTATTTCATGTGGTTCGAACGGTTTGGCCATATGACTCGGAGCGCTTGATTTTATTTCGAGCTATTGAAATAAATCTTGACCCGTGCCCTCCCTCAACACTATGGCTTGGAGGGGGGTCCTCCCAAACAGGCGACGAGGGTCGGGGTTGGCGCAGCAACGCATCGTTGCTCCAGAGTTGGGCGTATGCTATCGTGCGATGGGGTCGCGATGGTCTTGACGTGAGAGATGAGTGGCAAAAGAAGCGATTGAAATCGAGGGATTGGTCAGCGAGGTTCTTCCTAACGCCCGATTCCGCGTGGAGTTGGAGAACGGCCATGAGGTTCTGGCGTATCTCTCGGGAAAGATGCGGCAACACTACATTCGGGTATTGGAGGGAGACCGGGTGAAGGTGGAGTTGTCACCCTATGATCTCACTAAGGGCCGCGTAACCTACCGCTACAAATAGGCCTCCGCGGGAACCCAACGCCGCCTCCCGTGATTCCCAACGCCAGCAGGACCATCGTAAAGCCCCCCGCCAGCCTAGGACAGTGTACGAACTTTCTGGAAACCCACTGCGGTGAGGGTTATACACCGTCATGTATACGGTTTCTCGCAAGGGCCACCCTTCGATCGCCCCATGACCAATGGCCCCAACGACGCACAGAGCAACGAGATAGGCGAACGCACCCAAGAATCGGGGGATGAAAACGCGCGTCGCTCGATGACTTCTCCGGATGATTCTGAGTTGATCTCAGGGAACCGCCGCTACAGGAAGCTAGGCAGGACGCGGGTTTCCGGCCCATAAGTCACTTGACGCTCCGTTGAGCCGGGCTTACCGTTGTCTTGACGGCTGACGGTCGGAGCCGCTTCGGTCCGAAATTGGTCCGGGGATACCGTGCGTGAAGGGCCCGACACGCACAAGCCCGGACCGGGGTTCGAGAAAGGCCGGCATTGGCCGCGAAGTCAAGAGGCAATCACCCCTTTTGAGGAGTAACAAATGAACAAATCCGATCTAGTAGACGCCCTTGCCGACAGCGCTGGCATGACCAAGGCCGATGCATCACGGGCCCTGGATTCACTTTTCGGCTCCAAAGGTGTCATCGCTAAGGCCTTGAGGGCCGAGCAGCGTGTGCAGATCACGGGCTTTGGTACGTTTGAAGCGAAGCATCGCAAGGCTCGTATGGGCCGGAACCCCCGTACTGGCGCCACGATTCACATTGCGGCGTCGAAGACCCCCGGATTCCGGGCCGGTAAGGGCTTTAAGGAGGCCATCCAGTAGAGGTACTGGGCAGGTAGGCCCCCTGCAGTACGATCAAAGGATCGGATAGAGGCCACGCCCCAACTTTGGGGCGTGGCCTCTTCTTTTTTTGCTCCCTTTTCGTCTTTCACTCTTTTTTGGTCATTCTCTTCCGCGCGACCCGCGACGCGTCCTACTCTCTCTCGACTTGGTTCCGCTGCCCCGGTCGTAGTCCACTCGCGCGCTGCGGCCACGGATACTCGAGCCGTTTACGGCCTTGATGACCTTTTCGGCGTCAGATGGGCGGACTTCGACCAGGGAGTACGTATCGCGTATCTCGATCTTTCCAAACGACGAACCGTCTACCCCTGACTCTCCGGCCAGCGCGCCCAGCAGGTCTCGAGGCTGCACACCTTCCAACTCGCCGATGCTCACGAAAAGCCGAGTCCATCCGTCGGTTCCGGTGGCTTTTTCGGCGCGAGCCTTGACGTTCGGTGCTGCGGGGGCATCGGGTGGTCGAGGAATGAGCAGGGCGAGGGCGGCCGCAGCGAGTTCTTGAGGGCTGAACCGTTCCAGGAGAGGCTCCAGGACCAGGTAGAGGGGGGCGAGATCCCCCCGGGTGGCGGCCTCTTCGAGGCGAACGCGAATCTCACTGATACGGTCCTCGACCACGGACTCAGGTGGGGGTAGGGGACGGACGCGGTAACCGGTGCGTCGGGCGGTATCCCTGAAGTGGGGAACCTCGCGGGGAACGAGCAGCACCGTGGCCTGTCCTCCGGCACCATGGCGTCGGTCCATCGTGTCTACGTCCGCAGGGCAGTCCAAGCTCACCGTCGCGACCGTGGCCGGAGAGGGGCTCCGGTTGAGGGCTTCTCGGGCCGCAAGGGCGTCCACGGCCAACCAGACCGGAGCGGTTTCATCGCCCGGGGCGCCCGCCATGAATCCGTGAAGGGTCAGATAGTCACCGACATCGGCTGCACGGTCTTCAGAGCGGCAGAACAAGAGGACATGGCGAGCTTCGTCGTCGAGAAGTTCGGACACGAGCGGAGCCAAGGCGGCCACTCTGTCCTCTCCCGTGATGCGAAAACGTATCTCTCCTCGGTCCGGTGGCTTCGCGGTCGCGCCCTCGACGGCCGGGGCCGCCGGCACACGGATCGCTTTCGCCACGTGGGTGGCAACGAAAGCACCGGTGGCTTCGGTCACCGGCTGGCTCAGGACCACCCGCTGGGCTCCAGCCCTCACATACTCGAACAAGGTGCCCACGGTATCGAGGCCTGAAATCGTTTCGATCGCACTGGCGCCGTCCAAAACCAGGAACTCCACCCCCTCCAGAGTGAGACTCGATCCATCGACCGCCGCTTTTACGTCGTCGGGTGTCGCAAAGAGGACATCGCATCGCTCGGGCAACAGCCAGGCTCCCCCCAAGGCTCCGACGGATTGGCCCGTGGTCGCCGCAACCCGCCCCAGTGATTCGGCGAGGCCGGTGGCTGCAACGGCCGTCGGCACCAACACGAGCGCTCCGGCCCGGCCGGCCTGGGGCTGGGTTCTTTCCAGGATCGCCGTTCCATACGCCAGTAGCGTTCCGGCTCCGGGGCCGACGGCCCCGAGAAGATTGTTGCCTCGCCGGAGTAGGGGGATTGCCGCCCTCTGAAACTCGGTGGGTTCCTCAAAACCCTCGGCGGAAAGGGCCTCGATCATTTCCGCAGGCAACTGGAGATCCTCGAATGACTGCATCAGGAGGGGTCCCCAGAGCCCCGTCCACCGGCGTCTCCGTGCTCGTAGGGAAGCTCTGCGAGGAATTTCTGAATTTCGTAGTCGAGACGCGAAGTCCGAAGCCGGTCGCTGGAGGCCAGTACCTCGGTGTACGGGCCGTGCCGGTGCGCGGCGAGGGTCACCGTGCCTTCTTCCCCCGTAAAGGTTGCACTGTGAGACGAACTCTTGGTCCTGGTCAAACCGATCCATTCAGGAAGCAACTCTTGGGCCTTGGCTAGAATATCGGCCGGGGAGAGGACAGTTTTCCGCTGATAGCCTGCCATTCGGGTGACCTCTCGCCTAAACCGTCATAGGAGTCGCGCGCGTTCCAGGAAGTGTCGAACCTCGCCGATTGAGGCGGGACCTTCAAGGCTCATGTCACCGGACCGGAGGGTCGGCACTCGTTTGATGCCAGCCTTCTCTGCCTCTTGCCGAAGATCCATCACACGGTCCCGATGTTTATCGATGTCGAGCACCGCTTTCGATTCGCTCACGTCCAGCCCGACCCTTTCCGCCGCCGCGACGAGGACGTCGATGCGCCCGATGTCCGCCCCTTCCTGAAACCGCACCGAGAAAATCTCTTCGTGCATGGGTGACTCCAGCGCCTTCTCTGCGGCGTGCAGACGCAGTTCGTGGGCCTTTCGGCTCCAGGGTATGAACGCAGGATGGGCCATCGGGATTTCGGCATCCTCCGCGAGGCGTGCCACGGTCTTTTCGTAGGCGACCCAATCCGGGGCCGTACCGTCGATGAGCTCCTGGGGCACCGGGCACACCTCGAGGGGGTGGACCGTGTGTTGGGACGCATCGGGAAGGAGCTGGCCCAGTTGCCGATGCGTCAGGTACGATCCCGGATCGACATAGTCGAAGTAGAACACGAGGCTAGGGGCGTCGTCCATTGGGAGAAGCTGCTCTCCGGCCGGCCCGCGATCAACCTCGCAGCATCGTCATCTCTGGTGAACACCAGCCTTACTTGATCGGGATTACCGGTGATTCGATATTCCCGGCATGAAATTCAGCCCGAACATCGCCCGTCTCCAGCCATCGGCCACGATTGCGGTCAGCACGCTCGCCAAACGTCTCCGGGCGGAGGGCCGCGACATCATAGACTTGAGTGCCGGGGAGCCGGACTTCGGCACGCCGGAGTGGATCTCCGAGGGTGCCATCGAGGGGATTCGAGCTGGCTCGACCCGGTATACGCCGGTGTCGGGCATACCGGAGCTGAGACGTGCGATCGCCCGATATCTCGAGTCTGTCGGTGGCGGGCCTGTGGACTGGGAGGGTATCGTGGTGGGGGCGGGCGCGAAGCAGGCGCTGTTCAACGCCGCTTTCACGCTCTTCGGCCCGGGTGACGAGGTCCTGGTGGGCGCGCCTTTCTGGACGAGTTATCCGCAAATGGTCACGCTGGCTCGAGCCGAGCCGATCCCCGTGGCTGGAGACCCGGACCGAAATTTCCTTCTCACCCGGGCGGATCTCGACGCCGCATTCACCGAGCGGACTCGGGGGCTGATTCTGTGCTCTCCGTCCAATCCGACCGGAGCGGTTTACACGCTCGAGGAGCTGCGGGAGATCACCGAGTGGGCCAAGGAGAGGGACGTCACCCTGATCGCGGACGAGATCTACCGTGAGATCTATTTTGGGGACGACCGCTCTCTTGCGCCCAGCATCCTCGAATTGCCGGCGGAATCCCTGGGCCGTTACGTCCTGATCGATGGGGCTTCCAAGTGTTTTGCCATGACTGGATGGCGCATCGGGTTTTCCTACTCCGAGGTAGAGCTCGCGAAGAAGCTCGGGGCCCTTCAGAGCCACATCACCTCGAACGCGGCGACACCGTCGCAGATGGCTGCGTTGAGCGCCTTTTCCGATTTGGAGCGTGCGAGGGAGGCCAAGCAAGGGATGGCCGCGACGTTTCGTGGGCGGAGGGACCGGGTCGTCACTTTGCTGAACGAACTCCTGCCCCAGCTCTCGTTCGTGAAGCCGATGGGTGCCTTCTATTTTTTCATCCGGGTGGATGCGTTGTTCCGGGAGGGCATCTCCGACTCCACCGCGTTGTGTTCGTGGCTGCTCGAGGAGAGCGGCGTGGCCATGGTCCCGGGCGTCGCGTTCGGCGACGATCGTTTCGTGAGGGTGAGCTTCGCCACGTCGGACGAGTTGATGGAGCGCGCGCTCAGGAGGTTGGCTGAGGTGGTCGGCAATCCGGTTCCGACCGACGGGTAGGCGCCGGCCCGACCCCCACACCTGCCCCGGATTCCCGAGCGTTCAGAGCTGATCTATCCCGAGCGTAGGGCTCTTCGCAGGGTCGCTTCCGTGCCCTTGACATAAGCGCCCCCAAAGAGGTTGACGTGCACGAGAAGGGGGTAGAGTTGGTACAGGTGCCGGCGTCCGTCCTCGTATCCATCAGTGAGCGGTCGGCGCTTCTTGTAGGCGGTATAGAAGGCTGTCGGAAACCCCCCGAAGAGTTCCGTCATCGCCAGGTCGACCTCACTGTGTCCCCGATAGACGGCTGGGTCCACCAGGACCGGCCCTCCATCAGAGCCCGGGTACACGTTTCCGCTCCAGAGATCGCCATGGAGGAGGGCGCACCCGTCGTTTACGGCGCCGGCGAGTAGCGTGGGGAGCCTCGACTCGAGCGCGCCCCACTCGTGGTCCAGGCCGGGCAGGCGTCCCTGGTCGTGGGCCAGAGCCAACTGGGGCTCGAGTCGTTCGGCCCACCAGAACGCCGGCCAGTCCCCCATGGCCCTATTGGTCTGGGGGAGCGAGCCGATGTAGTTGGAACGGTGCCAGCCGTACGGGCCTTCGCTGGGCTCATGGAGCGCGGCAAGGGCCCCACCGAGGCGCTCCGCGTAATCTGGAGCCGGGCTACCGCGGGGTACGTACTCAAGGACCAGCCAGGCCGGATTCTCTCCGGCACCGGAATGGCCGATCACCTCCGGAACGGTCAGGTCGGTCCCCTCGCGTAGTGCGTTCAGGCCATCGGCTTCCGCCGCGAAGACATCCGACACGGGTTCCACCGCCCATTTGAGGAAAAAGTTCTCCTGCAGGTTGGTTGAAAGACGCGCGGTCTGATGGATACACCCTCCGCTTACCGGCTCGGCGCCCAGGATTTCCACGCTCCCCGCCCCCCGGCTCGAGAGAGTTGCTTCCACACCCTCTCGGAGGGGACGGGAGAGTGTGACAGGGGACACGCCCCTCAAACCGAGAGCTCGGAGACCAGGTGCTCGACGAAGGCGGCGCAGGTGCGATCGATCATGTCGAACATCACATCGAATCCGTCGGGGCCTCCGTAGTAGGGATCCGGCACATCGAGGTCCCCATCCTTATCGGGGTCGAACTCTCTGAAGAGGTTGAGCCGAGCGCCTTCTTCCACTTGGGATTCCAGGTGGCGAAGGTCCTGAAGATTGGCGCGATCCATCGCGAAGATGTAGTCGAATTCATGGAAATCCTCGACGCTCACGCGGCGCGCCAGCCCACGGAGTGCGATCCCGTGGCGCAGGGCGACCTCCGTGGAGCGAGGGTCGGGGGGCTCTCCCAGGTGCCAAGCCCCCGTGCCTGCCGAGTCCACGCGAACCCGGCTAGAGAGATCCTCTTCTTCCAAGCGGTGTGCCAAAACGCCTTCTCCCAGGGGGGAACGGCAGATATTTCCCAGGCATACGTAAAGAACGGAGACGTCGTATTCGGCGGTCATGGTCTCAGATTCTCGGGGAGGGGGCGACCCTTGAGAGTTTGGAATCCTGGGGCGTACGCCTAAACTTATAGGCCAATCCAAAGCCGGCCGCACGCGACGTCACTTCGATGCGCGTTTACACCGGCCCCTCCTCGCAGGAACAACCGAGTGGAAGACGAGAAAACGGCCCAGTCCCCGGAGCCTCGAACCTTCGAGGATCTGGGCGTATCCGAGGCGTTACGTGCCGCAGTCGAGGCGCTCGGTTGGGAGGAGCCGACTCCCATCCAGGTCAAAAGCATCCCGACCGGGCTCGCCGGGCGGGATCTGGTCGGAATTGCCCAGACGGGAACCGGAAAAACCGGCGCGTTCATGCTCCCCGCTCTGGAGAGGATCGAAACCGGCGGGGGGTTACAGGTTCTGGTCCTGTGCCCCACCAGGGAATTGGCTCAGCAGGTGTGCGATGACACCGAAGCCCTGGCCATGGGGACCCAAATTCGGGCTGCCTCGATCTACGGGGGGGTGGCGTACGAACCCCAACTGACCGCGCTCAAGGAGGGCTACGAGGTCATCACCGCCACCCCAGGCAGATTCCTGGATCACCTCGGGCAGGGCAGGGTCAACCTGAAGAATGTGCGCACGTTCGTGCTCGATGAGGCGGACCGGATGCTCGATATGGGCTTCCGCCCTCAGATCGAAGGAGTCTTGCGGGAGATCCCTCGGAAGCGGCAAACGATGCTGTTCTCGGCGACCATGCCCCATGGAGTACATGACCTCGCTTCGCGCATTACGAATGACGCGGTGTGGGTCGAGGCCGCTCCGTCGGGAACCAAGGCAGAGGGGATAACCGAGCTCGTTTACTCGGTTAAGCCCGAGATGAAGCCGGATCTGCTTCTCCGGCTGCTGGAGGACCCCGCTTGGGTGCAGGTGCTCATCTTCACCCGCACGAAGGCAGGTGCGGATGCGCTGAAGGCTCGGCTGGATCGGGAGGGCATAAGGACCGAAGCCCTGCATTCCAACCTTCGCATGGCGCATAGGACCAGGGCGTTGGAGCGGTTCGCCCAGAAGAAAGTTCGGGTTTTGGTGGCCACCGACATTGCCCAGCGAGGTCTGGACGTCGAGGGGATCTCGCACGTCGTCAACTACGACGTACCGAAGGACCCCGAGGATTACACCCACCGAATCGGCCGGACCGCCCGGGCGGGTGCCGTTGGAACCGCCGTCACGTTTTTGGCCGCGGCCGACCTCGGAGCGTTCAAGTCGCTGACTTACCATATCGGGAGGGATCTGGAGCGCATCCACCTTCCCGAATTCGACTACGCCGGCACGCCACAGGCGGTGTCCAGCGTCTCTCCGACTCGTGGGCGGCACTCCCGGTCACCGACGGGCATGGGGTCTCGTGACGCCGACGACCTGACCGAGGAAGAGTTGGCGGATCTCCTGAAGCCTTGATTCGACACGTCAACCCGAACTCATGACCTGAGATGATCCTACGTCGATACGGCACGACCATTCAAAGCGTCGAAGTGAACTTCGACTCCAAGGCCTTCACCGAGATCGGGTTCCGGCGAGTTCATGCTTTTTCTGCTTCGGCGGAGGACTTTTTGGCCGGGCACGAACGGATATCTCGACACCTCTTGGAGGCCGAGTCCGAAGGGGATGTGCAGGACGAGGTCGAGTCGGTGATGCTCCAAAGGCTTCTCGATCATCTCCTAAAGATCGACGGCGATCTGGCCGAGGACGAGTTTGTTCTCGTGGAGAGTGAGCCGGGCCAGGATTACCCGAGGACGCGTACCCAGCAAAAAAATGTGGTCGTGGACGGTGAGAATCGTCTCTATTTTTACTCCAGCGTGTCCCCGCCGCTGAAGGTGGCCGTGTTCAGAGCCCGTTAGATCCGATCGGCCTGATGCAACCCATTGAATCCATCAGGCGTCCAATTGCGTAGGGGTGGATGGGTGGATGGGTGGATGGGGATGTGGGTGATCTCGGAAAGCGCCGGAGTCGATTCGAGACGCCGTGTGGTGGTGTGTTGATGAGGTGGGAAGGCGTCAAGGGCTCCGGCGCCCCGGCCCGGTCGACTCTTTGAGTCGACCGGGTTTTTTTTGACTGTGGCTAGAGCGCCAGGGCCGTAGGGTATCCGCCGGTATGCCAGAGGATCATCCGATCCTCCCGTGGTATGCGCCCGCTCTGGGCCCAATCCAGCATGGCGGCGGCGGTCTTGGCTGTATACGCGGGGTCGAGCAGAACGCCCTCGGTTCGGCCGAGTAGGGCAGTCGCCTCCTCCGATGCATCGGAATGGATCCCGTACCCTGGGCCGACGTAGTCGTCAGTGGGGTGGAGCAGCCCCGTGAGGAGTGGGGCGTGCGCTCCGAGCAGCTCACCGGCACGGGTCGCGAGACGTTCGGTCAAATCCAGGATTTCCGCTCGGCTGATATCGGCACTCACCCCCACCAGCCTCACATCCGTTCGCTCCAGGAGTGTGAACCCCAACGCCAGGCCCGCATACGTGCCGCACGAAGAAGCCGAAACAAAGATCCAGGTGTCCCCGGCGTGGGGATGGTCGCGGAGTTGGGCGTCGATCTCGGTGGCTGCGCGCACGTACCCCAGTGACCCGAGGGGCGTCGAGGCGCCTAGTGGGATCACCAGGGCGTGGCCCCCGTCGGCTTCGACCTCGGCGGCCACCTCGGCCATGGTCGGGTCCCGGTCCTTCTGGGTGGCGACCGGCCTTATCTCCGCTCCGAAGAGTCGATGGAGATACGCGTTTCCCTTATGGGGCGGCGGCGTGTCCCCGTTGACCACGAGCACGCACTTCAACCCCAGGCGCGCCGCGGCCGCGGCGGTCAGTCGGGCGTGATTGGACTGGGGGCCGCCGCAGGTGATCACATGGGTGGCGCCTTTCAGGCGGTCGGGAGCGAGCTCGAACTCGAGCTTCCTCGCCTTGTTCCCGCCCAACGCGAACCCCGATTCGGCGTCCATCTTCAGCAGCACGTCCGCGGGAGTCCGGCCAAGCGTTTGGGCGAGGTTGGGTGCCTGGATCAGAGGCGTCGGTTCCCGGACAAACGAAGTGCGGGGCCACTCCTGGAGCCTGGTGAGCATGCCGTTCAACGCACTCTCCCTTCCGTCGTAGGCCCGCGTCTACGGGGGCGATGCTGTCCGGGCTCACACCCGGGCTTGCTCTGCGCCGACGGTCAGCGAGCGGGAGCTGGAACCACGAAGATCCCGTCGGCGAGGTCGGAACCGATGACCTCCTCGTCCCCTCGAATCCCGACGGATACCGTCGTGGGTCCGTCGAAGGGCTCTCTCTCCTGGACGGTGATCCGAACTCCCGGCACCAGGCCCAACGTCTCGAGATAACGAAGGCGGACAGGGTCTTCATCCTGCACGGCGCGGATCTGGACGGGCACACCGGGAGCCACTTCGTTGAGGGTCACGAAATGAGAAACCTCGATTTCGCCGGATGGAGTGGGGATGGGAGCACCGTGCGGGTCGTGGCTCGGGTGTTCGAGTATGGCGGCCATGCGATCGATCAACGCGTCGGAGGCAGCATGCTCCAAACGCTCGGCCTCCTGATGGACCTCCTCCCAGGAGTAGCCAAGATGTAGGTGCAGATAGGTTTCGAGGATCCGGTGTCTCCGGATGATCCGCAGTGCTTCGCGCGATCCCGCCTCGGTGAGCCGAACTCCATGGTATCGGAGGTGCTCCAGGTAGCCGCACTCGGCGAGACGTTTGACCATTCCGGTGACGGAGGCCGGTTGTACATCTAGGTTCTCAGCAAGCGCGCTCGTCGAGGCGGACTCCTCTCTTTCGGTGAGCGTGTATATGGCCTTCAGGTAGTCTTCTACCGAGCGGGTAAGGCGGGGTTGTCGCGAGTTGCTCATGTATAAACATGGGACCCCTCACCCAGCGTGGGAAGGCTGATGTGCGGCCTCGAGCGATCGGGGTTTGGCGATTCGCCTGGCCGGGCGGGACCCAGTAAGATGGCTTCATGGACTACGAGAAAACTACCGAGGGGATTCGCGTGTCGGTTCGTCCGACCTTCTCCTTCCCGTATTCGGAGCCGGCGGATGGAAAGTTTGTCTTCACGTATCTGGTCGAATTGGAGAACCAGAGCGAGGAGGCGGCTCAGCTTCTCTTTCGTCACTGGCACATTCACGACAGCCAAGGTGAGGATTCGGAGGTCGACGGTGAGGGCGTCCTGGGGGAACAGCCCACACTGGAGCCAGGGAAGTCGCACGTCTACCGGAGCTTTTGCGTCCTGCGGTCTCCGGTAGGCTTCATGGAGGGGTACTATACCTTTGTCCGCCCCTCAGGCGAGGAATTTCGGGTCCCCGTCCCGAGGTTCGAGCTGAGGGCTCCGTGGACGATGGGGGGAGCTGGCGAATCGGACCTGATGAATTGAAGTCCGGACACAGTAACGGCCTCGTTTGCCCCGACGAGGCGGTCACAACGCGTTGGAAAAATCGGCAGGAAAAGCTAAGTTAAACAGCTTTGAGGGGTTACCGTCCGTCCGGGGAGGTGTAGTTGTCCGATTCAGTCGCTGTTGACGCCAAGCGCATACTCTTGCGCTATGGCGCCCCGATCAATCTTCTGGACGAGGTCTCGGACGAGGCTCGGATCGCCTTGGCACGTGCCATCGCCAAGACCAATCTTGCGGACCGGGAAACCCGGCTCAAAGAACTTCTGGCGGAGCAAGGGTACGGGACCTAGGGCAGGGCCGGAGGCTCCACCCCCGCGAAGTCCCCGGCTTTGACGAACGTCATCTTGCTCAGATCGAGATGGCGGCGTACCGCAGCGTTGACGTCCTCCACCGTCAGATCTTGGACCCGGTCCTCGAATTCGGATTCCCACAGAAGGGTCCGGCCGAAGTACAACCCCTGGGTGAGCATGCTCACCAAGCTGCCGTCCTGTGCGCGGGCAAGCTCCCGAGACTGTAGATAACCCAGCTTCGCAAGGCTCAACTCGTCTTCCGCGAACCCGTCGTCGAGCACCCTTTGGATCTCCTCGCGGAGTGCCGCCTCGACTCTTTCCACGTTCTCCGGCGCCTGGATCGCGTAGGCGAAGAAGGAGCCGTTTTCGTCGATGGGATGCCCACTGATCCCGCCAGCGACGTCGTAGCTCAAACCGTCTTGTTCGCGGACACGGTCCAGGAACCGGGATTTGAGGAATCCGCCACCGATCATGTATCCGGCGAGGGTCAATGCCGGGTAGTCGGCGTGGTCATCGCGGAGCGCCAAATTCTGCTGGATGAACAGGAAGGCGTTGGCTTTGTCCGGCGTCTCGATCTGAAGAACCTCCGCCGGTGCGTCGAAGAACTCGGTCCCGATTCGTGTGGCGGGATACGGGCTCTCCCAATCGCCGAAGGCCTCCTCGATGACGCCCCGAATCTCGTCGGGATCGAAATCACCGACCACCGCCAAGGTCCCGAGCTGCGGCCCGTAAAACTCACGGTGGAAGGCCCTCGCTTCGTCAAGCGTAACGGCTTCCAGCGCGGCTACGCTCTCATCGACGGTGGCGGTGTAGCTCGGGTGCCCCGGCGGCGCGGGGTTCATGTGCCGTCCCAACGCGGTTTGGGCCAGGGAGGCCGGGTCCGAGCGCCGCTGCTCCAGACCGGCGAGGCGCTGCTCCTTGAGTATCACGAACTCTGCCTCGGGGAAGGTGGGCTCCCGAACGATCTCAGCCATCAGGCGCAGCGCGTCACCCAGGTTCTCACGAATGGTCTGGAGGTCTCCGGATGCCTGGCTAACAAAACCTCTCACGGATCCGGTGGCCTGCATCCGGTCGAGCTCGTCCTGGATCTGTTGGCGCGTATGACCGGACGAGCCCCGCATGAGCATCTGTCCGGCGATGGCTCCCGCCGTCGCGCGACCCATGAGTGCTTCCTCGTCCCCGAGGATGACACGGAAGCTCGCGTTCACTGTCCGACCCCTCGTGGCCTTCGGGAGGAATGCTACTTTCATGCCGTTGGTGAGCGTAAACCGGGTGGTACGTTGCTCGACATTTGACAGTGAGGGGTCGAATGCCTCTCCAGCTGCTGTGGCCTCTCGACCCGTATATCCGTCCAGCGCGGAGGCGATGTCGGGAAGATCCGGGACTTCGGCCCGGTCCGGCTCGTCGGTGGGGTAGAAGAGGCCGACCGTGCGGTTGTCGGGCTTGAGGTACTGCGCCGCCACGCGGTTCACATCGGCCGGCACCACGGCCTCGATCCTGTCCCGGTGTAGGAAAAAGAGACGCCAATCACCCATGGCAGCCCACTCACTGAGTTGGAGGGCGATGCTCTCGGGGTTGTTGAATGTTCGTTCGAAGCCGTTGAGAATGGATGTCTTCGCTCGATCGACTTCTTCCTCGGTAGCTGGATTTCGGACAACGTCGACGAGCACCTCGTCCATCGCGGTGACCGCCACAGACAGATCGTCCTCGGTTCTCACCTGCGCGTAGGTGAGGAGGGGACCCGCCTCCCTCAGCTGGTATGAAAACGCCCCGGCCGAGGCGGCTAGTCCGGGCTCGACCAAACCTCGATACAGGCGGCCGGAGGGTTGGTCCCCGAGAACCTGGGACAGGATGTCGACGGCCGCGTAGTCCGGGTGGGAGCCCGGGGGCACATGGTATGACATCAGCACGATCTGGACGTCGCCCACTCGGCGGAGCGTCACGGTGCGCTCCCCATCTTGGACGGGCTCCCGGGTGTAGGTCTCCCACAAAATGTCCTCACCACTGCGATCCGGGCGCGGAACGCGACCGAATTTTTCGCTGATCAACTCCAGGGCTCGGTCGGTCTCGAACTTGCCCGTTACAATGAGCAGCGCATTGTCCGGCTGGTAGTACTTTCGATAGAAGCCCTGGAGGCGGTCGATGGGGACGCCCTCAATGTCGGACCGGGCGCCGCCGACGTCCTTCCCGTAGTTGTGCCACATGTAGGCCGTGGCGAGAGCTCGCGAAACGAGGACCCCGAACGGGCTGTTTTCTCGCTGCTCGATCTCGTTCCGGACCACGGTCATCTCCGAATCCAGGTCATCCCTGGAGATGAACGAGTTGACCATACGATCCGCTTCGAGGTCCAGCGCCCACTCGAGGTTCTCGTCGGTGCTCGGGAAGGTCTCGAAGTAGTTGGTGCGATCGAACGACGTGGTGCCGTTCGGGCGTGCTCCGTGCGCCGTCAACTCCTCCATGATATTGGGGTGGTCAGGGGTTCCCTTGAACACGAGATGCTCGAGGAGATGCGCCATGCCGGTCTCCCCGTACCCCTCGTGCCGTGAGCCGACGAAATACGTGAGGTTGACCGTGACAGTGGGCTTGGTGGCATCGGGGAACAGGAGGAAACGCAGTCCGTTGTCGAGGCTGTACTCGGTGATCCCCTCGACCTCCGTGATCCGCGTGACTTCTTGGGCCGCGGCCGGCGTGAAGACCAGGAGGGACAAGAACGTCACCATCGTCAGACGGCGGTACACGGCTCGGATGTGACGACGGGACATGGCTTCCTCCTCCTCCAATCGGCAACCTCTTGGCGCCGGGAAACGGCACTCCAAGGGGCCTGCGAAAAACGGTTGTTTGACCCCGGCGCGAACTTTCAGCGACCGGGGCCTACGGATTCGGTAGAACAAACCTCCAGAGTACGTAGACGATTCAGCGCGGCGGCGAGTTCCATCGGACGGAATTGGGCCAGATCGCCGACGCTCCGATCGTCCAGCGCGTCCAGGCCTTCCTTCTCGATCACCTGCATAACGAGGGTCAGAATCTCGCTCACGGAACGCCGGCCGTCCATGAACCGGTCACGGGCCAGGAGCAAACCGCGGCCGACCGCGAGTGTCTGCGCGCGGGACACGAGTTGAGTGACGGCGGAGAGGGCGATCGTCTGGTCCCCGAAAACCAACGAGGGTCCGCTGAAAGCCTTGACCTCCGCTTCCCGCTTTGCGGTGCTCGGATCGACCGACGTGGGGTCCGGGTGTCGCGTCCGGAACGCCTCGATCGGTCCCGACGTCTCGGTCTCCCGCCCGGTCGGAAGCTCCGACGCTACGCGCTGGGCTTCTGCGGTCACGTCGGCGGGACGGAAATCTCGCATGGCGACGACCGTGTCGGCGACATCCAGGTAATCGCCGCTCCCGCCGAGAACGATGACGCAACTGACACGTCTCGTTTCCCAAAGAGACCGGACCCGGTCGACCAGGGGCGTGATAGGCTCGGCCTCCTTGGGGACCAGCGCCTGCATTCTCCGATCCCGGATCATGAAGTTGGTGGCCGCGGTGTCTTCGTCGATCAGCAGGGTGGTTGCCCCCGCCTCGAGCGCCTCAACGATGCCGGCGGCCTGACTCGTGGAACCGGAGGCATTGGGCGTCGAAAATGAATGCGTGTCCTGTCCTTGAGGCAGCGTGCCGATGAAGGCCGAGATGTCGACCCCCGCCACCGATCGACCGTCCTCGGCCCTGATTTTTACCGCCGAGGAGTCGGTCACCACGGACTCCCGCCCGTCTCCATAGCAATGATTGTACACGCCCCGTTCGATGGCCCGAAGCAGGGTGCTTTTTCCGTGATAGCCGCCCCCGACGATCAGCGTGACACCGCGGGGAATCGCCATTCCGCGAACCGTTCCGGCGTTCGGGAGCTCCACCTCCTGTGTCAGCCCGGCGGGTGTGGAAAACGGGACGGCGCTTTCCCCGAGCAGGGGTCGGTCATCCACGCCGCTCGCCCGCGCCAATTTCGCACCATCTGCGACGAAGGCGACCCAGCCGCGTGCGCCCAACTCGGCGCGCAACGCGTCGGCGTCCTCATTGGTGAGTGCGTGTCGCAGGATGGCCTGATGTCCTACGGACCCGGCATGAAGGCTCTCACTCACTACCGCGGGAACGTCCGTGGTAAGCAGCGCGATCGCCTCATGCCCGCGTGCTCGCCGCCCCTGTGCCGGTAGCCCGATCCGGAAGCGGGCCTCCACCGTGCCGTCGTCGCGGACGATGACGGCGGTCTGCGCAAAGACCTCCTGGCCGGGAGTCTCGATCTCGATGAGGCCGCTCTTGCCGCTTCCCCGCCGAACCATGGTTTTCTGTGCGGCTTCATGGAAACGCTTGGCGAGCAGACTAGCCACCCCCAGCCTCCTCGAGGGGGAGGAGAGCACATCGTCCTCGAGCGCGGCCGCCTCCGGGGGAAGGATCACCCGCAACCGACTCGGCCGGGCAAAGGGGTCACCCTGTACGTGGTCCACATGTAGGGCGAAGTCCGGAAAGGCCCAGGTGCCTAGCAAGCCCTTGTAGGCCTTGTATCCTTGTCCGTCGATCCTGTTGAGGAAATCGACCAGGGCGTCCACGGTGTTCATTGAAGCCCATCCGACACCCTGAGCTGGCGCCGGTTCCAGGGTGCCCTTAGGGAGCAGAGCTGTCCTCTTTTTTAGTCCCCCGGCTCCTTCCACTGAAAACCTGGAGGATGCTTGGACACGAGCCAGGAGAGGTACCATGGGCGCGACGTTTCTAGTCCCTTTTCAGGGCCGGGATCCGGTTTACGGCTCATCTCCTGTCCCAACGGGAGCGTCGGCGGCTCGACGGGCTCTTCTGGGGCACGCCTCTCGAACCCGGACCAAGTGCCGCGTCGGGGTGCGCCGTCCTCGGCGCGACGGTCCGACCGCCAGTAAAATACCGGTACTTCCTCATAATTCGGATCTCCCCAGCGGAATCCGGAACCATGAGCGGCCGGCGGGTCCAGCGGACCCAGGTCGGGCCCGCGGCGTCCTGCACCCTCCCAGCCGCAGCGGGAGCACCACCGCCATTGAACCCAACGCGATAGGAATCTCAGGAGCTTTCGGAGGACCACAGGGTTGGTTGGGCCACCGCAGTGGGGGCACAGCCGCCCACGTGGGAGCGCCAGGAAAGCCACCGACGCGGTGACCAAGAGCAGCATCGAGAGGATTCCTACAAGTGAAACCAGAACGATCACGAATTCGCCCGTTGAAAAGCTGGCCAACGACATCCCTCAAGAATACCACGGCCTCCGTGGGAGAGTCCAGCAAATCTTCCCGTGCCCGTTCCGGAGCGCTTGAGTTATCTTTCTCGGTACCGGGGGGCTATCCCCCGGAGCACCCTCACCGGGGTTCCGGTGGTCTTTCTTTCGGGTCCGACCCTCTGAGGCATCTCCCCACGAGAGCATGAATATCAGGAACATCGCCATCATCGCACATGTGGATCATGGCAAGACTACGCTCGTGGATGCGATGCTCCGCCAGACGGGCGTCTTTCGGGCCAACGAGCAGGTGCAGGAGCGTGTCCTCGACTCCAACCCGCTGGAACGCGAACGGGGGATCACGATTCTTGCCAAGAACACCTCGATCCGGTGGCGCGATGTAAAGATCAACATCGTCGACACCCCTGGCCACGCCGATTTTGGTGGTGAGGTCGAGCGGACTTTACGTATGGTCGACGGGGTGCTCTTGCTTGTGGACGCCGCGGAAGGCCCGATGCCGCAGACGCGGTTCGTGACGCGAAAGGCCTTGGAGCTCGGACTCCAGCCGATTGTGCTGCTCAACAAAGTCGATCGGTCGGATGCCCGCCCGGCCGAGGTTCATGACGAGGTGCTCGAGCTTTTCATGAACCTCGAAGCCTCCGACGCGCAGCTGGATGCTCCTTTCCTCTATGCCGTCGGACGTGACGGCTGGGCGAGCCACGATCCGCTTGCGTCGGATGGTGATCTCGAGCCGCTCTTCGAGACCATCGTCGACGCTATCGCCCCCCCTCTTGTGGATCCAGACGGGGCGTTCCAAATGCTGATCTCCACCCTGGATCACTCGAACTACCTCGGGCGCATCGGGATCGGACGGATCGAACGCGGAAGGGTGAGCGTAGGCGACATCGTCGCACTGCTGCCGCTAGGGGATCCAGGCCACGTCGCTGCGGACGAGGTGACGCCCGGACGTGTGGTGAAACTTTTTGGTTTCGAGGGCTTGAAGCGTGTGGAAATCGAGGCCGCGGACGCCGGTGACATCGTGGCGGTTGCCGGATTCGAGGGAGTCGAGATCGGGACGACTCTCAGCGATGTCGACGAGCGCGAGCGCCTGCGCGGAATTGCGGTCGAGGAGCCCACGCTCTCAGTGGACTTCACCGTGAACGACTCGCCCTTCGCGGGCCGCTCGGGGAAATTCGTGACCACCCGGCAGGTTCGCGACCGGCTGATGAAGGAACTCGAGCGTAATGTGGCTCTGCGGGTAGAGGAAACCGACGTGCCCGATACGTTCACCGTATCGGGCCGGGGTGAGTTGCATCTCTCGATTCTCATGGAAACGATGCGCCGGGAGGGGTACGAGTTCCAGGTTTCGAGGCCGCGAGTCATCGAGAAGAGGGGACCCGAGGGCCTTTTGGAACCCTTTGAAGAGGCCGTCATCGAGATCCCGAAACAGTACATCGGCGCGGTGATGGAAAGAATGGGATCGCGAAAGGCCGAATTGATCGATATGAAGCCGACAGACCGGGGTCCTGTCCGGCTCCGGTTCCGGGTTCCTGCTCGCGGGCTCTTCGGCTACCGCTCCGAATTCATGACCGACACCAGGGGCGAGGGGCTCCTGCACCACCGCTTTTTGGAATACGGGCCGCATGCGGGGCCGATGGCTGGCCGCAAGAGGGGAGTGCTCGTGGCCGACCGGGAAGGATTTGCGGTGGGTTTCGCCCTCTTCAACCTTCAGGAGCGAGCCACGATGTTCGTGCGGCCAGGGGACGAGGTATATACCGGGATGATCGTGGGGGAGCACGTGCGGCCCGGCGACCTGGACGTAAATGCCTGCAAGACGAAGAAACTCACCAACATGCGGACCACGTCCACGGATGAGAACATCAAACTCGAACCGCCACGGGACCTCACGCTGGAGCTCGCCCTGGAGTTCATCGAAGACGATGAGTTGATCGAGGTTACGCCGGCGCGAATCGTCTTGAGAAAGAGGCATCTCGACCCCAACGTCCGGAAGAAGGCCGCGCGCAAGAAGGCCTGAGATGGCAATTTTCCAAAAAGATCTGGTCCCCGAGAACAACCACCCCATTAACCTCATGGAGGGCAAGGCGCCCGATGAGGCCTCGGTCACCCGGCCACCGATGTTCGAGGTTTATATGCGCATGGCCGAGGAGTTGGCCAAGCGAAGCACCTGCGCCAGGCTCAAGGTGGGGACGGTCATCACCGACCGGCATCTCGAGAACGTGGTTGCCATCGGTTACAACGGGAACGCACGACGTTTTCCCAACGAATGTGACGGGCCGGACCCCGGGGCGTGCGGCTGTATTCATTCGGAGCAGAATGCCCTCGTAAAGGCCCCTGGAGGTATGCTGGACAAGGTGGCTTTCGTGACCGCCAGCCCCTGCGTGACCTGCGCTAAATTGCTCATCCAGGGCAACGTCTCGCACGTGTTTTACCGTGAGATGTATCGGGACCCGGCGGGCCTGGAGGTCCTGGAACGCGCGGGTGTCACCCCGGTGCACTATGTACGGTGGATGGAGGGTTGGCGCTGAGATTTCCCGGGCTTTCGTGGCTTGCCGGTCACGTTATCTTCCGGCCTTTCTAACAGCCACCGGGTGTGCCCTGCTCTCCGCGGGCCGGCCACCGCGCTTCGGCTTCGTTTGGACCGAAAACAACGAAAAAATAGCCACCTAGGAGATCGTTTCGTGGAGTCATCCACCATAGAGAGTGCCACCTCGTTTGGGCGTTTCTTTCTTCCGGGTCCGACGGAGGTCCATCCGGAGGTGCTGAGCGCCCAGACCCGGGCCCTGATCGGGCACCGAGGCCCAGCCATCAAGGAGCTCATGGGCGAGTTGCAGACTGGGCTCCGAGATCTGTTTCGCACGGAGAGTCCGGTCCTGATATCCACATCGTCGGCGACCGGTTTGATGGAAGCTGCCGTCCGGAACGGCGTGCGATCTCGGGTTCTGAGTCTGGTGAACGGTGCCTTCAGCCGGCGGTTTGGCGAGATCGCAGAGGCGTGCGGTTTCGTGGTCGACACGCTCGAGGTTGAGTGGGGCCAGACCTTTAGCGCGGACCAGGTGCGTGAGAAGTTGGCTTCGGGTGGTTTCGATGCCGTCACGGTGGTTCACTCCGAGACGTCCACCGGAGCGTTGAACCCCATAAGCCAGATTTCGGAGGTCGTCCGAGAGCAGGACGACATCGTGCTTTTGGTGGACTCGGTCACGGGCGTGGGCGGGGCCGAGGTTCAGACCGACGAGTGGGCCTTGGACTTCGTACTCACAGGATCCCAAAAGGCGCTCGCGTTGCCGCCCGGCCTCGCTTTTGGTGTGGCCTCTGAACGCCTCATGGGGCGTTCAGCCGCCGCGACGCGGAAGGGCGTCTACTTCGACTTGGTGTCGTTCCGGAAGCAGCTCGACAATCTCCAGACCCCAACCACGCCCGCCGTTTCTCTATTCTACGCCTTGGCCAAACAGTTGGACCGGATCCGGCTGGAGGGGTTGGAGGCTCGATGGGACCGGCACCAGGCCATGGCTGACCGGTGCGTCCAGTGGGTGGACACGATGCGGGACGAGAGAGGGGTCGCGCTGTCGGTGCTGGCGCCGGAGGGATCGCGCTCTCCGACCGTGACCTGCGTGGTTCTTCCGGCGGGGACGACGGGACCGTCCGTGGTCTCGGCGATGAAGGAAAAAGGATTCACCATCGGTGGGGGTTACGGGAAGCTCAAGGAGACCACGTTCCGGGTCGGCCATATGGGCGATCATACGGTCACCGAACTCGATGCGGTGCTGGACGCCCTCGGGGAGGTGCTCACGTGAGCGAGAAATTCGTGATCATCGCGGCAGACAAGATCTCCGTCTCGGGCCTTGTGCCCCTGACGGAGGATGACCGCTTCGAGGTGCTGGTGCCCGACGGCTGGACCCCCGAGCAGATGCAGGAGGCGTTGGGCCGGGCTCACGGCCTCATCGTACGGAGTGCGACCAAGGTGACCCGTGAGCTTCTGGAGCAGGCGCCGAACCTGAAGGTTATTGGCCGTGCGGGCGTGGGAGTCGACAACATCGATCTCGAGGTCGCAACGGAACTCGGGATCCCGGTGATCAACGCTCCGGAGGGCAACACCGTTTCCGCCGCCGAACTCTCGATGGCGCTCATCTTGGCCGTCGCGCGTAACGTTTCCTGGGCGGATGCATCCGTCCGCGCCGGCTCATGGGCCCGATCGCAGTTCTCTGGGATAGAACTTCGCGGTAGAACGCTCGGACTCGTCGGAGCGGGTCGGATCGGGACCGCGGTCGCGTTGCGCGCACAGGCGTTCGGTATGGAAACCATCGCCTACGACCCATACCTGACCGAGGAGCGTGCCAAGGAGCTGGGGATCGAACGGGTCGAGCTCGATGAGTTGATCGCCCGCGGGGATGTGATCTCTTTGCACGTGCCACTCACGCCGCAAACCGAGGGCATGATCGGCGAGGCCGAGCTCAAGGCCATGAAGCCAACCGCAATCGTGGTGAACGCCGCCCGCGGTGGGGTGGTCGATGAGGGTGCCCTGGTCGCCGCGCTCGAGTCGGGGGAAATTGCGGCCGCCGCCCTCGACGTGTACACGACCGAGCCGCTTCCCGAGGATAGTCCGTTGAGGGGCACCAAAAACCTGCTCCTTACGCCGCATCTCGGGGCCTCTACCCGCGAGGCTCAGGAGTTGGTCGCGAAGGAGATTGCGCAGGGTGTACGTGCGGCATTACTCGACGGCGACCTGTCCAAAGCGTTGAACGCGCCGGCGATCGGTGGGGAGGACCTAGAATATCTTCGGCCTCTCATGGATCTCGCCATCAGGGTCGGGCGCGTGGCCGGCGTTCTGGGCCGGGGCGGAATGCAGCGGGTCCATATTTCGGTCGCGGGGCTGGACGAGGACATTCTCGGACCCCTGAAGGCGGCGGCCATGACTGGAGTGCTCACGCCCGTTGTGGGTGCGCGGAACGTCAATTATGTCAACGCCCTCCACATCGCCGAGGGACGGAATATCGAGATCACCACCACGCTGGAGCCCCCACGAGTCGATTATGCCAGGTTTCTCGAGATCGTGCTCGAGACGGAGGACCAAAAGGTGCGTGTGGCCGGTGCGCTACTGGGCGAGCAGCATCATCCTCGGATCGTGCAGATCGATGGCTACGAGTTGAGCATCCAGCCGGCAGGGTGCCTGATCGTGCTCCGGAACAATGACGTGCCTGGTGTCATCGGGAGGGTGGGCACCCTCTTGGCGGAGCACGGTTTGAACATCGCCGAGTACATCCAATCGAGAGAGGCCAAGGGTGGCCTGGCGTTGGCCGCTGTTTCCGTCGACGGAAGGGTCAGCACCGAGTTTCTTGCGACCCTGTGCGAGGACGAGGATGTCTTGGATGCGCGGGCGGTCTATTTCGAAGGCTGAGCGAAAAGTGAGGGTGGGACCGGAATGGACCCGTCGGCGAGATGCCTCCCGCGCGTCGCGGTCAGCGAACGGTATCGATCAAGAACAGGGCCAGCAGGAGCGGTTGGTAAAGTAAAGACCAGAGAAAGACTCTTCGCGCCCGCGACTGCGACATCTTGGCCGCAGCTGCAACAGCGACCCCAAGGGTGATCAGCCCCAACACCAGGGCGCCCGCGAGGTAGACCAGGCCGGTGAGCCCCAGGAACGTAGGGAAGCCGCTGACCATCAAGAGGGACACCGAGTGATAAACCATGTGCTTTCCGATCCGCACGCCATCGGGGTCGGTCGGGGGGCTGAGGAAAAAGCCGACGCGGGCGTAGTCCTCCCGGAGTAACCAGGCGAGTGCGAGGACGTGGGGTAGCTGCCAAAGGAACGCGATACAGAACAGGACCACGGCACCGAACTCCACGGTGCCCGTCGCGGCGCTCCATCCGATCAGAGCCGGAAAGGCTCCGGGTACCGCCCCTACGAGCGTGGCCAGGTATGAACGGGTCTTGAGCGGCGTGTAGGCAAGGATGTAAGCAGCCGCGGAGCCGGCGGTGAGCACGGCCGGCAGCCAACCGACCGTGAGCCCGAGATAGGCCAGGCCCACCACGAGGAGTGCCCAACCGAACGCCAGCGCCTCCCCGGGGCGCAACCGCCCGGAAGGCAGCGGCCGCGTGCGCGTGCGGGTCATGACCGCGTCCAGGTCTCGCTCGACATACTGGTTGAGGGCGAGCGCGCCCGCCGTCCCGAGGGCCACACCCACGAGGGTATGAATGATCGGGGCGATTTCGGCGTGGCCGCCGGATGCCACGTAGTAGCTCACGCCCGCCGTCATCATGACGTAGGCGGCGATCCCTGGCTTGGTGAGTTCGTAAAGCGCACCGACCTTGCTGTGGGTCGGTGTCTCAGTCATCCGACCGAGTCCAGCGTGTCCCTCATGGATCGGGCCAGCCCCGTAAAAGCCGGAACGTCGAAGAGGGTGTATGCCGAGGCTTCAGTGAGACGGAGTGCCATGAGCAAATCGAGAAAGCGTCCAGGATGGTCCGACTCGAACGCGACCACGAACTCCTGGTCGTCCAAGCCGTACGAATAGGTCGTGTTGAGCTTCACATCAGGCCACTGGTGCCCGACCCGGATGTGTTCGTCCATCATGCGCTGGCGGTCTTCGTGGGGAAGCTTGTACCAGTCGCGGATCTTCGCCATCGGGTACACAAAAAGGTACTCGGATCCCTGTGGGTTGATCGCGACACGGGCCGAATCGAGCACCTCCGCACCGCCGTACGTCTTGATGTACTCCTCTTCGTAGCGGTTGAGGTAGATGGACCGTTTCGTCATGGCGAAGAACGAATGCGCCAGGGAGAGATATCCACCGAGTCCGGTCTGGTTCAACGCGGCGGCGAGATCATGGATCTGGCCTATGTTTCGGGCGGCCTGCCAGAGCAGGAAATCCGCGTCGCCGCGGGTTCCGACCAGTGAGTAGCTGTAGATCATCATCTCGCGGACGCGGGCCGCCACCACCGACTCGAATTCCTCCTTGTGCGTGGTCCGCTCCTCCACGGAAAGCCGACGCCACGCGGGATCCACCTTGAACACCGAGAAGCGGACGAACTCCCGCTCTTTCATTTTTTCCTGCTCAGCCTTGATCTTCTCCCAGGCGTCTTCGTCCATCGCGGGTCGCTTGGGGATGTTCGGGCGCACGCCCCGGGGGACGTTCTGTTTCGTTTCTGTCATGGCTCGGCTCGTGGGATGGTGACCGCCCGGGCAGCATCCCGGGAGGCTTCGAAAGTGCCGAAACCGGAGAACCGGAGCAAGGCGGTTCGCGTTCGGAGGGTGGAGACGAAACATGCGCGGGCGCGGTACAGTAGTATGAGGACGCCATCCATCCTTGCCGGAGACGTACCATCTCGACGCCGATCACCGAGCCGATCACCGAAGCCTTTCACGGCCGGAGCAACGCCGAGCGGCGCCTTGCCGAGCGGGCGCTTTGGCGGAATGGATTTATCGGAGCTGTGATCGCGCATCTCATGGTATTTTTTCTGTGGTGGGGCCAGCCGCTGCCGGAGTCTCCGTTCGCGGCGGCCGGACCGCGGGCCGGGGATAATCGGGCGGCGTCCGGCGGCATGCAGGCGTTGAATATCCGGGTGCCTCCGCCGCGTCCCATCATTCGGCCTCAGGTGCCGTTACTGACCTTGGACCCCATCACTCCGATCGAGTTGGAGGAGGACCAGCAACAGCAGGTCGAAACCGCGTCGATCCTCGGCGACCGACCGGGCGTCGACGGCCCGGGCTTACCCCAAGCGGACGGGCGCGGTGATGGCGGGAACGCCGAGACGGGCCGTTTCCGCGTCGTACCCCCCTCTCCACGCGGAATCATCCTGCCGCCGTCCAACCGGAATGTGCGAGGGCAGACCATTGAGATCTGGGTCTGGGTGGATGAGAGAGGCCAGGTCGTGGCGGACTCGACCCGGCTTCGTCCGCCCACGTCCGACAGGGACTTCAACGCGCGCATAATACGGGAGGCGGCGGAATGGGTTTTCGAGCCTGGCAAGGAAGGTGGGGAAGCGGTGGGTGCCTGGTTCCCGTATACGATCAGCATGTAGCCTTGGGGTGGGCGGCCGAGGTCCGAGATCCGGGGACCGAGGCGCGAGACCTCAGGTTGACGGGTCTACGCTTCCCCTTCTAGCAGGCCGACACCTTCTCCAGTCGCAAGCAAAGGGTCTGCCCTTCTCGCCACCGCAAGCGAACCAGCGGCACAGCCTGCGCCGAGTAGCGTAAAGAAGACAAGAAAGCCCCCACCCGTGAGCAGCGACACGACCAGCCCCCCCACCACACCCCAACCGGCGAAGCGCCATAGCGACATCTCTTCAAACGTGCGGCGGCCTTCAGCAATCCTTAGAACCGCCGAGAAGGCAACACCGTTGATAAAGCCCATCACAGCAGCTTGGAGGGCATTCTCGAACAATGCGCCATTGACCGGGGCACCGGATAGGAGCTCGAGAACGGCACCAACCCCGAACCCCACAGCCGCCCAAGTCAGTCCCATGCCAAGTGAGCCACGGATGCGCTTCAGCCATCGTTTCATGAAAAAACCCTGCCTGTGGGTTTAGGGAATGCCTCATTCAAAGATGTTTCCACGGCGTGCGGGGCTGCAAGAACCTCCTCCAGTCACGCCGCGCCCATAGCTCCATCGAACCATCCCCCGTCGGAGGGGTAAAATTCAGCCACCATGCGTCTTTCTTGGTCGCAAAACATCTCCCTTCCGCTTTGATCAGTGTGCAGCTCTTGGCCATGAAGCCGTCCGGAAAACGAATCCTCTGGGTCGACGACGAGATCGACCTCCTCAAGCCGCATCTCCTCTTTCTGCAGGCGCGTGGATACCACGTTGACGCGATCACCAATGGGGACGACGCGCTGGTCCTGATACGCGAGAACGCCTACGACCTCGTTCTGTTGGACGAACAGATGCCGGGGCGGAGTGGTCTGGAGGTCCTGGAAGTCATGCGCCGAGAGGACCCACACGTCCGCGTCGTAATGGTGACCAAGTCCGCCGAAGATCAGACTATGACGGATGCCATCGGACGGCGGGTCGCCGACTATCTGGTGAAGCCGACGAGTCCCCGCCAGGTCCTTTCGGTGGTGACCCGCATTCTGGAAGGATCGGTGATCCGTCAGCAACGTGTGGCGCAGGACTTCGCGGCTCGCTTCGGGCGGCTCTCCCGAAAGCGCGAAGAGGCTCGCACCCAGGAAGATTTCGCCGAGCTTTACATCGAACTGACGGGCTGGCATGTCAACCTCGAAGAAACTGGGGAGTATGGCCTCCTCGATACTGTGCAGTCGCTATTGACCGACCTCCGCTCGGACTTCGGTCGGTGGGTGGGACAGGAATATCCGCGCTGGTTGAACGGTGAAGGCGATCCGCCGCCCCTCTCTGTGGACGTCGTGGAGGAGCACCTCCTCCCACTTCTCGGGTCCTCCCCCGTTTTCCTGGTGGTGTTGGACTGTATGCGCTTGGACCAATGGCGCGTGATCGCTCCCCTCCTGGCTCCGTTCTTCGAGATCGAGGAGTCGTATCACTACTCGATCCTCCCCACGGCCACTCCGTACGCGAGGAATGCGATCTTCAGTGGCCAGTTCCCGGACGAGATCGCGCGGAACCACCCCGGCTGGTGGAACAAGTCGGACGACGAGGGGAGCCTCAACGCGTTCGAGGATGAGCTCCTCGAGGAGCAACTGAAGCGTCTCACCGGAAAAGACATTCCGGTTCACTACGAGAAGATTTTCACCGACCGGGACGAAGATCAGGTACGCGGTCGTGTCCGCTCGGCGCTCAAGACACCGGACTCCGTTGTCGCGATGGTCTTCAACTTCGTCGACCTCATGACACACGGGCGAAGCGAGTCGCCCATCCTGATGGAGGTGGCCAAAGACGAGGCTGCGCTCCGCGGGCTGACTCGGGCGTGGTTCAAGAGATCGACGGCGTTCTCCGTTCTCAAGGAGGCGGCGGCCGCCGGACATCAAGTGATCATGACCACGGATCACGGCTCGATCCTCTGCCAGCGCCCTGCGACCGTCTTCGCACGACGGGACGCCACCAGCAACCTCCGGTACAAGTTTGGCCAGGATCTCAGACCTGAGAAGGCCGAAACGGCTTTTACCACCTCTCGGAGCGAGGACCTTCGTTTTCCCGCCGGAAAGCTGGGTGTTACGTACGCGGTGGCGGTCGACGACTACTTCTTCGTGTATCCCACCAAGTTGAGGGAATACCAGCGCCGGTACCGCAATTCGTTCCTGCACGGGGGCATCTCCCCAGAGGAGATGATCGTCCCGATTGCGCGCCTCACGCCGCGTTCTCACGGCTCCATAGGCTGATCGGCCGGCGTGACGCTCTACGCCCGGGTCCTCTCGTACCTCCGTCCCCACCTCACCGTGCTCGCGGCGGCAGGCGCGGCGACGTTTGCGTTCGCCGTGCTCGACGCATCGGCGTACGTGCTGCTCATCCCCTTTGTGAATGCGCTTTTTGGTAGCGCACCCAGCGAAGGAAGTGTTGCCGGTGAAGCAGATCCGATGTCGAGGCTCCTGGATGTTACGGTGTATCGAGTCGTGGACGTCCAGGGCGACGCACTCCAGGCGGTCCAGGGAATCATCGTTCTCATCCTGGTCGTGTTCCTCCTCAAGAACGTCTTCGATTTCGCCCGGACCTATCTGGTGGCGTGGGTGGAGCAGTCTGTAACGAGGGACCTTCGGAACGAGGTCTACGACCACGTTCTACGGCTCGACCTCTCCTTCTTCGGCCGAACCCGCGTGGGACAGATCACCTCCCGGCTCACCCATGATGTGGAGCAGATACGTCGTCTGCTCACGACGGAGTTGGCGAGGCTCCTCTCGTCCGGTTTCGAGTTCGCGGTGGCGATGGCCTTCATGGTGCTGCTGTCATGGCAGCTCACGCTCGCGGCGTTCGTGGTGATTCCCGGCACGATGGCGGTCTGGGGACCGTTGGTGAAACGGCTGCGGCGGGGCGACCGGCGCGTGTTGGATCTGGCGGGTGACGCGAGCGCTCATATCCAGGAGACCCTGGCGGGTATTCGCGTGGTCAAGTCCTCCTCAGCCGAGAACCTGGAGCGCGAGCGCTTTCGCAACATCACGGCTGACTATCACCGGACATTCCTCAAGGCGGAACGCCTACGGGCGCTCGCGGGCCCCCTCACCGAGACGCTCGCGACCGTCGGCACGGTTGTCATCCTGTGGTACGGTGCGCGCCTGGTCGTGTCCGAGGGAGCGTTGAGCGGAGCACAGTTCGTCGGATTCATAGCCCTCAGTCTCAAGCTCTATGGGCCGGTAAAGTACGCTGCGAAGTTCCCGGCGCTGGTGCAGCCTGGGCTCGCAGGCGCCGAGCGTGTATTCGAATTTCTGGACACCCCCGTCGAGATCAGGGATCGGCCCGGAGCGAGAGTCTTGAGAAATCCCACCGGCGCGATCGCATTCGAGAAGGTCGCCTTCGGCTACAGAGCCGGAGAGCCGGTACTGCAGGATATCACGGTGGAGATTCCCGCCGGAAGCGTCGTCGCCCTGGTCGGACCGAGTGGGGCCGGAAAGACTACGTTCGCCGACCTCGTCGGGCGGTTCTACGACACAACTTCCGGCCGGGTGACCGTGGATGGGGTAGACGTGAGGGACTGGACGGTTTCGAGCTTACGCGGAGCGATGGGCATCGTGCCTCAGGAGACCGTACTCTTTCACGACACGATCGCCGCCAACATCGCGTACGGAGCCAGGGACGCGACCGAGCAGGAGATCCAGCGGGCGGCGCGCGCAGCCAACGCCCACACCTTCATTTCCGCGCTCCCGGGCGGGTACGAAATGGTGGTGGGGGAAAGGGGCACCCGTCTTTCGGGTGGGGAACGCCAGCGCATCGCCCTTGCGAGGGCGATCCTCTCGGACCCGCCCATCCTCATTTTCGACGAGGCCACCAGCGCCCTCGATACAGAGTCGGAACGCCTGGTGCAGGAGGCCGTGGGGCGCCTCATGGGCGGGCGTACCGTGCTGGTGATCGCCCACCGCCTGTCGACCGTCCGATACGCCGACCTCATCCTCGTTTTGAGCGAGGGACGGATCGTAGAGCGGGGAGATCATGCGTCTCTGTTCGCCGCAGGTGGAGTCTATCGGAGACTCTACGAGCTTCAACAAGCGAATTCGACGGGGGTCGAGCCCGCGGACGACGCGCAAGCCGAGCTCGACGCCGGCAGACCCGCCTTGCGCCAGGTGGCCTCTTCGTGAGCACGGTCCGGTATCGAATCGAATTCTGGGTCTTTCGAGCGCTTTCCTGGATTGTGGTCGTGCTTCCCGAGCGAGCTGCGCTCGGGTTCTGCAGCCTACTCGGGTGGTTTGTAGGCGTCGTAGTGGGGGTTCGCCGGGCCGACACCGATCGGCATCTCCGGATCGCGTTTCCTGAGCGGGATTCAGCCTGGCGGCGGCGGGTGGCAAGAGAGAGCTACATGCACCTCGCCCGTGAGGGGGCCATGACCCTCCGTCTGTATCGCATGCAGCCGGAGGAGATCGTTCGACTTACCGAGGTCGTGGGTTTCGAAGCCCTTCGAGACGCCGCTGCGGGAGGTAAGGGCGCCGTCGTGATTTCCGGGCATTTGGGGAATTGGGAGGTCGCCGCAGCCGCCGTGGCGGTGAGGGGCGTGCCGATGGACGTGGCGGCTCATCTCCAAAAGAATCCGTTTTTCTACCGTCATATGGTTGAGCTCCGGAATCGTCTCGGCCTCACGGTCATCGTGAAGAACGAGGCATCTCGTCTGGTGCCGAAGGCGCTTGCCGCGGGCCGGGTGGTCGCACTCATTTCCGATCAGAACATGCGGAAACGTGGAGTTTTCGTCGATTTTTTTGGAAGGGCGGCGGCCACCGCAAAGGGTCCCGCACTGTTCGCTCTCCGCACGGGTGCCCCGGTCTTCCTGGGGGTGGCGGTCCGGATGCAGGGCTACCCGTCCCGGTATCGGGTCATCATCGAGCGGGTGCCCGCCGGGAAGCGGGCACCGAGTGCGGACGCCATCCGCGATCTGACCCAGCGGCACGTCTCCAGACTCGAGGCCCGCATCCGAGAGGTGCCCAGCCAGTATTTTTGGCAGCATCGCCGGTGGAAGACGCGCCCGGAGCTCTCGCCGGAACCACCCTGATTCGCCATCTGTATTAGATTTCCCGACTCTCCCGGAAATGGCGGGGGGTTTTCCTTCGAATGGCGTTGACCCGTGATCTACGTCTGCATTCCCGCGCATAATGAAGAGCGAACCATCGGGGTTCTTCTTTGGAAGATCAGGAAGGTGATGCTCGAATTCGGGCGTGACTACGAGGTCCTGGTTCTCGATGATGCTTCCACGGACGGGACCGCCGAGGCCCTGGGTCGCTACCGCGGTGTGCTTCCGCTACGAGTCCTCAAGGAGGAGAGTCGCGCCGGATACGCCAGCGCGGTTCAACGTTTGCTTCGGGAAGCCCTCAAGCGCACGAGCTACCCGAAGAGGGACGCCGCGATTTTGCTTCAGGCGGATTTCACCGAGAGCCCCGACTACATCGTTCCCTTGATCAAGGCGATGGAGGGCGGGGCCGATATCGTGGCCGGTGTAGTCGAGGTGAATGGGCGTCGGGCGCCCCGCGCCGTCCGGGTGGCGAGGAGGATGGCGCCGTGGGTGCTCGGAAGGGCCTTTGGCGATGCACCGGTCTCCGATCCACTGTCCGGGTTTCGGGCTTACCGACTGATCGTGCTGAAGAAGGCGTTGGCCGATTTCAGGGGCCGAGATTTCTTGACGACCGACGGATGGGCGTCCAACGTAGAATTACTGGGTCTGGTCGCACCCCACGCGCGCCGGATCGTCGAGGCGCCCCTGACGCTGCGGTACGATGTCGACGGGCGCCCCTCGCGTCTGAGCGCGGTCCGAACCCTTAGGGGGCTCCTCCGTGTACGACGGGAAAGGTGGGAAAGTCCCGTAATAGAAGGAAAGTAGTGATGCGACGGATAAGTGCAGCAATGGGTATGGCGCTGATGCTAGGCGCCGTGACACCCGAATTGGGTGTCGCGCAGGGGCCCAGTGTGCCGTCCGGCGCGCGGCTTGCCGACAGCCTTTTCGTGGGCGATTCCCTCACGTATGACTCCGAGCGGCACCGTTCGGCGGCTGCGGGCATGGATTTGCCCGAGACCCACCGTGCCGAGATGATTTCCTACGAGACCGATCCCTTCGCCGCGGTGGTTCCTTTTGGTCCTGGAGAGCGGCTCGAATACAAGGTCAAGCTCGGATTCTTCAACGCCGGCGAGGCACACATGGAAGTTCTGGGCATCGACGCGGTGAGGGGCGCGCCGGCCTACCACGTCGAGGTGTCCATGCGCGGGAGCACGCTGTTCGGGCTCTTGAAGATGGACAGTCATTATGAATCGTGGATCGACACGGAATTGATGACCAGTCGCCGGTATATCTCGGACGTCAGCAATACCGGTCACAGCAGCTACCGGTCGTTCGAGTTTTATCCCGACGAGGGGTACTGGGACCAGACCGACGAGAATGTGATAGGCGAGTTGGCCACCGCCCTTCCCCTGGACGACATCTCGTTCATGTACTTTGTCCGTTCCATTCCGCTCGAGGTCGGCCAGACTTACACCTATTCACGCTATTTCAAGAAGGACGGCAATCCGGTTGTTCTCGAAGTCTTGCGCCGGGACGTGCGGGAGGTGCCCGCTGGGACCTTCAACACGATCGTGGTGCGTCCTACGATCAAGACGAGCGGGCTCTTCGACGAGGGGGGAGACGCCGAGTTGCACTTCACCGATGACGAAAATCGCTACCTCGTGTACATGCGCATCGGTATGCCGGTCGTCGGATCCATCACCCTGCATCTCGAGAGTATCGTTCCGGGAACGCCGATCCACTCTGGGGCCGCCGCCTGGTAATACCGGGAGGGCACTCCGCTTCTCGGTGACGACCCCGTGCGCTGGCGACTGGATCTGACAAGACTCCGCCTCAGGGCGGTTTGGCTGCTCATCCTTCCGTTCTACATCTTTGCTTCCCCCGCAACGATTCTGATCTTGTGGGGTGCCGGCGTGAGCAGCGCCGGGTTGGCGCTGCGCGCCTGGGCCGCGGGTTCCATTCAGAAGGACCGCGAATTGGCCATGACCGGACCGTATGCCCACATACGGAATCCGCTCTTTCTGGGCAGCTTCATTCTAGGCGTTGGTGTGACCATCGCGGGCGGGCAGTGGGTGTTCGGCGTGGTTTTCCTGGCATTTTTCCTCGTCGTCTACCGGGCGACGGTGCTCCGTGAGGTAGCCGAATTGGAGGCCCGCTTCGGAGAGAGCTACCGAATCTATGCGGCGCACGTGCCCTCGGTTCTGCCACGGTTCATGGCCCACCTCGGCGAGCGTTCAGAATCGCGCGGAGATGGCTTTTCCCGAGCGCGCTATATGCGGAACCGTGAATGGGAGGCGGCGCTCGGGGCGGTCGCGGCGTTCGGGGCGTTGGCCTTGAAGATGGAATTTTGGCCCTGAACCTGAGGTTCTGGCTCCGACGACAAAGCTTGGGGGGGACTACTCGATCCCGACCTGGCGTTGTAGCCACCGTATGTAGCCCACGATCTCCAGGACCATCTCGTCCGTCACGTCGGGAAGGGGTGCCATGTCTCCGAAACGCCAATGGTGGGCCCGCACGCCGTTTCGTGCCGCGAGAATGAAGGCCGCGTCCGCATGGTGATTGGGTTCGTAGATGATGTGCACGAGGGGTGGCCCCTGAGTCGTACCGTCGCCCGCCGGACCATGACACACGCTGCAGTTTTGGGCGAACAACTCCTTGCCTTGGGCCATCTCAGGTGGGGAGGTGGCCGCGATCCCGCGGAGTACGACCTGGATTTCGTCGACCGGGGCGGGCGCCGACTGAGGCTCGGGCTCCGGCGTGCAGGCCGTGCCGGGGAGCGAGAGAAGGAGGGCTGCTCCAACGGTCCAGAGCCCGGGTGTCGTTCGTTTCCTCACGGATGCTCCACGTGTTTGGGAAAGGGCGCGGGAATTAGAGATAGGTGCGGACGGCCAGATCGACTTTTTCGAGAACCATCTCGACCGTCACTCGCTTCATACCGTCTCTATGATTTGTAGAAATCGGATATTCCTCGCCTGAGAACTCCGCATAACCGTCGACCAAGAGGTCGTAGTAACGGCGGTAGGGTCCTGTGCGTTTCGGATTCGTGTACCCGTAGATACCGACGACGGGCGTCTCGAGTGCCCGACTGATATGTAAAGGTCCGGTGTCGGGGCTAACAGTCAAGGCGCTGCCGTCGAGGAGATAGACGAGGCGCCGCAGGTCGTCCCCGAGGGCGTCGACTGGATGGGCCTTAGTCAAGCTGAGAATCTCGTCCGCCATCTGGCGCTCGAGTTGGGAAGGCCCACCGACGAGAATGGGTTGGAGTCCATGCGTCGACTCGATCTCCTCGAGAACTCGTGCGTATCCCTCGGGCGACCAGTTCTTCCTGGGGTTGGTCGTGCTCACCACTACGGAACAGGCGGGTTTGTCTAAATCCGCAAAGAAGGCTCCTTGGGCCTCACGTTCCTGATCCGTGATGGGGATGCCCCACTCCACCGGTTCGGGATCGACGCCGAGGTAGTGCAGGAACTCAAAATACTGCTCCTGCACGTGTTGCGGGGAGTGGTGGGGGATACGTTCATTTGTGAAGATCCAGTTGCCATCGCGCGCGCGCGCGTGATCAAAGCCCAGCTTTCTTTTCGCCGGAAGCATGCCAACGATGATGCCAGCTTTGAGATAGACCTGGAGAGCGAGGGCGAGATCGAAGTCCTGCCCCCTCAAGTATTGCGCGAGGTCAGCGAAGTTGGTCCAACTTCGTAAACCGCGCCTCCTCTTCTCGTACTCGATCAGCTCGTCAATAGCGGGGTGCCCCTCGACGAGCGTTCTGGGAAGGTGTTGGATGATCCAGGAAATCCGGACGCCCGGCCAGGCGCGCTTCAGTGCGTTCGCCACGGGGAGGACGTGGACCGCGTCACCGACTGCGCTCAACATCACGATGCAAACGGTACGGATGGGGCCGTTTTCGGAGTCCGTCATGGCGCCCTGCTTTCGCCGAGCAATCGGTTGATCTCGTCGTTGGTCAGGTGTCCCTCTCCCTCATTCTGGGTTCTCGGGCGTGTGCGTTCGAGCTTTCGGATCGAGCGGACGAGCCGACGCCGAAGCTCTCCAGGATCCACGTGGCTGCCTGGTCCCGCCACCCGGCAACCATCCAGGTCGAGCAGAATAGCATGGACATGCTGCGCGTCTCGTGCAATAAGGACGTTCTCGGCGTTCAAGTCCCGGTGATGCACGCCCGCCTTTGACAATCGCGTGATCAGGCTGGCTGTGCAGAGGAGAGCCTCTCGCCGTACGTCTCCTGGGCTCCCCCGATCCGATCGCTCGTTCTTCCCGAAAAGCACATCAGCGAGGGTCCGCGCGTTAGGCACGAACTCGGTGACCAGGTCGGCCCGGTAGAGTAAGCCGCTGGGATAGAACGCCGCCGCCATGATTCTGGGTGTGGAGAAACCCAACTCCTCGATCCGAGCACTGTTCTCCACCTCCACGAAGCTGCGAGGCTCCCCGCCCCGGAGGATGCGGTCGCCGAAGGGTCTCATGAGCCCACCGCGGAAATACCGTCGCACCACCCAGGGCGGCCCGACGTCTTCCGGATTCGCTAGTACCGGAACCGGTCCTCTCCCGCTGAGCGTCTGGTAGGCGGCGGCCCGTGCGGCCCGGTAGAGGGACCCGTGATCCAAGACCGCTTGGCGACTCCAGCGTACCGCTTCATTCCGTGCAAGAATCTGGGCCTTCCCCACCGTGAGCCGTTCGAAGCCTCGAGGCGATGGTTTGCCCGCGTGGGTGTCCCTCATCCCGGGTGCCCCACTCCGTATCGCTCGCGGGCCAAGCGGACACGCTCCAACACGTCGGTGACCGTAATCTCAGGCATTCGGCCAGGGCGTGGGCAATAGTGGGCTGGGCTCCGGGCCTCACCCGGATCCGTGTACCGATCCACGATCAGGTCGTGGTACTTTTCGTAGGGCCCCACCCGCCATGGGTTGGTGTGGCCGAAAAGACCGATCACGGGGGTGCCCAACGCGTGGGCGATATGAAGGGCTCCGGTGTCCGGGCTTATGATCAGATCACACCCGCGGATACTCCAGATCAGTTGGCGTACGGAGCTGGACAAGGCCGACCTCGCGGCGATTCTCCGATCATTCAGGACGACCCGTGCAGTCGTGCGCTCAGCCTGCCCCGGCCCGCCCAAAAGAACCACCTCGAATCCGAACTCGGTCTCCAGGGCGTGTGTGAGCGACACGTATCGGTCTGCGGGCCAATCCTTTGCCGTGTGGGCAGTACCCAACGCCAGGCCGACGACGGTCTCACCCTTCGAGGCCGAAAAGAAAGTCTCGGCTGCGGACTCTTCCTCGTCCGAGAGGGTGATCGCCCACTCCAGCGGGTCCGGTCTTTCGACGCCCACGGCGTCCAGAAACTCCAAGAAAAGATCCTGTGTATGCCGCCACTTCCCTCCCCGCGTGTACTCGGTGTTGATGAACCGGACCCCGTCGCGTGTTCTGGAGGGCGCGAGGCCCACACGCACCGGCGCACCGGAGAGGTATGCCGGGAAGATGCTCTTGGCGTACCGCTGCATGTTCAATGTCAGATCGCACGAGGGTCCGGCGCGAAAGGATCTCCAAAGATCGTATACGCCCCGGAGACCCTTCTCCGGCCGGAAGACGATCACCTCGTCCACTGCCGGATGATGCTCGAGGACCTGTGCGGGTGCAGGCTGCGCCACCCAGACGATCTTTCGGGAGGGCCGGTCGCGCTTGAGCGCCAAGGCGACGGGTAGGCCGTGAACCACGTCCCCGATGCCCGAAAGCAGGATGATGCATACGCGGTCGCCTTCTATGGGTTGGGCGTGGATCACGGTGTGGAGCTCCCGGGCGGCCCCAGAGGCCTGATGGCCGCACCCCACTTCTTCATCAGGCCTCTTGCTCGATGAGAAAGAGGGACGGCCCTTCGTATGTCCGGCCCTTTATCCGAATCCCAAAACGGTATTCCCCGGGCTCGGGAAAAACGACACCCTGCAGGGGCATCACGATCTGAGTTCGGGCGGGGGGGTGGTCGGGATCACGCCGGTCGACGTCCGAATGTCCCTGGATCGTCACCGTGGACTGGCCGGAGGGCCCGGTCAGGTCCACCTCGAAGTCGTATAGGCCGATGTCGTCGCGGCTCCACTCCAAAGTCATGACCAGCACCATGTCGTGCCTGGCCGGGAACCCCGGAGCCGCGAGATCGTTGAAGACTCCGCGGATGTCGAGTTTGCCGTCGCCGGTTTGTTCGGCGTGGTCACAGACAAGAGCCAGTTGCAGTCGCATGGCAGCTAGGAGGTCATCAAGAGTTTTCGGTCAAAGGTCCTCGGCGGAGCCCCAACCGCCGCCGCCCGGTGAACGAATACTGATGACGTCACCGATTTCTGCCGAGAACGTAACCTTTGCCGGAAGCGGCCTTTCAACACCGTCTCGGATGAGAATGTTTTGTCCGGGGCTCCCGTCTTGCCCCCCGCGTATGCCCGAGGGTGGTCGTTTCCTGCGTTCGGAGAGGAGCGTGACCCTTCCTTCGCACAGTAGCTGTAGGTCTCGGCGGAGACCATCTCCTCCCCGGTGAAACCCGGAACCCCCACTCTCTCGCCGCAAGGAATACTCCGTGACCCGGAAGGGGTAGGCGTGTTCGAGAGCCTCGATCGGCGTGTTCAGGGAGTTTGACATATGGGTGTGCACGCCGGAAAGTCCGTGCCCCGTGGGACCCGCACCCATCCCCCCTCCCACGGTCTCGTAGTATGCGAAATTGGCTCCAGTTCTAGGATCCACCCCCCCCACGGTAGTGTTGTTCATGGTGCCCTGGGAGAGCGCAGGCATGAGGTCCGGAAGAGCGCTCGCGAAAGCGCGGAAAAGCACGTCGGTGATCCGCTGGCTCGTCTCGACGTTCCCCCCGGCCACGCTCGCGGGAAGGCTGGCGTTCACAATCGAGTTTTCAGGGAGGGTGAGCTTGACCATCGACATGGAGCCACCGCCGGCGGGGAGCGTTTCGCCCAGGAGCGCCTCCACGATGCACCGCACCGTGTATCTGGTGGCGGAGTCGGTGATGGCCCTCACCGCGTTGATGCCCCCTGTCACTTGAGGGCTACTCCCCGTGAAGTCGATGTCCAGACCATCGCTGTGCCGGACGAGCTTCACGCGGATGGGGATGTCCACGGTCCCGAAGCCGTCGTCTTCCATGAAATCCTCGGCTTCATATTCGCCCGGTTCGATGTGGGCGAGACCCGCCTCCACGAGTCGGTCCGCGTACACGATCAGTGCGTCCATCGCCGCCTGGGTTGCCTGAGTGCCCCTGCGTTCGACGATCGCCAACAGTCGGGCGGCCCCGGCGTGCAGGGCGGCCAGCTGAGCGTCGAGGTCACCGCTTCGCTCGATCGGGGTTCGGACGTTCGCCAAGATCAGGTTCCATACGCCCTCCTGCCGTACCCCCTCTCTGTACAGGAAGATGGGCGGGATACGGAGCCCTTCCTGGTAGATCTCCTGGGCCAGCGGCATCGATCCTGGGCTCATCCCTCCGACATCCGAGTGATGCGCCCTCGACGCCACGTAACCCAATGGTTCGCCGCTGTCCGGGTCGTGGACCGGAGAAATCAGGGTGATGTCGGGCAGATGGGTACCGCCCCGAAAGGGGTCGTTCAGGCAGACCACGTCTCCGGGGTCGAGTGGACCGAGCTCCCCGAGGGCCGACTCGACGCTCATCGGCATCGCCCCAAGGTGGACCGGCATGTGGTCTCCCACCGCGGTGGGAGCACCACTCGCGGAAAAGAGCGCGCACGAGTAGTCTCGACGCTCCTTGATGTTTGGCGAAAAGGAGGCTCGCCGAAGGGCGGCACCCATCTCTTCGGTTAGTGCCGTAAAAAGGTGGCGAAAGACCTCGAGCGCTATGGCGTCGGGCTCACGCCGCCCCGTTGGCCGACCATCGGGCATAGGTTAAGTTCAATGGCTAAGTTAGCGTCGCATACATCTGAATCGGATATTCTATCCGTTCATGAGGATTCCAGGGAGGTGTGAGTGCCCCAAGAGAAGATTTTCGCGCAGGCTCGGGATGAGTTGTTCAGCCACATCAATCGATGTGAAGTGTTGAGCGCCACGGATGATGACCGGACAACGTGGATGAACGAGACCATCGACTATATCGGCGAGCGTTATCCGGATTTGGTAGATCCCGACCTTCGTGAACTCCATGCGGTTGGTATCAGGTTCTGTCAGCCGGCGATCAACAACATACCGGCTGCGGTGGTGTCCGAACCGTTGTCCGAACCGGCGGCCGAGACCGTAACGGTGGAGGTGCCGGCCGAGCCCGCGACGACAGGAAAGCCGATTCCTGCCACCTCGGAGGTGTCTTCGGAAACCGAGGCCACGCAGGAGCAGGATGGGGGCGCCAACGCCGCCTGACGCCCTTTTACAGGGGATCTCATCCCCAACCAAACGGCGGGAAGCTGCACTTTCCCGCCGTTTTTCCTTTTTATGGAGGAAAACGGGCGTTCCCGAAACGCTCTGGTGGGATGCTGGCGAAGCCTTGAAACGCATAGTATGTTGCCGGCCAAGTTGGGCGGAATTTGAAGAATATGCGCCTCGCGGAAGGGTGACCCGGACGCCTCCATGAGGGACCCTAAAGAAAGAGAAACGTGGCGCCGAGCGCGTCGCAACGGCTCATGACCAGCCTCCACAGCGACGGAGGTGTGGCGGCGGAGAGTGACCGACGCCTCACCCTACCGAACGAGGATGCCCTGTTGCGCCTCTATTACGACGGAGGGCGCCTTCCCTCTCCGGCCGGCGGTTTCCTGGTGGTCCTCGGGGTCCGGCCCGTGGATGACGGGTCGGGATCACTCCTCCTGGAGTGCACGTCGTCGTCGCTTCGGTACAAAATAAGCGTTCCCAAGGCCACCCGGTCGGAAAGGAAACAGGTGAGAACCTTGATCGATGAGGGCGGTGATCCGAAATGCCCCCGCCATGAGGGCGAAATCTTGGTGCGAATACGTCACGATTTCGCCTGCTCGAGCTGTGGCGTACGGTATGCCAAGGCCAAATAAACGCCGGTGAGTGTGAGGGTGGTGATCCCCATCGGCCTCCATTACATTGCGGCCTAGAGCCGTACGGACTTTAGCCCAAGGAGCTTCGTCGCGATGGCAGAAGGATTCCTCACTTCTGAGGATTACGACGAACAGGCTCATCAGCTTTACAACAGTGGTGATTACGAAGGGGCCCTCGAGATGCTCAAGGAGGGCCTCTCGCTCTATCCAAACGCTGTTGAACTCTGCGTTGGGATGGGCTACGCCCGCCTCGCCCGGGAGGAGTACGCGTGGGCCCGCAAGGCCTTCGACCGTGCCCTCGTTCTCGACCAAGGGCACGAGGACGCGCTGGTAGGCCTGGGCGAGACTCTCCTTCGGTTCGGCGAGCGCGACGCCGCGCTCGCACTGTTCGACCGGGTCGCCGGGTTGGGTTTCGAGGATGACGTGGAGTTGATGCTCACCATGGGGCGGGCGCTCTACCGCGAAAGCCTTTATGCCGAGAGCCGGGATGTGTTCGCCAGGGCTTCCGCCGCCCGCCCGGACAGCGCCGAGGTCGCGGCATCGCTCGGCTACGCACTGCATCGGCTCGGCGACGACGTAGGGGCCGGGCGTCAGATCCGGAGGTCTCTCCGCCTCGATCCCGACCTCTATGAGGCCAGGGTCTACCTCGGCCATCTCCTTTACGATCGGGGGGACTGGGAAGGGGCGCTTCGCGAGTTCGAGCGGGTACCACCACACGATCATTGGGATGCCCTGGCGGTTTGGCGTCTCGTGGAGCTCAAGCGGGCGCTCTGGCACGTGGAAGACGGAGACGAGCGGGTGGTCCCCTGGCAAAAGCGCCTGGACGAACTCGAGGCGCTACATGATCCCATCGAACGCCTGCTTGCCGAGGTCGAAGCACAGGTCAACGGCAGTGAGCGCTCGCTGGTCGATCCGAGCCAGCTAGAACTCTTCGAGCGGGGTGAGCGAAGGGGCGCAACGGAGTCGCACGAGGTGCGTTTGGGAAATGGACACCTGTTTCGCGGAACATGGCATGCTATCGTGCGCCAGATGCGAGATCAGGCTGGATTCTCCCATGAAACTCTGAGCCAGTACATGAGACGGCTTGCTGAGGGTTGGCACGAACAACTCGGCGTGGAGATTCCCTTTGCCGATCCCGGGAGCTTTCTAGAGGCCGCCATCCGCGTCGGTGTCGTGTATCTCGAAGACTGATAGGCACTATGTCACGGTCGCACGATGTTCTGGAGCGATTCCTTGATGTACTCGTACAACAGATCACTGCTACCCGTCCGGAGTATCTGACCGCTTCGTTTACGGTTGCGGAAATCTATCAAGACCTCGTTCCATATCACTCCCACCGAAATTTGATCGGGGTCGAAATGAATGGGGATTACGAGGACGCCCTCCTGCGGATGCTCTCCGGCGAGGGTGACTGCCTCGTGCTGGATTCCGAGGTGGCCCGGCGGGAGATACAGGCGGAACTCGCTACCCCGAATCCCGACACGGGTCTTTTCCATGACTTTGCGGCCGCGGACGTCCGGTTACACCCCAGCCGGATCCCTGTGAGCGCTCGCGCCGGACCCGAGGACCGAGCCGAGAAGCGGGCTGCCGACGAACCATCCCCCGAACCCGTGGGGGCGAAAGCGGAGGAAGCCGCCCCCGTCGGGCCCTCGAGGCCCGAGCCAGGAGAGTCCAGTGAGGGCGGCGTGGTAGGTCACATCGAGACGGCTTCTACTCCACCTTTGGCGTCGGTGAAGGCGGCTCCACCTGACCGATCCGAATCGAGGGACGCCGAATCGAGCGATGCCGTGAGGGTGTGTCACTGGTGCCGAGAGGCACTTCCGGCGCGAGACTCCATCCACTTCTGTCCTTTCTGCGGGAGTGACTTACGCCCATCCCCGTGTCGCAAGTGTGGCGAGCCGATGGAGGCGCGGTGGCAGTTCTGTGGTTCCTGTGGCGCTGACGTGCGTGGTTAGACGGATCGCCGCCCTAATCTGCCTGGTGTCAGTAGGGTGTGGGATCGAACCGAAGGCCCCTTCCGAGGCGGTCGAGGAGGCCAACACGGATCCCCACTCGGAGATCGCGGCGGGTGCTCAGCTCGTTCAACTCTCTGGAGGCCGAGACGTGGAGCATGTCGTGCCGCCCCATCTGGAGATCGACACGGGGGAGTGGGTCCAGTTCGTAACGCTCGACCGCCGTGTCCACACCGTGTCCTTCGTGCCCGACTCACTCTCTCCTGCGGCGCTCGAGTATCTGGCCGCCACCGGCCAGCTCCAGGGCCCACCACTGCTCTCCCGCGGGAGTCGATTCTTGGTCGATTTCCGGAACGCTCCCCCGGGTCGGTATGTTTTCTCGAGCGCGAGCCACGGGGAACCTGTCTTTGGCAGCATAACCGTCCGGGAGCCTTCGGCGGATCGCTAGATTCACCGCGCCCTACACGATTCGAGGGAGTTAGATGGGAACGCAAGGACACACAAAGGATATCGTCGTGCTCTCGGGGAAGAGGACCCCGTTCGGAACCTTCGGTGGAAGCCTCAAGGGCTTCACTGCGACCGATCTCGGAGTTTTTTCGAGTGTCGCGGCGATCGAGGCTGCTGGGGTGGCGCCGGACCAGATCGATCACACCTTCATCGGGAATGCCCTCCAAACTTCTTCGGACGCGATCTATCTCGCCCGGCACGTCGCTCTACGATCCGGCGTTCCGCAGGAAAGTCCGGCGCTGACCGTCAACAGGCTGTGCGGATCCGGTTTCGAAGCGATCGTCCAGGGAGCCAAGGAAATTCTCCTGGGGGGGGCCCGGGTGACGCTGTGCGGTGGCACGGAGTCCATGAGTCAGGCGCCCCACGTCGTGCGCGGCGCTCGCTGGGGCCAGCTTCGCCTTGGACCGGCTGGGGAATCCTTCGAGGACCTACTTTGGGAGGCCCTCAGTGACTCCAACTGCGATATGACGATGGCCCAGACGGCTGAGGAGCTGGCGGAGCGCTACGAGGTCACCCGGGAGGAAGCCGATCAGGTGGCGGTCCGTAGCCAGCAGCGCGCCAAGGCAGCGTGGGATGAGGGTCGCTTCGCGGCCGAGATCATCCCGATCATGATCAAGACCAGAAAAGGTGAAACACAGTTCGCACACGACGAGCACATGCGGCCCGATACCACTCTTGAAACGCTCAGTGGACTTCGCCCGTACTTCAAAAAGGATGGTCTGGTGACCGCCGGCAATGCCAGCGGCATCGGCGATGGGGCGGCGAGCGCCGTGGTGGCGGATGCGGATTGGGCCGATGAACACGGGATCGAACCGCTCGGCCGCATCGTGTCCTGGGGATTCGCTGGGGTAGACCCGCGGGTCATGGGCATCGGACCGGCGCCCGCCTCCCGTCTCGCCCTCGAAAAGGCGGGGTTGAGTTTGGACGATATGGACCTCGTGGAGGTGAATGAGGCTTTTGCGGGCCAATACATGGCGGTTGAGAAGGAACTCGGACTCGATCCGGCCATCACGAACGTGAACGGGGGAGCGATTGCCATCACCCATCCTCTCGCCGCATCGGGGGCCCGCATCACCATCCACCTTCTCCACGAGCTCCGGCGGAGAGGTGGAAAGTACGGTCTCGGGGCGGCCTGCATCGGTGGAGGCCAGGGGGCGGCGGTTGTCGTCGAGGCTCTCCCCAGCGGGGACGCTCAGTAGTGGTCATCGAGACGGTGGGCGTAGTGGGATGCGGGCTCATGGGCAGCGGCATCGCCGAGGTCGCGGCGAAGGCGGGCTTCGACGTCGTCGTGCGGGAGGTGAGTGACGAGCTGATCGAGGGCGGCCGAGACCGGATCCGCAAGTCACTCGATCGAGCAGTGGAGAGGGGCAAACTCACGGAGGCCGACCGTGACGCGGCGTGGAGTCGTCTCCGTTTTTCGACCGACCTCTCGGATCTCGCTGACCGACATCTCGTGATCGAGGCCATCATCGAGGAGATCGCGGCGAAGAACGAACTGTTTTCGGCGCTGAATGATCTGTGTGGGCCCGAGACCATATTCGCCTCCAACACCTCTTCTCTGACGATAACCGACATGGCGGCCGCTAGCGGACGGGTGGATCGAGTGGTTGGCCTCCACTTCTTCAATCCGGTCCCCGTGATGCAACTGGTGGAGGTCGTGCGCACCATCGCGACGAGCGATGAAGCCTTCGACGCCGTGTATGCGTTTGCCGAGGCGTTGGGCAAGAAGCCGATCACGGCGAAGGACAACTCAGGCTTCGTAGTGAACCTGTTGCTGGTGCCCTATTTGCTCGACGCTATCCGACAGCTCGAGCGCGGTGTGGCCTCGGTGGAGGATATCGATCGCGCGATGATGCTCGGCCTGGGATATCCCATGGGTCCCTTCGCGCTTTGCGACTTCGTCGGGATCGATACGGTCTACCGGATTTCAGAGATCATGTTCGACGAATATCGGGAGAGTCGATATGCGCCTCCGCCGCTCTTGAAGCGGATGGTCTCGATGGGGCGGTTTGGTAGAAAGACGGGAAAAGGGTTTTACGACTGGTCGGGGGATCGGCCGGTGTCGGTGCCGCTCTGAAGCGGGACCCTAAACCTTGCCGCGGCGCTGACGCCGGCGTTCACGCCGAATGGCCGCCTCGCGCTTCCGCTTCCGCTGGGCGCTAGGCTTCTCGTAGAAGCGACGCTTCCGTAGTTCCGAGTAAAGACCCGACCGCTGCACTTTACGCTTGAAGCGTCGCAGCGCGCGCTCGAGGCTCTCGTTGTCTTGAATTGTGACTTCCAAAGGACGACAACTCCCTCACTGTGCGATTCCCTTGCTGTACGATCGAACCCAGTAGGAACCGAAGATCAAGAATCCAACCAAGACAAAAAAATAGTAGCTATCACCCCATCAGGGAAGCTTTTGCGTACGGTGGAGGGTGTGCGTGTAGATCATGTACTCCTCTCTGTTGGCGAGGAAGTCCTCGACCCACACTTCGAACGGTGGCATGGGGATTCGTGCCTCGATGTACTCGATGACGAGCATGCCCAGCTGCAACCGATCCTTCGCGCCAAAGTCCACTCGTTGACCCTCCAGAATCGAGTCGACCGCCCCCTCGAAGCTCTTGGGGTCGACGAGGGTGATGAAGTGGCAGACCTGATCGAGCCGGTAGGACTGGTAGAGGGACTGTAACTCCGCAGTATCCAAGTTTCCGTCGGCGTCATCCATACGCTCCTCGGCGGACGCCGAGAGCTCCTTGGAGTTTTCCAGGAGCAGCTTTTTGAACCACCGACGGGTCTTGGGAGATTGACGGGCCTCGGCTCCCCGCGATGTGTGCTGAGAGGACGAGAGCAAAGCCCGGAAAAGCGGCCGCCCCAGTCCGCGGGCCTTATGGTCGATCTCCGCCTCGGACGCTTCGATGAAAATATCCGCGGTCCGTACCTCGTCTGATTCTCCGTCGCTGTCCTGCGGGCGGAAAGCGAGATGTCCGTGCCACTGGCCGTCCCGGCCGAGGAAGGTGACGAGAAAACAGGACCAGGTTTCTTTTTCCCAGTCCAGAAATCCGAGCGATCGCCGGCGGGATCGGTCGATGAGAGCGTGTTCGGTCAAGTCGGTGATCGGGTAGAGGGAAGCGTCGAGCTTCTTGCCAGAACTGTAAACATATTGTTATCGTGGAATCATAAGAGTGTAAAATAGTGAGCATTACCGCATTGCAAAGCCTTTTATGGATGTTTGCGATGTAGGAGAGTCCCGGCAGGAATGCCGGTTTTTTTGCCTCGATTCTCTCGGAGGGTCGCTGCAGCGGTCTGCCGACGAAACGAATATCGCCCATATGGACGGTGAGGAGAAAGAATGGAGGGAACGGTTTTCTCGCTTCACTCCACGGCCAGGCCTGAGGCCATGGCTGATGTTCCCGGCGTCTGTGAACTTCCATTGACCAGGGCTGTGGTCCACTATCGTGACCTTCATGAGATGGATCCGCCAGGGGGACGCATCCAGGACATCGGACTCGCCCTTGTGCTTCAGGGCCGCTTCGCTTCATCGGCAGAAGTTCTGGATCTTGGAAGCTCCACTGTGAAGATGTTGGACTTGAGTTCGGAGCTGGTGGTTCTCGACTGGGTATATGAGCCCACGCTGAAGCACATCAATCGTCTGCTCCTGGAGAGGGCCCAGGGACCCGAAGAGCTGGACGCGCCCGGGCGGCTGGGGACCTACTCGTTCCAGATTGCCCTGGGTTTGCTCGGCCGCCTCGGATACGGGCCACTCACACGCCCCACGATTCTCAGGATCGGATTCCGAGACATTTGCCGGGACCTGGATTTTCACGAGGGTACGGCGGTCCGGATCGTCCTCGGTGAGCGTCGGGTCGCGCGTGCGCGCCTCGACTATGACGCGAACTGCCTGGTGTTCAGTACACCCTCGCCGGAGCCGGACGCCATCCTCGAAGCGGCCGTGCTGGAATCGTTCCCTCACAGCGACGTATTGCGTCTCAGTGAGGCTCACGATGGTGGCTCCGTGCAATATCAGGTCCGTCTTTCGTTTCCGGCAACCTTCGCCGAAGCGCGTGGGGAGTTGCACACGATCAGGCGAGGCCTCGGGGTACTATTGGCCCGATTCGAGCCAGAACGTTTCAAGGGGATCGAGCAGCATCTCACCACCTTTGGATTGCGCGATACGCTTTCCCAGCTCCATGTCCGGGAGCGACTTACGAAAATCGAGGCACTTCGAATCCGTCACGCGGCCGTCGGCGACACCGTACATTAGCGCTAGCCCCACGCCATGATCGTAACTCCCGAAATCAGACAGCTCGACGGGGGGGGAGCGCCACCCGGCCTCGGGAACCCCACCGTTTTTCCGTCCGATGCGGAGGCCGTGAAGGGACGCTTCGAGGAGTATTGCCGGCAGCAGGTGACCCTTCTTCTTGAGATCATCCCCCGGCAGGCGGTCAGGCCGCTGTACCGTCGCGCGAGGATCTGGGCGACCGAGCGGGGCCTCCACGAGGCCAAGGATCCGATGGCGACCCTACGCGGTTTCTGCCGCGAGCTGCTTCCACTGCCGCCACTCGAAGTCTGGCTCGCGGATTGCGACCACCGCTTGGCGAATCCAGGTGCGGGGGTGGAATGGGCAACTCTTGCCGATCCCATGGAGCCCATCGCGGTCGATGTCCGGCGAATCGACCACGGCTCGGAGCCGTGGCATGGAACGCTCGAGGTGTATCGAGGCGGGGACGCGTGGCGGGGGCTCATTCGATTCCAGCGCGACGGAGAGGAAGACTATTTCCGCACCGGCGAAATCTTCCGCGAAGATGACCTCCAAGACCTTCGAGATCGGTTCCATTCTTTTACTGTTTCTACCATGAGCGCCTTTCTGCGCTCGACCCTTCCATAAACCGAGTTTTTTGCAAAAAATCTTCTCGGCCGAAAGTGAGATTTTTTCGGAATCAGTTCTCGTAAGTTCCCACCAGAGTTGAATTTCACTCCTTCCTCCACAGGGGATTATCGGCACTTCAGATGCCGGGGAACAGTTGGTTTCGGGCCAAAAACGTCATTTATAAGTAGTTGCTGTGTAATAACTTACAAAATTAGGTTGGGTGCACGACAATTTTAATAACAGGCTTGCGCCCACCGGAAATGACGTGTACTATGCCTTCGCCTCGACGCTGTTAACATTCCTTGACAATGTCGAAATTCACGACAGCTCAGTCGATCCTTTCGGATCATTTCGTGAATTTTCGGACCACCAAGACCTGGGGAGAATTGCGTCCATGTGGGAGACCCGCTCTGTGCAGATTACCGTCCGACTTCCCCATGATATCGCAGAGCAGGCCGAGGAGGTGCAGAAGGCGGATCCGGAATTCTTGAGCCGGGTCGTGCTCTACGGTCTCACCCGCCGATCCATCTATCACCAGCTGCGTGAGCGCAGCCGGGACCGAAGCTCCGACGATCTTCCCGCCCCGCCCGTCACGTAAAGGACTTGACTCTCCCGGCGCACGCCAATAGAACCTAAGGGTAAGTACGGCAGGCACTTGCACGTCACGGGCTGGCGTGCGGGGGCGCGTGTACAGTGCTGGGAGGGACCGCATGAGCGACGCCCGGCCGGAAAAATCGCAGAAGGGGAGTCCCGATTTGGCGGAACGCGTTCTCCGGGCGAAGTACCTGGACTACTGTTCCTCCCAAGTCGCTGAACACCTGCTGCTGCTTTCGCCGGACGAGATCTACGTCCTCGCTCAGGAGGCGCTCAGGGCGGGTGGTCAGAAGAGTGATCCTTCGTACGAGCAGATGGTGCGATTGGCCACCGAGGGTGTCGCTCAACGGCTCACGCTGCCCCCGTTCGAACAGTGGGCCGCGGAATATGAACGGGACCCGGCCCGTTACGACGATCAACTGATAGGTCTCTGGGAAAGCGAGCTCGACGATGTACCCGACGCGTAGACGCGGGGAGAAGGACTAGAACGGCAGGTCGTCGTCCGGTTCGGATATCGGTGGGCTCGACGACGCCCTGGGATCGCTCTCAATGCTTTCACGGCGACCACCCTCACCCCCCCCGCCGCCAGCGGTGGACCCGAGCATGACCATCTCGGTGACGACGACATCGGTCCAGTACCTCTTCTGGCCGTCCTTTTCGGTCTCGGAGTATTCGATACGCCCCTCGACGTAGAGCCGGTCACCCTTCTTCACCCATTGATCAACGACGTCGACGAGGCGACCGAAAAAGGTCAGACGGTGCCACTCGGTCTTCTCTTTCTGCTGACCGGAGCCGTCCTTCCACTGGCGGTTCGTGGCCAGGGACACCTTCGCAACCTGGGTGCCCGAAGAGGTGGCTCGGACGTCGGGGTCGTTTCCCACGTTTCCGATGAGCATGACCTTGTTGAGGGACCGGCTCATTATCGTTACGCTCCTTGGAGATCGATGGGGATTCACGCGCCAAGTAGGCCGTGCGGCGCCCCAAGGTACCAAGGCCTCCTAGCGGGCGCTATGGGCGGATGGCGCCCCCTGATCGGCCCTCCTAACTTTTGCCTGATGGGCTCCCCCCGGGGGCCCTCCCACGCTTGATCTTGCCGAGCCTGCCATGAGTGATCTTCAGTACATTCGAGTCGAGTGGGAGGGGGAGCTGGCGATCGTCGTGATCGACCGTGTCGATAAGCTCAACGCCCTGAATGCAGAGGTAGTACGTGAGCTCGGGGACGTGTTCCGTGACCTCAAGGACGACGACGGTGTCCTGGGAGTGATCCTGACCGGGGCAGGGGATAAGGCCTTTGTCGCCGGAGCGGACATTGGCGAGCTCGCTCAGCTCACACCGCTCACCGGCGTGAAGGTCAGCCGCGAGGGGCAGAGGACTTTTACGGAGATTGAGCGTTTTCCGAAGCCTGTGCTTGCCGCCGTAGGAGGGTACGCGTTGGGTGGGGGATGCGAACTGGCTCTTGCGTGCCACCTCCGAGTCGCCAGCGAAAATGCCCGATTTGGGCTTCCCGAGGTGGGGCTCGGCATAATGCCCGGCTACGGCGGGACGGTGCGGCTCGCCAGAATCGTGGGTTTCGGCCTTGCCGTGGAGATGGTGCTGACCGGCGCTATGATCGACGCGGAGAGGGCGGAACGGATCGGCTTGGTGAGCGCCGTCTATTCCCAGGAAGAGCTTCTCGACCAGGCGAAGGTGTTCCTCCGAGGGATTACGAAGAACGGCCCGATCGCGGTTCGCATGGCACTGGAGTCCCTTTATTTGGCCCAAAATTCGGCACCGGCGGACGCCGCGAGCTTCGAATCCGCGCTTTTTGGGTTGCTCGCGTCCACCACCGACATGAAAGAGGGAATGACGGCCTTTCTCGAGAAGCGCAAGGCCGCTTTCAAGGGCGAATAGCCTGGGGGCCCGACGGGTAGATGTAGGGCCTCCGGACCGTTAAATTTCCCCATGCTTCCAAGGCTTTTCCTGGCATCCGTTCCTTGCACCTGAGCGTGCTGAAAACCCGGCTTTTTCGCAACCTCGGGGAGCAGAAGATTTCCTTCCCTCCGGAGGGCGTGGCGGTCATCGGTGGGAACGCTCAGGGGAAGTCGAACCTACTCGAGGCCATCTACTATTTGGAGACCTTCCGCTCCTTTCGCGGTGCCCGCCTGGAGCACCTCATAACCTTCGGAGAGGACGTCTTCCGGGTTGCCGGTGAAGTGGTTTCCGAGAACGGAGTTGGGGGCTCCTCCACCGAGGTCGCGGCGGCGTATGAAGCATCGAGTCGTCGCCGTAGGGTGACCATCGACGGTGCCGAGCCGGAACGCATCGGGGATGCGATCGGGAGGCTGGGCGCCGTGATTTTCTCACCGGGCGATGTCGGCATCGTGAACGAGGGACCGGTCCGCCGCCGCCGATTCCTGGACGTGGCCCTTTCGCTGAACGAGAAAGGATACTTGGTGGCGCTACAGGGGTTCCGGCACGCACTGGCACAGCGGAACGCGGCGCTCCGCGCCAATCAGGCCGAGGCGGTGGTGAGGGCATGGGACGAGCCCCTCGCTCGGAGCGGAGCGACCGTGATGGGGGCACGGCATCGATGGGTTTCCGAGTGGCGGAATGCCTTTCGCGGCTACTACGAAGCGGTGAGTGGAGGGGACTCGGCGACGATGACCTACACGCCCAAGGTGTCCGTGGAGGACTGGGAGGACGACGGAATCTATCAAGCCTACCAGGACACCCTGGACGCCCGCTGGGCCGTAGATCTTCGGCGACAAAGTACGAGTACCGGACCCCATCGCGACGAGCTCCTGCTCACGCTCGTGGAGGGTGAGAATGAAGTCGAGGTGAGGGAGTTCGGCTCGGGAGGGCAGCGCCGGACCGTGGCACTCGCGCTCCGGTTGATCGAGGGAGATGCGATCCGCAAGGCGAAGAACAGTGCTCCGGTGCTCCTGCTCGACGACGCGTTTGCCGAGTTGGACGACGCTCGAAGAGAGAGGATCTTCGGGCTGATGGGGCAGGATCGGTTCGGTCAGGTCATCATCACCGCGCCCAAGGAAAGCGACGTACCCCTTCAGGGCGACACGCTTCCCCGCTGGGGAATCCGCGAGGGGCGGATCTGCGCGTGACCGAGGCTGGGCCGACACGGGTGGGGGATCTCCTCGATAACCTCTTGGAGAGGCGCGGCCTGAGTACACAGATCCGGAGGATCGGCGCGCTCGACGTTTGGTCGGGCGCGGTCGGGAAAAGAATTTCCGACGTGACGAAGGCGAAGACAGTCGTAGCGTCGACGCTGTTTGTAGAGGTCCGGAGCAGTGCGTGGCTCATGGAATTAAGCCTCATGAAGGAGGCCCTGTTGGAACGGGTCAATGCGGAGTTGGGAGGGGAGGGGACGATCGATCGGATTGTCCTGACGCTGATGGAGGGGGATGGATCGTAACGGCCGGTTTAGGGACGGCGTGGAGGCCAGACCCATAAAGGAGTGAGCTGTAGATGGCGAAGAAAGGCGACAAAAAAAAGGACGACAACCGGACCAACGGTGACTACACGGCCGGGCAGATCACGGTACTCAAGGGGCTCGAGGCTGTTCGGAAGCGCCCGGGAATGTACATCGGGTCGACGTCCGCCCGGGGACTGCACCACCTCGTGTATGAAGTTGTTGACAACTCCATCGACGAGGCGATGGCCGGCTTCTGCACCGAAATACAGGTCGTGCTCCGTGAGGACGGCTCGGTAACCGTCACCGACGATGGCCGGGGAATTCCCGTTGATATACACCCCGAAGAGGGTGTGCCCGGCGTGGAGCTCGCCATGACCACGCTGCACGCGGGCGGAAAGTTCGATAAGGACTCCTACAAGGTATCAGGGGGTCTCCACGGTGTCGGCGTAAGCGTGGTGAATGCACTTTCCGAGTGGCTGGAAGTGGAGATCACCAGAGACGGCCACCGGTACCATCAGCGCTACGCGAGGGGAATCAAAGAGACCGAGCTCAAGACGCTCGGAAAGGCGAAAGGCAGCGGAACCGTTGTCACCTTCATGCCGGACCCGGAGATCTTTCCCGAACGCTCGTACAATTTTGAGACCCTCAACAATCGCCTACGCGAGCTCGCGTTCCTCAACAAGGGACTGAAGATCGTGCTCACCGACGAGCGGGACGGTACCGAGGAGACCCATCAGTACGAGGGTGGGCTCGCCTCCTTCGTGGAGCACGTGCGGGGTTCCCGGCAGCCGCTTCACGAAAAGATCATCTACTTCGAGGCCAGCCGCGAAGAGGCCGACATCGAGTTGGCGATGCAGTACGACGACGGGTTCAGCGAGCACACACACACCTTCGTCAACAACATCAACACGCATGAGGGTGGGGCCCATCTGACGGGGCTCAAGGCCGCGCTCACGCGGACAATCAACGACTATGGCCGACGCAACAAATTGTTCAAGAAGGACGAGGAGAGCCTGTCGGGCGACGATGTGCGTGAGGGACTCACGTGTATTCTAAGCGTGAAGGTCATGGAGCCTCAGTTCGAGGGGCAGACCAAGACCAAGCTCGGGAACAGCGAGGTGCGGGGGGCGGTTGAAGCTGCGATCAATGAGCACCTGGGGATCTTTCTGGACGAGAACCCCAAGGCCGCCAAGGCCATCATCGAGAAGTCACTGTCTGCGGCGAGAGCCCGGGAGGCTGCCCGCAAGGCCAGGGATCTGGCTCGCAAAAAGAGTGCTCTCGAGGGGGGTGTCCTCCCAGGCAAGCTTGCGGACTGTTCCATTTCCGATCCGAGCCTGTGCGAGATCTACCTGGTCGAGGGAGACAGCGCCGGTGGAAGTGCGAAGCAGGGTCGGGACCGGTCCTTCCAGGCCATCCTTCCGCTCAAGGGCAAGATTCTCAACGTCGAGCGGGCGCGCATCGACAAGATCCTCTCGAACGAAGAGATCCGGGCGATGATCACCGCCATCGGATGCGGTATCAGGGAGGATTTCGAAATCGAAAAGGCCCGCTATCACAAGATCATCATCATGACTGATGCGGACGTGGACGGTGCTCACATCCGCACCCTGCTTCTCACCTTCTTCTTCCGGCAGATGAGGGATCTGATCGAGGAGGGTTACATCTACATCGCTCAGCCGCCCCTTTACCGCGTGTCGAAGGGAAAGAAGGAGTACTATGCCTACTCGGAGGAAGAGCGTGACGAGTACATCGGTCGCCTTTCGAACGGGAAGCCGGAGGGAGAGACGCGGGGTATTCATATTCAGCGGTACAAGGGTCTCGGGGAGATGAACCCGGATCAGCTTTGGCGCACGACCATGGATCCGGAGGCGCGAACGATCTATCAGGTGACGGTGGACAGCGCGTCCGAGGCGGACTTGATTTTCAGCCAGCTCATGGGCGACGACGTAGAGCCGCGGCGCCAATTCATCGAGGCCAACGCCAAGTACGTCAAGAACCTGGATGTGTAGGGACTTCCGGTGACGGACCCCAAACGCCTCAACATGCAGCAGTTGGTCTCGTACCTGGCCGAGAACGCCGGACATTGGATCGAGAGTCAGCGTGCGCAACACCGCGTGCACGCGAAGCCTCTGCCCGATACCACCGTGGCCGCCCTCGGTGGGTTTTTCGAGCCGGAGACGCTGGATCGGACCCGCATAAGAAACGTCCCGAGCATCGACAATCCTCCTTTCTACAGAGAGTTTGAAGAGGCCGGAGAATCCTTTCCGCTAGACTTCACAGTCTGGGCAGCGATCACTTTTGGGGACGTCATTCTCGTGAATGGCGAGCAGGTGCCCGGGCCGCCGTCCCATTCGGTGGTGTTCCACGAGATGGTGCACGTGGTTCAGTATGACGTGCTCGGGATCCACGAGTTCGCCCGTAGGTATGTGACTCCCTTCATACAGAACCGCTTCAACTACATGGCGATTCCGCTCGAAACCATCGCCTTCGACCTCCAAGGACGATTCGAGGAGTCGGGCGGAGACCCATTTTCTGCGGAGGCCGAGATTCGTTCGATAATCGGTGCGCCAGGGCTTCCTTACGCGGGGAGTGGGAGGCAGAACTAACCTCCCGAGAGCGGTCCCGCGATCTCAAACACGTATACCGCCAGGAGCCCCAAGACACCGATCACCGTCAGGTAGTAGATCGTGGGCAGGATGGTCTTTCGCAGGGTGGCCCCTTCCCGTCCCAGCAGCCCCACCGTGGCGGAGGCGGCGACTACGTTGTGGATTGCGATCATGTTTCCTGCCGCGGCTCCCACGGCCTGGAGGGCCACGATCATCGCGCTCGAGATAGCCAGGCGCGCAGCCACCCCGTGTTGAAAAGCCGCGAACATGAGGTTGCTCACCGTGTTCGAACCGGCGATGAAGGCGCCCAGGGCTCCGGTCACGCCCGCGAAAAGTGGCCAGACGCCCCCCACCGTGTCGGCGACCCAACCCGCCATTTCGAGCGGCATCGATTGGAGGCCTGCCGCGTTCACCCCCGAATTGATGTAGACACGAACCATGGGCACGGTGAAGATCAGCACGAAGCCGGCTCCCAGCAGGACCCGGCTGGAGTCGACGAACGCGTTCTTGAGGGCCGTCGCGCTCATGCGGTGTAACAAAGCCGTGATCCCCACGACCGCGATCAGAAGCGTGCCCGGCAGGTAGAGCGGTGTGGTGGTGGCGGTCACCGAAGTTCCGAAGATCCCGGCCCACTCGATGCTGAAGCTCCTCAGTAAGTCTCCGAACATTCTCTCCGGGTGGACATCCCACCAGGAAAACTCGGGAAGCCGGCTCAGGACCAGGAGAATGGCCAGCAAGAGGTAGGGAACCCACGCCTTCGCGGCAGACATTTCGGGGTGCTCCCCCTTTTCCTCCGAGCTGATTTCGAGGCTGCCCACCCAGTCCGAGGGCCACTGCTCCGACGGAGGAAAGTCCCAGGTGTCCTTCGGGAGCAGAAAACCGCTACGCGCCGCACGAGACACAACAGCGAGCCCT